>NZ_JADFUD010000040.1:0-70750 GCF_054820065.1 Bradyrhizobium sp. UFLA06-06
TGCCATGATGCGAGACCGAAAGCCGTACCTGCAGACCAAACCAACATAACAGTTGCCGGCTTTCGCCGGGACGACGAATGGAGAAAGCCTGCGCCGGCTTTCGCTCTCAATCCCGATACGACGGATCCGCCCGGTCGAGCTTGCGCAGCAGCGCGGGCCAGGCGAGTTCGCCGTTGCGGGCAGCGCGGCCGGGCTTCGGCAGCATCCGCTCATAGGTGTCTTCGAGGATATTTTGCGGCGGATAGATCAGCTTGGTGTTGCAGGACAGCGCCATCACCTGGGTCTGGCAGGCGCGCTCGAGGCGGAACAGCACGTTGAAGGCGGCGGGCACGGTGCGGCCGACAACCAGCAGGCCATGGTTGCGCAGGATCATCGCCTCGTTGTCGCCGAGGTCGCGGACCAGGCGTTCGCGCTCGTCGACATTGTCGGCGATGCCCTCGAAGTCGTGATAGGCGATGTGCAGGAAGCGCATCGAGGTCTGCGCCAGCGGCAGCAGGCCGCATTCCATCGCGGAGACCGCCATGCCGGCCGGGGTATGGGTGTGCGCGACGCAATCCATGTCGTGCTTGGCCATGTGGATGGCGCTGTGAATGACGAAGCCCGCGACATTGACGTCGTAGTCGGTTGCGTTGAGCAGCGTGTTGCCTTCGACGTCGACCTTGATCAGGCTGGAGGCGTCGATCTCCTCGTACAGCATGCCGTAGGCATTGATCAGGAACTGGTCGGTGGTGCCGGGCACGCGGCAGGAGATGTGGTTCGCGATCATCTCGGTCATGCCGTACATCGCCGTGAGCCGATAACAGGCGGCAAGATCGACGCGGGCCTGCCACTCCTCGGCGCTCACCTGCTCGCGGACGGATTTGACGACCTTGATCGCGGGCGAGCTGACGGGGGGATTCATGGCGTTCTCTCCTCGAGATATCTGCGGGGCCGCGGCCCGTTTGTTGCCGCGGACCATAGCAGAATCCGCGCGGCGGCAAGCTGCGCTGCACCTGCGTATTTGCAGGTCTGGCGGGCAAAAACCGAATGCGGATTGGCGCGCCGCGCCTTCAATGCCACAATGCGGAAAACAGCCGAGGCGCACCATAATGAGCGATCGCAAGATACGTATCGCCGTCCTGCATTTCTCCCACGAAACCGTCTCGTTCCTGCCGAACGAGACCACGCTCGACGACTTCATCTATCCGGGCTCGCCGGCCAAAGGCGAGGCGCTGCTGCAGTTCGATCCCAAGAACTATATGGGCGGCTTCGTGCAGGTGGCACGCGAGTTCTCCGAGGTCGAGCTGGTCGGCATCGAATCCCCGCTCTGGCCGAAGACCTACACCGGGTCTGGCTGGATCACCCAGGAAGCCTATCGCACCTTTGCCGGCAAGATGATCGACGGGCTGAAGGAAGAGGGCCCGTTCGACGGCGTCTATCTGTGCCTGCACGGCGCGATGGCCGTGCGCGACGTGCCGCGGCCGGAGGCCGATCTGGCGCGGCAGGTCCGCGAAGTGGTCGGCCGCTCCGCCTTCATTGCGGCGACGTTCGATCCGCACGGCAATGAGGACGAGGCGTTCCTCGAGCAGGCGGACATGGCGTTCGCGGTCAAATATTTCCCGCATTATGACGCGCATCTGCAGGGTGAGCGCGCGGCACGCATGCTGGTGCGGGCGATCCGCGGCGCCTACAAGCCGACGCACAGAACGATCAAGGTTCCCGTGATCTCGCCCACCGTGCTGCAATGGACCGGGGCGCGGCCTTGGATGGATCTCGTGCAGCGCGCGCTGGTCTGGGAGGCCCGCGAGGTCGACGTCTACGTCAACATCTTCTTCGGCTTCCCGTTCGCGGACGTTCCCGATGTCGGCATGACCGTTCAGGTTCTGACCAACGACAATCCAAAGCTCGCCGAGCAGGTCGCGCGCGATCTCGCCGGCACGATCTGGCGGCTGCGCGAAGCCTTGCTGCAATCGACCAGGCTGTACAGCATCGCCGAGGGCGTCGCGCTGGCCAAGCAGGCCGTCGCCGCTGGCAACACGCCGGTGGTGCTGGCCGATCACAGCGACCGGTCGGGGTCGGCGACCTGGCTGCTGCGTGAGATCATCGCGCAGGACCTCGCCAACACTGTCATCGCAACCATTGCCGACGCGAGGGCGACGGCAAGCCTCAAGGCCGCCGGCGCGAAGGCCGGCGATGCCTTCGACATAGAGATCGGCGGCCTTGCCGACGAGTCGGCGGGCGATCCGGTTCGGATTCAGGGCACCATCTCGGCTGCGGGCGAGGGCTACGGGCAGTTCTGGGTCTGCGTGCGCTTCGGCCGCAACAATGTGCTGATCCTGTCCACCTACCTGGTGCAGGTCATGGAGCCGTTTTCGCTCAAGGCGCTGGTGCCCGACATCGGCACCTTTGACGTGATGGCGATCAAGTCGCGGGTCCATTTCCGGCGCGGTTTTGACGACAACGGCTTTGCCAGCACGATCCTCCTGGTCGAGCCCGAGCAGCCGTTCCTCGGCACGACGCGTCTCGACAAGCTGCCGTACAAAAACGTCGATCTCGCGCGGTTCTACCCGTACGGCAATCCGGCGTTTTCGGAGCAATCGTCATGACGGAAAACCGCTATCGCCTGATCGGCTCGACCGCCTCGCCCTATGCGATCAAGCTGCGCGCGCTGATGCGCTACCGGCGGATTCCGCACGATTGGGTGATCATGACCAAGGCCTTGCGCGAGGCAACCGCGCATCTGAAGCCGATGCTGATCCCGGTGCTGCAATATCCCGACGGCAGCTATCGCGGCGAGACCACGACACTGGCTTATGATCTGGAGGCGCGCCATCAGGGACGGTCGGTGATCCCGGAAGACAGGGCCATCGCTTTCATCTGCGATCTGCTCGAGGACCTCGCCGACGAATGGGCGGTGAAGCCGTTGTTTCTCTATCGCTGGTGGGATCCGGAAGATCAGGCCTATGTCTCGCGCTGGGCCGGCGAGGAATGGTCGACGTCGGAGGCCGAGGCCGGCAGCCGCGACGAGATCGAGGAGTTCCGTCTGCGGCAGATTTCGCGCATGGTCGTTCTCGGCGCGACGGATGAGAACAGGCCGCTGCTGGAAGAGAGTTACCGGCGGACGCTTGCGGCGTTCGAGCCGCATGTCGGCATGACGAATTATCTGTTCGGCAGCCGGCCGTCGCTGGCGGATTTTGGCTGGTTCGGCCAGCTCAGCGAGATGGCGACCGACCCGACCCCGATGCGGATCATGCGGGAACGTGCGCCGTTCACCGATCACTGGGTGCGGCGGCTCGATGACGCGTCAGGTGTCGAGGGCAGCTGGTATCCTCGTGAGCAGGCGCTTGGCGGGTTCGCGGAGGCGCTGCTGCGGATCGCCGGCGAGCTCTATCTGCCGTTCCTTGAGGCCAATGCGGATGCATTCGCGAACGGCCTCGAGCGGCTCGAGATCAACGTCTGGGGATTGCCCTATGCACTGGCGCCGTTCAAATATCAGGTCAAATGCCTGCAGCAGCTGCGCGAGAAGTTTACTGCGCTCGATGCCGGCGAGCGCGCGGCGTTGAAACCCGTGCTGGAACGCACCGGGTGCTGGGCGATCCTGAACGGAGGCTGATCGATCCGCGACGATAGGCAGATTCGAAACGGTCGGCGCCTACGTCCGATGCCGGCTGCCAAGCGCGATCGCAATCGTCTCCGGCTGCTTGATCCGCTCGATCAGCATGTCGATGCGGTCGCCGCCCCAGAACAATTCGCCGTTGAACACCATGCTGGGAACGCCGAATACGCCGAGCGCTTCGGCCTCGTCGATGATGCGGTCATGTTCGGCGCGGGCAGGGCCGCGAACATAGGCCTCGAAGGCCTCAGTTGAGCCACCGACGGCGGTGATCACGCCGGCAATCTCGGACAGCTCGTCGATCTCCAGCTCGTGGTTCCAGAATTTCCGGAACACCGTGTCGTGATAGGGCCGGAACAGTCCGTGGCGCTGCGCGAACAGCATGCCGGCGCTGGCGTAGAAGGCGTCATAGATCCGGCGTGGGCCTTTCATGGTCAGTCCCTGCACGTTGGCGAACCGGCGCGCATCCATGTAGGCGTAGCGCACCTTGCGCCAGAAGTGCGGCGTGCGCTCCTCGACCGTGCCCATGAATTCGGGAATGCGCAGCGTGTAGGGCAGCCATTCCAGCTCGACGCCGTACGTCTCCTCGAGCTCGAACAGCCGCTTGTTGGCGACATAGGCATACGGAGACTTGTAGTCGGTGTAAATTCGGACCCGCGGCTTTTCCATCATCGTTCCTCGCCTCGTCAGGATAATTGTTCCCGATCCCGCGCGGTGGCGCAATGCGGGTGTGACGAAGAGGAAATCGCGGGCAAACGAACGGGCCCCGGTGCAGTCAAGCATCGCGGGGCCCTGCTACTTCGTTTTAGCGAAGGATCTCTGGTGTAGACCAGTGGTGTTTCGGGACCTAAAAGCGCGTGGCCTTTGCGCTCCTGTCCTGCGGATATGTTCAGATTGTCGGCAGTGCACGCGGCTAGCAGCTGCTGTTCGCCTCAACGTGCACCGAGACCTTGCCGCTGAGCAAGGTCGCTGGCTTGCGCCGGTGGCGTCATGCTCCTCTCCAAGAGGTGGGCCGACGGACGTCTGTCCGCTTCTGCTGCCTGGCGGCCGATCCCATAATCGTCCGTCAATTCCTGCGACGCGAGGAGCGAGCGCTCCAGCACCTCAACAGGTGCAGTCAGCGAAATGCTGCGGCAGTTATGGCCATCTGTCAAGTTAACGAGCGGGGTAATTCAGGTCAGGATTCCTGTCGCGACTTGGTCTTTCGATATTGGCTGAAATCCGGATCGTGCGTCATCTTCCAGTAGTCGACGAACCGCCACGGCATCGCCGAGAACACGCGGCCGCTTGTGTTGCGGTAGTAGGTCGTCATGCCCGGATGCGTCCAGATCAGTTGCTCATGCTCGGCGTCGACGTCGCGGATATACGTGTCATGCGCGTCGGGATGCACGTCGATCGCGGCGATGTCGTTCTCGATCATCTCGACAAGGCAGCCGGAGATGTAGCGGCTCTGGCACTCCGACTGGAAGATGACGCTGCCGCCATGCGCAGGCCCTGAATTGGGGCCGAGCATCAGAAAGAGATTGGGGAAATCAGGTACGGTGAGGCCGAGATAGGCGGTCGGATTGTCGTCGCGCCACGCCTGCTTGAGGTTCTTGCCGTCACGTCCGGTGATGTTGAGCCGCGCCGCCATCTCGGAGACCTTGAAGCCGGTCGAGATCACGATGACGTCGTGCTGCCGCGATGTGCCGTCGGCAGTGACGATTCCGTCCGCGGCGAAATGGTCGATCTTGTCGGTGACCAGCTCGACATTCGGTTTGGTCAGCGTCTTGAACCAGTTGTTGTCGAGCAGGATGCGCTTGCCGTAGGGCGGATAGGTCGGCATGCATTTCTCGATCAGGTCGGGGCGATCCTTCAGCTCGGAGAGAATGAAGTCGGCGAGCTCCTGGCGATGCCGGTCGTTGCCCTTGTTGACGGCGCGGTCCGGATGCGGCCAGGCCGGATCCTTGCGCAGGAACGGCAGCAATCCGTCGCCGTAACGCCAGAACATGTTGAAGCGATACCACTGCACATAGAACGGCAGATGCGCGAGCAGCCACTGCGCACCTTCGGTGATCGGATCGGAATAACCCTTCACCGGCCGCGCCCATTGCGCGGTGCGCTGGTAGACGGTGACCGAGGCGACGCGGTCGGCGATTGACGGCACCAGCTGCATCGCGGTCGCGCCGGTGCCGATCACGGCGACATGCCTGCCGTCGAGCTTGATGTCGTCGGACCACAGCGCCGAATGAACCTTCAAACCGGAAAAGTTTTCGTCTCCCTCAAAGCGGGCAGGCAAGGGATCATTGAGCTGGCCGATCGCGCTGACTAGCGCCGTGGACTCGAAGGTCTCTTCGCCGCCCGCGGTCCTCAGCGTCGAGATCCAGCGCCGCTTGCCTTCGTCCCAGCGCGAGGCGACGAGCTCGGTATTGAGGCGGACGTGCTTGCGGATGTCGTATTCGCGCACGACCTTGAGCAGATAATCGAGCAGCTCCTGGCGCTGCGCGAAATAGCGGGTCCACGGATTGCGGGCGCCGAACGAGAAGGAATAGGAGTGGTTCGGCGTATCGACGCCACAGCCGGGATAGCGGTTGACGTACCAGGTGCCGCCGATCTCGTCCTGCTTCTCGACAATCGTATAGGGAATGCCGAGCCGGCCGAGCGCAACGCCAAGCGCGATCGCGCAGACCCCGGCGCCGACGATCAGCACATGCTGCTGCGCCAGCTTCTCGCCAGAAGGGCGCTCGCGCCAGCGCGCGTCGCGCGGAACGAAGCCCATCTCTTCCCGCATCAGCGGGGCATATTCCGGCGCGACATTCTCGCCGAGCGTCGCGCGCATCATCCGCAGCATCAGCTCATTGCCGGGATCGGTGATGACGGGCTTGGGCGTGCCGTGCGCGAACAGGTTCAGGACGGCCGCGCGAATCTCGTCCTGGATCTGCTTCGGCACGCCGGCGTCGGGATCCGGGATCAGGCGGACGTCGCGCTTCGGCTTGTAGGGCGGCTCGAGCCACTTCTCGTCGCCGGTCATGTGCACCAGCACCATCAGCAGCACGCGGATGTCGCCCTCGGCGATGGCGGAGGACAGATCGAGGTGTTTGCGCGAAAGCTCGATATTCATGCGTTGTCCTCAGCTACGTGGGGCTTCCGGCAGGCCGCCATAGGCGGCCCAGGTGGTGCCTGCGATGTAGCCGGCATCGACCGGCAGGTTGATGCCGGTGACGCCGCTGCTCTGCGGCGAGAGCAGCCAGGCGATCGCCTGCGCCACTTCCATCGGCTCGACCAGCCGGTTCATTGCTGTCGGCCGTGCCAGCAGATCCTTGTCGAGGGCGCCCGATGCGATGCCGGCTTCGAGCGCGGCCGTGCGGGTGAAGCCGGGCGACACCGCGTTGACGCGGACGCCGGTGCGGCCCCATTCGGCGGCGAGCGTCTGCGTGATCTGGATGACGCCGGCCTTTGCCGCGGTATAGGCGTGGATCGGGCCCGACGTCATGCCGGCCACCGAGGCGACGTTGACGATCGCGCCATGCCGCCGCTTCGCCATTCCAATACCGACGCTGCGCGCAACCAGGAAGGTGCCGCGCAGGTCGATATTGACCTCGCGGTCCCATTGCTCCATCCGCACCCGCTCGATCGTGTGCATCTTGCCGAACACGCCGGCGGCGTTGACGAGGCCGCTGATCGGACCATGCGCGGTCTCGATATCGGCAATGCCCGCGACAACGGCGCTCTCGCTCGCGACGTCGAACGGCGCCGGCCACAGGACGACGGCTGTCCCAACCAGCGGCTCGGGCGCGATGTCGACGATGACGACGCGATGCCCCTGATCGGCGAGCAGCGTCGCGGTCGCCGCGCCAATGCCGCGGCTTCCGCCGGTGACGAGGATGGTGCCCTCAGCGCTCATGATTTTCTTCCCTTGTCGCTGGTGGTGAACAGGCCGCGGGTGACCAGCTTTTGATAGGCCGTGATCACATAGTCGGGCACCGCGGTGACGCCGCGCTCGGAATAGGAATAACGGCGGCTGAGATAACCGCGTGCGCCCATCAGCACCTGGACGATGGCCTCGAATTCCTCGTCGCTGAAGGTGTTGGTCGCACCCGCTGCTCGCGCGCGTTGCAGGATCCGCACATAGGCGCTCGAGATGTTATCAAAATGCTTCTGGTAGCCGATCGGCGCGAAGAATTCGGCCTCGTTGAGGATGCGCAGGAATTCCGGCACCTCGCGGATGAAATCGAAGAAGGCGCTGAAGCGCTCGATCTCCTGCCGGGCCTCGCTCGCGGTGCCGGTGCGCGCATGGATGAAGCGGACCATGTCGAGGCCGATCTTCGGCAGCAGTTGGTCGAGCAGCTCCTGGCGGTTCTCGAAATGATTATAGAAGGTGCCCTGCGCGACGCCGGCGGCTTCGGTGATGCGCGCGACCGAGGCTTCGGCATAGCCGTGTTTGCCGACGACCTTGGTCGCGGCGTCGAAGATCTTCTGCTTGGTCCAGGCGTTGCGCTCGACCCGGTTGAGTTTTGTCACTTTGGCGGATGTCGCTTGCGTCATGCGGTGGCCTCGAGTTCGGCGCGGAGCACGCGTTTGAGCACCTTGCCGGATGGATTGCGCGGCAGGCTGTCGCGGATGACGAGCTGCCGCGGCACCTTGAAGCCGGCGAGCCGTGTTCGGCAGAAATCGGCGAGATCGGGCAGGTCGAGCTTGGCGTCGTCGGCCAGCACCACGATCGCGACCGGCTTTTCGCCCCAGCGCGCGTCCGGCAGGCCGATCACCGCGACCTCGCGCACTTCAGGCATTTCGTAGATGACGCGCTCGACCTCGGAGGAGGCGATGTTCTCGCCGCCGGAGATGATCATGTCCTTCTTGCGATCGGTCAGATACAGGAAGCCGTCGTCGTCGAGATAGCCGACATCGCCGGTACGGAGCCAGTCGCCGAAGAAGGCGGATGCGGTCTTCTCCGGATCCTTCCAGTAGCCCTGCGTGACCTTCGGGCCGCGCAGGCAGATCTCGCCGTTCTGGCCGGCCGGCAGGCGCTTGCCGGCATCGTCGCGGATCTCGATCTCGACATGGGCGATGGCGCGGCCCGTCGAGCCGATCTTCTCGATCTCGCGGCCCGCGTCCATGAAGGTATCGCCGCCGCAGCTTTCGGTGAGGCCGTAGGCATCGATGTAGCGCGCGTTCTTGAAATAGTCCGAGAAGGCACGGATGCGGAGCTCCGGCGTCTTCTCGCCGCCACCGATCGCCCATTGCAGGCTGGAGACGTCGTAGCGCTCGCGGTTCGGGCAGGTGAGGAGCGCCGTGGTCATGACCGGCGCGAACCATGCCGCGTTGAGTTTCTCCCGCTCGATTGCGGCGAGCGCCGGCTCGGGCTCGAAGGTGCGGTGAATGCACAGCATGCCACCATGCCAGAGCACCGCGATGCCGGGCAGGTCGAGCGCGCCGACGTGATAGAGCGGGCCGACGACGAGCAGCCGCGTGTCGGCGTTGAGCCCGAGCACCAGGGTCTGGTCGGCGGATTTCCAGTAGATGTTCTCGTAAGTGAGCATCACTCCCTTGGGACGATCCGTCGTGCCCGAGGTGTACATCAGCCGCATCAGGTCGCGCGGTCGGCGCACATGGATCGGCGCCGGTGCGATGTCGGGCGCAAGGTTGGCGACGCTGGACTGCGCGACTTCATCGAGCAGCACGACCGGCGCGCCGGTCGCGACCGCGGCAAATTCCTCGTCTGCGACGAGGAGGCGCGCGCCGGAATTGCCGACGATGTAGCCGACCTCATCGGCCGAGAGGCGATAGTTGATCGGCAGGAACACCGCGCCGATATGGCTGGTCGCGAACACCAGCTCGAGAAAGGCCGTGCTGTTCTTCATCAGCACGGCGACCACATCGCCGGGCGCGATCCCGCGCCCCGCGAGCCAGCCGCCGACCTGCCGGATCCGCAGATCAAAATCGGCGTAGGAGACGTCCTCGCCGCGATATTTCAGCGCACAGCGGTCCGGGGTCCGCCGGGCATGAAATGCGATGAAGCTGGAAAGGTTGATCATTTGCCGCTGGCGGGGCCGATTCCGGCGCCGTTTTCTCCCTAGATGAATTATGAGTCGTAATTCATCTTTGGCTTGACGTCACCCCCCTTGCTCTGAAAACATTGTGGCCATGGAGACGAAACGATCTCCGGCAGGGATTTTGGGAACGCGAACCCGACAGGGAGGGGAATGATGAAGAGGACCCGGAAACCGGGCATCACCCGGCGCTCGACGCTTGCGCTGATGGGCGCCGGCGCGGTGAGCTTTGCCGCGCCATGGGTGGCGCGCGCACAGGCCAAGACGATCAAGATCGGCATGCCGACCATTCTGTCGGGCCGCGTCGCGCAGCTCGGGACGTCCTCGCGCAACGCGGTGCTGCTGGAGGTCGAGAAGGTCAATGCCGCCGGCGGCCTTGCCGGACGGCAGATCGAAATGGTGATCCGCGACTCCAAGGGGCAGCCGCAGGAAGCCGCGCGCATCGCGCGCGAGCTCGTCAACACCGACGGCTGCGAGATGCTGCTTGACGGCGAAGCATCCTCGGGATCGTTCGCGGTTCACGAAGTGGCGCGCGATCTTGGCGTGCTCTGCATCCACACCTGCTCGGAAGCGTCTTCGCTGACCGCCGATCCCAAGCAGCACATTCCGAACGCCTTCCGCTGCGTGCGGCAGGGCATTCATGACTCGATCGTCGGCGCCAGCTACGCGGCAGGGATCGCCAAGGCCAAGGGCCTGAAGAAATGGGCGACCTGTTCGCCCGACTACGCGTATGGCCGCGACACCACCGGCGAGTTCGTGCTGTACCTGAAGAAGTTCGCGCCCGACGTCGAGATCATCAGCGAGTCCTGGCCAAAGCTGTTCCAGCCCGATTACACCGAGGTGGTGACGAAGATCCTGCAGGCCAAGCCGCAGGCGCTCTATTCCTGCCTGTGGGGCGGCGATCTTACCTCCTACATCGACCAGGCCAACATCTACGCGATGTTCACCCAGATGGAGGTGTTCGCGGTCAACATGGCCGACTACACCGCGCTCACGGTGGTGAAGAACCTGCCCAAGGGCATCCACTCCGGCGACCGCTACATCAAGACATTCCCGCCGACGCCCGAAAATGCCGCCTGGGGCGACGCCTATAAGGCCAAGTACAACGAGTATCCGACCAACTGGTCTTGGCAGAACGCCACGGCGGTCATGTTCCTCAACGAGGCCGTCAAGAAGGCGAACTCCACCGACGGCAAGAAGGTCGCGGAGGCGCTCACCGGCCTCACGATCAAGTGCCCGTTCGGCGCCGACGGCACCGTCACCATGCGCGCCGACGACCACACGCTGGTCGGTTACGCCATCGGCTGGGGCACCACGATCCCGCAGGAGCCCTACGTGCCCGATGTGAAGGCCGGAGACTGGAAGACCATCTTCGAGCTCGAAGCCGAGTGGAAGAAGAGCAAGGGCTACACCTGATCCGCGTGTGCGGCGGAGGCGGCAATCTGCTGCCTCCGCCTCGCATCTGAAGTTTGTCGCGCGCCGACGTTGCGGCCCGCCGTGATGGATGATTTTCCGTGGACCTCGACGCGCTCGCCAGTTGCCTCGCCAGCCCTGCTTGCCTGGTGACGCAAACCACCAGCGGCCTGATCATCGGCATGCTGCTGTTCCTTGTCGCCGTTGGGCTGACGCTGATCTTCGGCGTGCTCAAGGTGGTCAATTTTAGCCACGGCGCCTTCTATATGTTCGGCGCCTATTTCGCGATGACGGCCTACCAGCTCACCGGCAGCTTCGCGCTGGCGATGCTGAGCGGCGCCGTCGGCACCGCGATCCTCGGCCTGATCTTCGAGCGCGTGTTCATGAGCCGGGTCTACGGCCGCGACGTCCTGATGCAGCTCCTGGTCTGCTACGCGTTCGTGCTGATCTTCGACGACGTGGTCCGCATGATCTGGGGGCCTGAGTTCAAGTCGATGGGCATGCCGGCCGCGTTCCAGGTGCCGCCGCTGTTCATCGCCGGCGGCGTGGTGCCGCCATATTATCTGCTCTTGATCGGGGTGGCGCTCGCCGCGGCCGTTGTTCTCGGCCTGGGGCTGGCGCGCTCCAGGATCGGCAAGGTGATCCGTGCGGCTGCGCATAATCCCGGAATGGTCTCGGCGTTGGGTATCAATACCGGGCTGATCTATGGCGGCGTATTCGCGCTCGGCGGCATGCTGGCGGGACTGGCGGGAGCGCTTGCCGCGCCGGTGCGCTCGCTGACGCCGGGCATGGGGTTCTCGGTGCTGATCGAATCCTTCATCGTCACCGTAATCGGCGGCATGGGCTCGATCCTCGGCGCGCTGATCGGCGCGCTTTTGATCGGCCTGATCCGTTCCTTCGGATCGCTCGGCTTACCGCTGTTCACCGAGGGGCTGATGTATCTGTTCATGGTGATCGTGCTGGTGTCGCGTCCGACCGGGCTGTTCGGCAAGGAGGTCGCATGACCGAGTTGCAGGCCGGGCAGGGCACGCAGCCCCTCGAGATTCCCCGGATCGACGCCAGGCCGCAGCGTTACCGCGATGTGCTGATCGCGCTCGTGGCCTTTGTCCTGCTCGCGCTGTTGCCGGTGCTGTTCGGCAGCAAGCAGCTGCTCGACTTCGTGATCCGCTGCGCCGCCTATGGATTGTTCGCGACGTCGCTCAACCTTCTGGTCGGCTACACCGGGCTGATCTCGTTCGGCCACGGCATGTTCTTCGGCCTCGGTGCCTATGGTTTCGGGCTGATGATGCAGAAGACCGGCGTGCCGATCCCGGTGGCCTTCGTCGCCACGCTGGCGATGACCTTCGTCGTTGCGATCGTGATCGGCGCGATCTGCGTGCGGCTGAAGGAAATCTACTTTGCGTTCGTCACGCTGGCATTCCAGATGCTGATCCACTCGACCATCCTGTCGTGGCAGTCGCTGACCGGCGGCGACCAGGGCCTGCGCGGCGGGATTCCGCGGCCGCCGTTTCTCGGCATTGATCTGTCGAACCATCTGCATCTCTACATCACGAGCTGCGCCCTGCTGGTGATCGGCCTGCTGCTCATGCGCCAGATCGCGCAATCGCCGTTTGGCTACACGCTGCGCATGATCCGCGACAACGCCACCCGGGCGAGCTTCATCGGCATCGATGTCTGGCGCGCCAAGCTGACGATCTTCGTGCTCGCCGCGCTGTTCGCGGCGACCGGCGGCATCATCATGGCGTTGTTCGTCTCCGGCGCCTATCCCGAATTTGCCTATTGGACGATCTCGGGCGAGGGCATCTTCATCAACATGCTCGGCGGCGTGACAACCTTCCTCGGACCGATGGTCGGCACGGTGCTGCTGCTGATCCTCAACGATACCGTTACCCGCCTGACCGAGTATCACGGCATCGTGCTCGGCATCGTGATCCTGTTCTTTGCCATCGGCCTGCGAAAGGGCCTGATGGACTTCGTCGTCGAATGGTTCGCGCAGCGTCGCGGAGAAGCCGGGGAGCGCGCGCCATGAGTGCACAGACACGGATCAGCGTCGTTACCGGCGGCGCCAGCGGCATCGGCGCGGCGTGCGTACGTGAGCTCGCGGCGGCCGGCGATCTCGTCGCCGTTCTCGACCGCGATCTCGCCAAGGCGCGGACGGTTGCGGCGGAAGTCGGTGGCAAGGCCTTTGCGGCCGACGTGGCGGACGAGCGCAGCGTCGAGGCCTGTGCGGCCGCGATCGAGCGTGACTGCGGCCCGGTCGCGGTGCTGGTCAACAGCGCCGGCATCATCCAGGTGCCGGTCCGGCCGCACGATCTGCCGATGACCTCCTGGGACGACGTCGTGCGCGTCGACCAGCGCGGCACCTATGTGGCCTGCGTTGCCTTTGCGCGGCAGATGATCGCGCGCAAGCGCGGCAGCATCGTCAACATCGCCTCGATTGCCGGCATGCGCTCGATGCCGCTGCATGCCTATGCGCCCGCCAAGGCGGCGGTGATCGCCATCACCGAATGCCTCGCGGCCGAATGGGGGCCGTCCGGTATCCGCGTTAATGCGGTGTCGCCTGGTTACACGCTGACGCCGGCGCTGAAAAATGCCATCGATCGCGGAGAGCGGGATGTCTCGGCGTTGGCTGCCAACGCAGCACTTCGCCGCCTCGTCGACCCCTCGGAAATCGGCCGCGTCGTCGCATTCTTGGCGTCCGATGCGGCCTCGGCGATGACCGGCGCCAACGTGCCGGTCGATTGCGGCTGGCTTGCCGGCACATCGTGGAGCACCTATGGCGGTCTGCGGGAGGCGAGCGGCTAGCCATGCTGAAGATTCTCGGACTCTCGAAATCCTTTGGCGGCGTCAAGGCGACCGACAACGTCTCGCTCGACTTCGCCGACGGTTCGCTCACCGCCGTGATCGGCCCCAACGGCGCCGGCAAGAGCACGTTCTTCAACCTGATCACGGGCGCGCTGCGACCGGACGCCGGGCAGATTTTGCTCAACGGCGTCGACATGGCGGGCAAGGCCCCGCCAGAGATCGTGCGCCATGGCATCGGCCGCGCCTTCCAGGTCGCGAGCATCTTCCCGTCGTTGACGGTGGAGGAGACGATGCTCGCTGCAGTCTGTGCCGATCAGCGCCGCGCCGGCGTGATGCATCGCCGGTTTCCGCTGGCCGAGACGCGCGATCGCGCCGAGCATGCGATGGAGCTGCTCGGCCTCGCCGGCAAGCGCACCAGGACCGCGGCGACGCTGTCGCACGGCGACCAGAAGCTGCTCGATATCGCGCTCGCGCTGGTGCTCGAGCCCAAGGTGCTGCTGCTCGACGAGCCGACCGCGGGCATGGGCACCGAGGAGCGCTGGCGCATGATCGACAAGGTGCGTGAGCTCTGGGAGAAGCAGAAGATCACCGTCGTGTTCATCGAGCACGACATGGACATCGTATTCAAGATCGCGCCTCGGATCGTCGTGCTGTGCTACGGCCGCATCCTGGCGACCGGGACGCCGGACGCGATCCGCAGGAATGATGCCGTGATCGAGGCCTATCTCGGCAGCGACGACCACGCGGGAGCGGTGGCATGAGCGCGCAGCCGGTGGTGCAGGTCGACGACCTCGACGTCTATTATGGCACCAGCCAGATCCTGTTCGGCGTCGGCCTGTCGGTGCGGCAGGGCGAGACCATGGCGCTGCTCGGCCGCAACGGCGCCGGCAAGTCGACCACCATGAAGGCCATCATGGGGCTGACGCCGGCGCGCCGCGGCAAGGTGACCCTGCGCGGCCAGGTGGTCTCAGGAATGCGGCCGCATCACATCGCGCGAGCCGGGCTCGGCTTCGTGCCGGAAGACCGCCAGATCTTTCCCGAGCATACGGTGGAGGACAATCTCGTCATCGGCCAGAAGAAGGGACCTGATGGCGAGGACGAGTGGTCGATCCGCCGCGTCTATGACGTGTTCCCGCTGCTCGAGCCGCTGCGGCACCGGATCGCCGGAAGGCTCTCCGGCGGCGAGCAGCAGATGCTGGCGATCGCCCGCACGCTGATGGGCAATCCAGTGCTGCTGCTGCTGGATGAGCCGAGCGAGGGGCTGGCTCCGATCATCGTGCAGCGCATCGGCGAGTTGCTGCGGCAGCTCCGCGGCACCGGTGCCACAGTATTGATCGCCGAGCAGAACATGCATTTTTGCCTTGGCCTTGCGAGCCACGCGACGGTTATCGACAAGGGCCAGATCGTCTACACATCCTCGATCGAAGAGCTGAAGGCCAACGACAACATCCGGCAGCGCTATCTGGCGCTGTAGGGCATGATCCGGGAAAGAGCGTAGCGGTTTTCCCTCGCGACAAGCGCACAGCGTTTGCGCGGGGATCATGCCCCAAGGACAAGGCACTTCGACAGCGATGGGAGGACAAATGGCGGGCAAGCTGACGCCGACGCATGAAGCGCCGTATCGCGGGCTGAAGGTACTCGATTTCGGGCAGGGGATTGCCTCGCCCTATTGCGCGATGCTGCTCGGGGTCTACGGCGCCGACGTCATCAAGGTCGAGCCGCCGGAGGGCGACTGGTCGCGCTATCTCGGCACGACCTACGGCAATCACACGACGCTGTCGGCGGTCTACAACCGCGGCAAGCGCAGCCTGTGCCTCGACATGAAGCACAAGGACGGGATCACGATCGCGCAGCGGTTGGCGCGCGAGGCCGACGTCCTCATCGAAGGATTTCGCCCCGGTGTCGCGGAGCGGCTCGGGCTCGGCTATGAAGGCCTGTCGCGCGACAATCCCGGCCTGGTCTACCTGTCGGTCAGTGGCTTCGGGCAGAGCGGCCCCTACGCCCAGCGGCCCGGCTCGGATTCGGTCGCGCAGGCGTTCTCGGGGCTGGTCTCGGTCAATCTCGGCGCCGATGGCGTGCCGCATCGGGTCGGCACCACGATTTCCGACGTCGTCACCGGCGTCTATGCGTTCCAGGCCATCGCCACGACGCTGTTCGCGCGTGCGACCGTCGGCACCGGCCGCTGGATCGACGTCAATCTCTGCCAGTCGACGTCGGCGCTGCTCGGTCACAAGGTGGCGGAGTTCATCCTCGAGGGCGGCGCGCCGCGCGCGCTGAACGTTCCGGCCGGCACCTACCAGACCCATGACGGCTGGATGATGGTCACCCTGGTGAACGAGCCGCAATACAAGCGGCTGTGCGGTGTGATCGGCCGTGAGGATCTCGCCGGCGATCCGCGTTTTGCCGACTTCGCCAGCCGCGCCGATGCGGCCGACGCGCTGATCCCGCAATTGCGCGAGGTGTTCCTGACCCAGGCGACGGATGCCTGGCTCACGCGGCTGCATGCGGCCGATATCATCGCCGAGCGGATCCTCAATCCTGGCGAATGGCTGCGCAATGTCCATGTCGAGGCGACCAGGGCGTCGGTGCGCCAGGACACACCCGGCGTCGGCGCGGTCTACACGCCACGCACGCCAGGGATCGCGAGCCTGTCCGAGGATCACCTTTGCCCCGCGCCTGACGTCGGGCAAGATAGCCGCGCCGTGCTGACGGAGGCTGGCTTCGGTTCCGCCGAGATCGACGGCCTGCTGCTGTCGGGCGCCGTGCGGCAGGCCAAGAGCTAACGGGAGGCAACACACCATGAGCACCGACCTCGTTCGTTACTCGGTCACCGACCAGATTGCGGAGATCGTGCTGGATCGCGCGCCGGTCAACGCACTCAGCATTCCCCTGATCGACGCGCTGCTGGCGGCGCTGGCGAAGGCCCGCGATGATGAGGCGGTGCGGGCTGTGATCGTCAGCAGCGCCCATAAGGTGTTTTGCGCCGGCCTCGATCTCGACATCGTCAGGGGCAAGCCCGCGATCGAGACCAAGACATTCCTCGAGCGGCTGTATTTCGCGCTGAACGATACGCAGTATCGCATGGGCAAGCCGACGATTGCGGCGATCGATGGAGCGGTGCGGGCCGGCGGCATGACGATCGCGATCTCCTGCGACATGATCGTCGCGGGCGACGGCTCGACATTCGGCTATCCCGAGATCGATGTCGGCCTGATCCCGGCGATCCATTTTGTGCAGTTGCCGCGGCTGGTCGGAAAGCACCAGGCATTCGGCCCGCTGTTCCTTGGCGAGCCCTTCGATGCCGCGACCGCCTTTCGCATGGGGCTGCTCAGCGAGGTGGTGCCGAAGGGCACTGCGCTTGCGCGGGCGCGCGAGATCGCACGCAAGCTCGCGGCGAAATCGCCGATCGTGATGAAGATCGGACGCGACGCCTTCATGCGTGCGGTCGATGCCGATTTCCGCCGCTCGGTGGAAAACACGGCGGAAAGTTTTGTTGTGGTCGCATCGACGGAAGACTGCCAGGAAGGGCTGAATGCGTTCGTCGAGAAGCGGGCACCCAATTACAAGGGACGGTAAATGGCTGGATTGTATTTCGAGGAGTTCGAGATCGGGCAGGAATTCCACCACGAGTTCAGCCGGACCGTGACCGAGATGGACAACACCATGTTCAGCCTCCTGACCATGAACCCGCAGCCGTTGCATATCGACGCACATTTTTCCGAGAAGACCGAGTTCGGCCAGCGGCTGTTCAACAGTCTCTATACGCTCGGCATCATGATCGGCATGAGCGTATACGACACGACATTGGGAACCACCGTCGGCAATCTCGGCATGACCGACGTCAAGTTCCCCAAGCCGGTGTTCCATGGCGACACGCTGAAGGCGCACACCAGGATCATCGGCAAGCGCGCCAGCAAGTCGCGGCCGACCCAGGGCATCGTCGAGTTCGAGCACACCATGACCAACCAGCGCGGCGAGGTGGTGGCGAGCTGCCGCCGCACCGGCCTGATGCACTGCAAGCCGAAGGCGTAAGCGATGCGATCGTTCCTGTTCGTTCCCGGCGACAGCACCCGGAAATATGAAAGCGCGAAGAAGACCGCGGCCGACGCGCTGATTCTCGACCTCGAGGATTCCATCGCACCGGACCAGAAGGTGGTCGCGCGCGGGATCACGCGCCAGATGCTCGATGCGCGCAACCCGGAGCAGAAGCTCTATATCCGCGTCAACGCACTCGACACCGACCTGACGCTCGGCGATCTCGCCGCCGTGATGCCGGGCAAACCCGATGGAATCGTACTGCCGAAATGTGCCGGCGCCGCCGACGTCAACAGGCTCGCACTCTATCTCGACGCATTCGAAGCGGCCTCTGATATCGCGCAGGGCACCACGCGGATCGTGACGGTCGCGACCGAGACCGCGCGGTCGGTGCTGAAAATCCTCGATTTCGAGAACATGAGCCCGCGGTTGTGGGGCATGATGTGGGGCGCGGAGGATCTCGCGGCCTCGCTCGGGGCAACGCGCAACCGCAGCGATGGCCGCTATCACTCGCCCTTCATCCTGGCGCGCGATCTCTGCCTGATCGGCGCGGCCGCCGCCGGCGTCGTCGCGATCGATACCATCGCGACCGACATCAACGATCTCGATGCGTTGAAGGCCGAGGCGATCGCGGCGCGGCAGGATGGCTTCCTTGCCAAGGCCGTGATCCATCCCAAGCATGTCGACGTCGTGAACGCGGCCTTCATGCCGACGGATGAAGAAATCGCATGGTCGGAGCGGGTGATCGCCGCGTTCGCCAATAACCCATCGGGGGTCGCCAAGATGGACGGCAAGATGCTCGACAAGCCGCATCTGCGCGCCGCCGAGAAGATCCTGGCGTCGCGCAGGAAATAGTCGGCAGGCGGGCCGGACACCGCCATGTTGCGCG
Organism: Bradyrhizobium sp. UFLA06-06; assembly: GCF_054820065.1. Taxonomy (NCBI): domain Bacteria; kingdom Pseudomonadati; phylum Pseudomonadota; class Alphaproteobacteria; order Hyphomicrobiales; family Nitrobacteraceae; genus Bradyrhizobium; species Bradyrhizobium sp. UFLA06-06. Next base: position 18,764 of record NZ_JADFUD010000040.1, read on the forward strand.
ATAGCGAGGTGCGGCGGCGGCGGTCGCTGGCGATCGACTAACCGCAGGAATCAGGAATGAGCGACGGCCGACTTGCCGTCCTGCTGCTTTGACCACGAGACGTAGTAGGCGACGGCCGTCATCGCCGCGATGCCGGCGATGCTGACCGCGACCTGCCTTGCCAGTGAGTATGGGCCCGTAATCAGGATCAGGTGCGCAGCGAATGAGAGGAAGACGCCTGCACAAAACACGGCCAGCCACTCCTCGCCGCACTTGATGATCGGCTGCAAGGCGGGAGATCGCAGGTATTCCCAATCGCGCGGCACCAGCCACGTGAACAGGAACGTCAGGGTCAGGAAGTGCAGGATGCGATGAGGTGCGACATCCTCCCGGTCGTTTGGCGGCAGCATATCGCTCAGCCCGCTCGGCATCATTTGCGCGAGTGCCGGGATATCGCTGCTCGAGACGATAGTCAGGGCGAACAGCAGATACAGCAACGCTATGGCGCGCAGCGCGGGAGCAGCCTGCATCGCGCGGATCGCGGGCGCATATCGCGTGCCGATCAGCGCGAGCCAGCCGCCCATCACGAATAGCAATTGCCAGCAGAACGGATTGAGGTACCAGTCGCCATACGGATATGACGACAGGTTCCAGTCGAGCAGCCGGCCGGCCGCATAGAGGGTCACGGATGCGACGACCGTCACGTTCGGCACGTACAACAGCCCGAACACGATGATGGACTGGAACGCCATCAAGGCTATGGTGAGTTGCAGCACGTCGAGATTGAGCGGCTTGGCCTGCAGGAACAGGCCGTAGATTAACGTCCGGATCGGGTGGTCGATGAATCCGGTGATGTTGAACTCGCTGATGATCTCGGGCGCCGCGGTCCGGGTGGCGACATAGCTGATCAACTCGACATAGATCACGAACAGAACGATATAGGCGGCATAGAGCTGCCATACGCGCTTGAAGATGCGGGTTGCGGCCACCAGGAATCCGCGTTCCAGCGTCATCCTGGCGTAGATGAGCGTCACGGCGTAGCCGCCCACGAATACAAAAAGGTCGGTTGCGCCGCTGAAGCCGAAGTTGCGCATGGTCAGCGCGCCGACAACGTTGTGCGGAATATGGTCCAGAAACAGAAACCAGTTTGCGATGCCAAGCAGCAGCGCGATCCTGAGATCGCCATCGGCTTTCGCGATCTCGGCGTTTGTTGTCGAAGTCATCTGAAGCTGAAATTTGCCGGCCCGAGAAACGAATCGCTAATCTAGAGGGAACCCGCGCCTGGTCCGAATAGACTTTGCGTGAACCCTATCTAGTCCGTTTCGGGTTCCGGCCAAGTGGCCGGCTCAAGAAAGATCACGTTTTCGCAATCAACTCGTGAGCGGTGTCAGACCGGCTCGTGTTTGCGCAGGTCGCGGGCGTGATCGAGCGTATTGGCTTGCAGGTTTGCGCCGGTCACGGGGAGTTCCGGCAAGGCGGCCTCGGCCAGGAGATCGTCCGTGACATCCTCGACCGAACGCTCGGCAATCTCGTGAATGAAGCTGATGTTCGCATATTCTCCCGAGGCGATTCGTGAGACGACGTCGCGTCGTGTCATTTCGGGATCAACGATCGCCTCGCGGCCACGGCGGCCATAGTCGATCATCACGACGAAATACTGCATTGCCTGATCGTTCGATGTTCTGACTGTCACCGGGTATTATTTCCGATAATCGGAAGTATGTCAAGGTGAATTATTGAAAACCGAAATTCAGGCATGCATGGCCGGACCGATTCGGCTCGAAGGTGTCCGAATCGGTCCGGCCGGTCCCTGAAGCAGCACGGTTACTTCTCGGAAGATCGCCCGCCCTGCGTCCGGGCAGATTTTCGCCCCTTCACCGCCGACTTGCCGCGCAGCCTTTCGATCTGGCCGCGGGGCAGGGTGACGCAGATTTCGCCGATCCATTCGAGCTTTACGCCGTTGATCGGCTTGGCGTTGAAGCTCTTAAGGTTGACGGTGCCGGACGAACTGCCGCGTTCGATCGTCTTCAGATACCGCTCGCCGCTCTTCAGCCGGACCGCAGCTTCCTCTCCGTAGAAGCTCGACAGCGGATAGCGCTGCTCGCGATACACCACGATGACGTCGCCGTTCTCGTATTTCGGCAGCATCGAATCGCCTGAGACCTCGAAAGCGACGGTCTCCTCCGTCACCGGGAACGGAAGCTCGATTTCGCCGAGCCCCTCCGGCGGGACCTGCTCAAGCTCCGGCTGGATCGAGGCGCCGGCGCCGACCCGGCCCACGATCGGCACCGAATTCAGCTCCAAATACTCCATGATCGGGGCAATCTCGGATGCCTTGATCAACCTTATTCCCGACAGGATTTCGGAGACGGCCCCAGCCCGAACCCCCATCGCGCGGGCAAGCCCGCCTTTGCTCTTCCCGGTCTTTTCCAGTGCTCGTTCGATCAGTGCCGCGTCCAGCATGTTTCATCCTTTCCCAAACCCGGACACACTATATCCGTTACGATTATCAGAAACAAGCTTGACTTTTTCTTCGGAATATCGGAAGGTATGCGAGGCGCCGGCGGAATGACAGAAATGGGAATTTGGAATGGAAACGATGAACTGGCTGCCGGAGCATTCGGCAGCCTTGCAGGACCTCCGCGCCCGCGGCTTGTCCTATTCGGAAATCGCTGACACGATCAACGCTACCTTCAATACGGCCTATACACGCAATGCGGCGCTCAGCCGGGCGCAGCGCATGGGGTTGGCGGGCCTCGAAAGGCTCGAGCCGTCCCTGCCGGGGCACCTCGATCCGCCCAAACCGTCCCTGCCGGAGCTCCCAAGGATCGGGCGGCTGCATGAAGGGCGCGCCGAACCGACGCCCGATTTGCTTCGCGGGCCAAGGATCTTCATTGAAACGGTGGAGATGCCGCAACTTCGTTGCGCCACGGTCGTGCCGCGGCATCTTTCGCTGCTCGACCTTAAGCCCGGAGACTGCCGCTATCCCTATGGCGGGGATGGCGACGGCGAGACAATCACCTTCTGCGGTCATCCGTGCCGGTCGGGCTCGAGCTACTGCACCCCGCATTTTCACCTGAGTCGCGATCCTGAAGCCACGGCGAGGCCGGTGTTGAGCGCCGCCTGGCTTCAAGCCATCGGGGCCGGTTGAGGCAATTCATCACCTGACCGACGGACATCGGTCCGCAACCGCGATCGCGCGGAAGCCTCCGCGCGCCCATCATCAGACATTTTGGAGGTTACCAATGTCGCGAGCCAAGCGCCGGAAGCCGTACGATCCCGCCGGAGTGCACGATCGACGTGCCCAGGATCTGCCCTTTAATGCCGAGGTGGCGACCGTCGAGGTCGACGATCCCCTTGCGCTCGAGCCGGGCGAGAAGATCGTTGCCTTTCGCTCGATCCGCAACGATCCGCTCGGCCGGTTGCATGCGCACCGCCAGATCGACGATACGCAGTATCGGAGCGGCCGGGCGTTCCAGAACGACTGGGAAAAAGCCGAGCGCGGCCCGCGCGCGGTGGATACGACACGCGAATATGTCGATGGCGGCCTGCGACGCGAGCCGATCACCGAGGGGCAGCGCCAGGCGACGTTGCGCCTCAATCGCGCCGAGCATGAACTCGGCGCCGACGGTTCGGCACTGGTGCACGATGTTCTGATCCTCGGCATGACCATGGAGCAGGTTGGACAGCGGCGCGGACTGCGTACGCAGCGCTGGCAAGACTATTTTGCGCGGCGTCTCAAGGAATGCCTGGATCGGCTGGCGCTGATGTACGGGCTTGCGACGGCAAGCAGGGTTCCGGTGAAGGACCGTCAACGCTGACGTGATTGCTGACGTGCCGGTTTGCCGCGCTGGAATCCGGCACGGCAGCAACTCACGACATGACTGTGCCTTGCCTCACACTGAACTCATTCCTTGTGTGCGGTCGGGATTGGGCCCGGCCAGGCTGTGGCGAAGATGGTCGACAGCGGCACGGACTCTCATGTAACTTCCGTCGCGTCGACGACCTGCCTGCATTCGAGGCCTCTCGCGCGGGGAAGGGTCTGGTACGTCCACGCAAGGGAGTTTGCCGCTACGCACTGTGTACATCTTCTCTGCATGACGAACACCACGAGCAACGTGGATCGATGCCGACGCGGAGCCCAATCAAGATAACCCAAGGGAGAACCGACCGATGAATCACACTGGAAACTGCTTTTGTGGCGCCGTCGAACTCAAGGTCAGCGGGGAGCCCGAGGCAATGGGCTATTGCCACTGCCGTTCATGCCGTTCCTGGTCTGGCGGTCCGGTGAATGCGTTCAGCCTCTGGAAGCCCGAGGCGGTCGAGGTCACCAAGGGTGCCGACCACATCGCGACATTCGAGAAGACCGCGATGAGCCAGCGCAAATATTGCACAAAGTGCGGCGGTCACCTGATGACCAACCACCCGACGCTCGGGCTCGTCGACGTGTTCACCGCAACGATCCCGACGCTGAAATTCAGCCCGGGCGTTCACGTCAACTATTCCGAGGCAGTGCTGCAGATACGCGATGGCCTGCCGAAGTTGAAGGATTTTCCGGCCGAGTTCGGTGGCTCCGGCGAAATGATCGCCGAATAGCCCGAAGGCTCTCCATCACGAAAGCGGGTGGCGGCGGCGTGCCGCCACCCGTCTTCGTATGGGCTCCGCCCAACAGATCGGTATCCGGCAGGCTCGCTTCGCATGCGAGGCGTCTGACCATGTCGGCGGCCGCCCGCGCCGCCGGTCGTCCTGACCATTGACAGCCATGTCCGACGATGGTCCCGCCCTGCAAAATCCGGGTTTGGTTTTGCTGACGAGCTTCCGCTAAAAGGCGAGCAGTGCCGGTCTTGGCAGGGACCGTCGTATTTCGCCTGACAAAATAACAGAGGAAGCGTCAGATCATGACCAGACCAGAATTGCCGGGGCGCACGCCGCGCGGGGAGGGAGTTCCGACGGCGCTCGACGGCCTGCTGGTCGTCGACTTCACCCGCGTCGTGGCCGGCCCGGCCTGCACGCAAACGCTGGCCGACTTCGGGGCCGAAGTCATCAAGATCGAAAACCCGGACGGCGGTGATGACACGCGCGCCTATGAGCACGCCGAAATCGGCGGGGAGAGCGCGGCATATCTGAGCCTCAATCGCAACAAGCGCGGCATTGCGCTCGATTTCAACAATCCGGCCGCGCTCGAGGTCGCGCGCGCGTTGATTGCCAAGGCGGACGTCGTGGTGGAGAATTTCTCCGGCGGCGTGATGAAGAAATTCGGTCTCGATTACGCGTCGGTGGCGCCGACCAACCCGCGGCTGATCTATTGCTCGATCTCCGCCTACGGCCGCAAAGGCGATTTCGCGCTGCGCCCGGGCTTCGACCCGATCACGCAGGCCGAAAGCGGCTTCATGTCGCTCAACGGCTTTCCGGATGGCGAGCCGGTGCGCACCGGGCCGCCGATCGTCGACATGGCAACGGGCATGTCGGCCTGCAACGCCATCCTGTTGGCGCTGATCGCACGCGATCGGCTCGGTCGCGGTCAGCAGGTCGAGGTCGCATTGATCGACACCGCGGTGTCAATGACCGGCTTCTACGGCATGGCCTATCTCATCAATGGCAACAATCCCGGCCGTTTCGGCAACTCTCCGAATGGTTCGCCGACCGTCGGCGTCTATCGGGCGTCCGATGGTCCGCTCTACATGGCCTGCGCCAATGACCGGCTCTATCGCCGGCTGGTCACCGACGTGCTGGAACGCCCGGATCTCGTCACCGATCCCGAGTTTGCTCACCGCAAGGCGCGGACCGCCAACAAGGAGAAGCTGCGCGCGATCATTGCCAGCGTGTTTGCGGGCGACACGCTCGAGAACTGGATGGCGAAGATGAAGAAGGCCAACATTCCGGTTGGCTATCTGCGGACGGTCGAGGAGGGGTTCAACGCGCCCGAGGTGCGCGACCGGCATCGCCTGAGCAGGATTGCGCATCCAACCGCCGGCTCGGTTCCGAACATCGAGTCGCCGGTCAATATGAGCCTGACGCCGAGCATTGATCCCGTTGCGGCTCCGCTGCTCGGTCAGCATACGAAGGACGTGTTGAGCAAGACGCTTGGCTACGACGACCGGCGCATCGCCGCGCTGGCCGAGGCCGGCGCGTTTGGCAAGGCAGGCAACACCGGCTAGAGCCTTTTCCGTTCCGATGGAATCGGAACGGGGCTCCTAGATTCCAGTTTGAGGCGTTTCCTTGACGCGAACCGGTATCCGCTTCGCTCGAAAACGCTCCAGCGTGCTCGGCCTGCACAAAAGATCAACTACTCGCAAACCAACCTGACCGCGGGCGAGAGGAATCCTCTCGCCTCGCGAGATGTCTTTCAGGCGTCGCAGGCCCCGGCGCGTCGCCGGCGGCCCGGGAGCTCGTCCGTTTCGGGAACTCAGTTCGGCTTGCTGCGCAAGTTGTTCCTTGGCATACTTTCAACTTCCTCGGGCTCCGCCCGATCAATCTCGAGGCGTGCCATCCGGAGGATGAGGGTTGCCGTGGTGAGGCCGAGGCGTTCGGCCTCTTGTGCTGCGGTGTCGACCTTCTGGGCCAAGCCTTCACGTTTACCTGGGTATGCCATTCGTAATCCTCACTTAAGGTGCGAGATGAAAAATCCCACATACGTTGCAGAGCTGCAGAAGAAGCTCGGAGCTCCATCGAGCGAAACACTGGAAAGCCTGCGACTGTTGAAGGCTTTCCTTCGACTTGCGCCCGATCAGCGTTCCGAGGTCATCGAGCTGGTCGAACGTTTGGCGGTTGAGCCGCCGCGCGATCCCTCACTGTCCTGAGGTGCTCGCAAATCTTTCCTGTGCGTCAGTTGTTCATCGGCTTGGCGGGCGGCTGCGTCGCGATCACGTAGATTGCGCCGCCCTCGAGCGCTTCGGATTGATGCAGCGTGCCGGCTGGCAGCAGGATGGTATCGCCGGCGCCGACCACCCGCTCGCCGCCATCCCAGATGAAGTTCAGCCGGCCGCTGATGATCATCAGGATCTCGTCGACCGGATGAGTATGAAACTGATGCACCTTGCCGGCCGCATCATGCTGCAGCTCGACCGAGCCTTGGGCCGGGAGCAGGTTCAGAATCTCCGTGTCGATGGCAAATTCAGTCTTCGTGCCTGCGATGATCTGGGTCATGCTGCCTGCTCCTTGTTCGCGATCGGTTGCGCCTTGTTCTGCGCGAGCTTGGCGAAGGGGCAGCCCGAGCTCGCATTGTTGTCGTCGTGCAGGAAGTACTGCAGATACTCGCGGCCGTCGGTCGCACCGTAGCGGCCAAGAAGCGGAGAGGGGCTCGCGCTGTCGTACGGGATCAGGCGCTTGCGCACCTCCGCGAACGCGGCGTTCGCGGCTTTCTCCGTCCCGAGAATCTTCTCGAATACCCAGCGCGGCTGGAACGTGAGCATGAAGGCGCTGGACCGGCGGCTTTGCCGCATCACATGCGCGGGCGTCGTGCAGACCACGAAGATCGGCTCGCCCGCAAATGAGAACTCCCACATCGGGTGGTCGATCTGTTCCGGAATCTCCGATGGCCACGGGTTCTTGTCCAGCCGTGCGAGCTGGTCGAGCGTCAGCCACATCTTGCGATAATAGGCGTCGAGCGTCTGTACCGGGCGGGGCCGCGTGAACACGATCAACGAGGTGTTGGGACCGAACGAGCGCGCCTGCGAGACATATTGCCCGAGTTGCTCGCCCAGCACCGCCACATCATATGGATCGAGGAAAAGGTAGCGGAGCTGATCCTGGCGATGTCCGGTCACGCCGAACACGCAAGGGAACGGCCTTGCCTCGCTGCTCATCTGCGCTTCAAACTCGGAGAACATCACGCTCTGCCAGCTGCTGACCGGAAAGTTTGACGCGACTTCGCCTTTTCTCAAGAACAAGCGCTCCATAACACCCCCTACACTCATAACCACACTAACGAGCTATCAACTTGCTTCTCATCAAGAGCGGCCCGGCAATGCCCGGCAGCGACATGAGAAGCAGAATGACAATCAAGGCGCTGTAGCCGCCGTCGCCGATCGCGGCCGTGTTGTGTACGGCGTCGGTCCCCGAGGCGTTGCTGGCGGCGAGCATCGCGAAGCCGATGATGGGCTGCGAGATGCCGGCGAAGATTCCGGCGGCTGTGGTGTTCACGGATGCGCCCACGCCGATCAGATCGGCGGTGTAGAGCTTCTTGACGCATTTCAGCACCAGCGGGACGGTGCCGCCGGCGACGAGCCCCAAGGCAGTGAACACGACGGTGACGTAGGCGAGTCCAAATGTCTGGGCGATCGGCGGCAGCAGCATCGCGATCAGCAGCATGCGCAGTACGCAAATGCCGATCAGCGCACGGTCAAGCGCCGCCGCGGCGCGATCGGCGGCGTGACCCAGGAAGATCGAGCCGAGCGCATTGCCGATCATGAAGGCGAGCAGGGGCGTGCCGGCCGCCGTCGGGGAGATGTGAAAGAAGTGCGCGACCATCGGAATGCCCCAGACGCCCGACAGCGTCGTCACCACCGCGAAGTGCGACGCAAACGTCATTGCGCAACCCCAGTTCGCGACATGGGCCAGCGATTGCCGCGCAGCGGTCATCACGCCCTTCAGCGTCTTGTTGCTATGCGAGGCCGGATCTGGCTTGAGCGCGAGCTTGGCGAAAGCGAGGTTGGCCAACCCAATGCACGCGATGAACAGGAAGCAGGCCCGCCAGCCAAAGCCTGAGACCGCGGCTGCAAGCGGCGTGGTCGCGATGACGCCACCGACATAGCCCGAGACCTGCGAGATGCCCGACATCATGCCGAACCGCTCATCCGCGAAGCTCTGTGCCACGAGCTTCAGGAGTGCGGTGAAGACCAGCGCATCGCCGCAGGCGACGATCAGGCGTGCAACAAAAACGTCGAGCAGGTTCGGTGCCAGCGCGAACGCGGCGCTGCCGAGCGAGGAGGCGATCATGCTGACGAGGACGACGCGCTTGACGCCGTAACGGTCGACTAGAAGGCCTGCCGGAATCTGCATCAGGGTGTAGCCCCAGAAGTAGCTTGAGGCGAGCATCGCAACGCCGGCCGCGTCGGTGTCGAAGTCGTGCATGAAACTGAGGCTGACCGACTGCGGCGATACGCGCTGCAGGAAGGCAATGGCGTAGGCGATGGCCACCGCAGTCCACGCGAGATAGGCGCGATCGGTGAAGCGCGACGTCGGGGCATAAACAGCTTGTTGTCCGAGCATCGACATTACACCCTCGCGTAACCTACCGAGAAAAGGGCATCCGCTGAATTCGGAATCTTCCGCGACATCGCGGCATCGACCAGCGACGCGGTGCCATGATAGGCCTGCCGATGGTGCTTAATGTGGCCGTAAGCGCCACGCATGATCATGTCGGGCAGTTCGAGCGGCTTGCCCGGATAGAGCGAGGTGCACATCTCGATACAGGCCGCCTGCAGGGCGAGATCCTGCGTATCGTCGAGCAAAGATGGAGTCACTTTTTCGCAAATCTTAGCGTTCGCTGCCCAGACGATCGGGTTGCGGGTTCGCCAGCCGTAGAGCACGTTGCCCTCGGCTCTCGCGGCGGCGCCGGAGCATTTCAGGACTTCCGATGTGAAGAAGCCGTAGAAGCCGCGGCCCTGGTGCGCCGGAAGCACTTCCGTGCCGCTGCGATAGATTCCAAGTCCGGCCGACATCTCCAGGACGCGGTAGACCGAGAAGGCAATGAGGCCAGACCGATCGTAGACAAGGATCAGGCTGTACTTCTTGTCGAAGGGCGAGGAGGTTGCTGTCCAGTGCGGCTCGGTGGCCTGCCAGTTGAAGGCAATGATGCCGTTCATGGCGTCCATCAGCGGCTGACGGTCGCAGGCTTCGACCCGGGAGGCATCGGGTAGACTATAGATCGCGTAATCCGTCCAAGGCGATTTGATCGCCTCGTATCCGCTGCCCAGATTTCGCGGCATGGCAGAACTCCAGAATTCCATTGCGAGCTATACAGGGCAGCCTCGAATGGCTTAAAGGACAATATGCCCTCGAAAACTGCCAAAGCGCCCCGGCCTGAGCCGCGCGACAAGAAAGCAACGCGGCGGATCGCGATCGTTGCCTTTCCGGGTGTGACCTTGCTCGACATCTCGGGACCGGCGCAGGTGTTTGCAGAACTGGAAGCGATCGAGCTGCCAGGTCCGGACTACTCGCTGTCCTACCTGTCGACCTCCGGCGGGTTGGTGCCGACCGATGTCGGCATGATGATCGACACAGCGCCGATCGACAGTATTGCGCCCGCCGAGGTCGACACGCTGGTGATCCCCGGCGGGCCCGGCATCTGGAAGATCCGCAACGACGCGAAGTTGATGAACTGGATCGCGGAGGCGCTGCCGAAGGCGCGCCGTATCGCGTCGGTTTGCCTTGGCGCATTTGCGTTGGCCTGGACCGGGATTCTGGACGGCAAGCGGGCAGCAACGCACTGGCGTTATTGTCCCCGTCTGCAGGATAGCTTTCCCAATATCCGGGTTGAGCCCAACGCGATCTTCGTCAAGGACGGACGGGTCTGGTCATCGGCCGGGGTCAGCGCCGGCATCGATCTGGCGCTCGCCATGATCGAGGAGGATTTCGGCCACACCATCGCGCTCGATGTTGCGCGCAGACTTGTGGTGTTTCTGAAACGGCCGGGCGGTCAGAGCCAGTTCTCGACCGTCCTTGCCGCCCAGGCATCGGACGTCGAGGGACGCTTCAGCGCGCTGCACGCCTGGATCATCGAGAACATCACGAGCGACCTCAAGGTCGAGACCCTCGCGGAAAAGGCGGGGATGACGCCGCGCACCTTTGCCCGGACCTATGTCAGCCGCACCGGCATGACACCCGCAAGCGGCGTCGAGGCGCTGCGGGTGGAGACCGCGCGCTTGCTGCTCGAAAGCCGCCAGATCGGCGGCGTGGTCGAGGTCGCCAAGCGCGCGGGATTTGGCGATGACGAGCGAATGCGGCGGGCCTTCCTGCGCCACCTCGGCGTATCGCCGACCGAGTACCGAAACCGGTTTTCGGGCAGCTAGCTCGCCTCGGGCGAGGCCGTCCGGACGCGGACCGCTTCGCGTCGAAAGCCGATCTATCTCACGAGCGAATAGCTGGCCTTCGCTGGCAGGATTCGTGGCTCAAGGTGGTAGCTTTTCCGCTTTGTCTGCGGCTAATGTGCCGGCCAAATCGGGAGAAGAAACACCATGAATGACGGGACCCCCATTCGACAGGCGCGCAATGTCGAACTCGGCGCCAGCGGCGAGGAATTCCAGAACCTGCACGAATTCGCGCGAAAGGCCCGCGCCAAGCTGAATCAGAACGCCTGGGACTACATCGTCGGCGCCTCGGAGACCGAGACCACGATGCGCCGCAACAGAATGGCGCTCGACGAGATCGCGTTCCGGCCGCGCGTCCTTCGCAACGTCATCAACGTCGATCCTTCCACCGAGGTATTTGGACGCAAGCTCCGGCTTCCCGTGATGATCGCCCCGGTCGGCGCGCTCGAGATCTTCGATCCGGATGCGGGCGCGGCCGTCGCGCGCGGAGCGGGAACGTTCGGCGCGGCGCACATGCTGAGTTCGGTGTCCGAGCCCGGGCTGGAGAACACCGCCAAGGCGGCACCGGATGCGCTTCGCATCTTCCAGCTCTATGTGCGCGGCGACGATGCCTTTGTCGAGGATGTGGTCAGCCGCAGCATCGACAACGGTTACGCCGCGTTCTGCCTCACCGTCGACACCGCCCATTACAGCCGGCGTGAGCGCGACATAGCCAAGCGCTATGTCCGCGAGAGCCGCATCCGCGCCACCGGCGGCGATTTCCAGAAGGGGCTGGAATGGCGGACGGTGAAGTTGATCAAGGACAAGTTCAAGATTCCACTTATCCTCAAGGGGATCGCCACCGCCGAAGACGCCAAGATCGCCCTCGACCACGGGGTCGACTGGATCTATGTCTCAAATCATGGCGGCCGACAGCTCGACCATGGCCGTGGGTCCATGCATGTCCTGCCCGAGATCGTTCAGGCGGTCGCGGGCCGTGCCAAGATCATGGTCGACGGCTCGTTCTGCCGCGGCACCGACATTGTGAAGGCAATCATTTCGGGCGCTGATCTTGTCGGCATCGGCCGCCTGCAATGCTGGGCGCTCGCCGCGGCCGGCGAGGCCGGCATTGTCCGGATGCTTGAACTGCTGGAGGACGAGGTGATCCGCTGCCTCGGTCTGCTCGGCGTCACCAGCTTTGCCGAACTGGACAAATCCTACCTACATCCGGCGATGCCGACCAATCTGCCGAGCGTGTTCAGCGCATTCCCGCTTCTCGATATCGATCCCTACCGCTACTGAGCCGCTGCGAGCGATGCATGAAGCGCTGGCGCGATCGAGGCAATGTGCGCCTCGATCGCGCCAGCCGCCATCAATCTGTGGTGTCCATGAAGCCGCCGCGGCAACGACAAAGTCTGATCCAAATGCCGCACTAGTCGAGGCGCATGGCAAATAATCCATTCGCGGAATTTCCACTCGAACGCGCGATCGGCTTGCGCTGGACCTTGCGGGATATCCAGGCGGGCAGGCTGAAATTGTCACCGGTCAGCGACGAGGATCTGCACATCCTCGCTGAGCTCGGTCTGATCGAGCTGCATGACGACGAGCCGGGGCTGACAGAGGCGGGGGCCGCCGTGCTGAGCGACTGAACGGGCGCCCGGTCTAGCGCGCGTTCAGGAAGCTTTCACCGGAATTGCAAGGCGTGCACTGATAGGTCAGCACGTCGTAGACTTGGTCGCGCGGCTCGATCAAGGCAAGCCGCATTTGCGTGCCGCACTTCATGCACGGCATCTCTATGCTGGTTTTGAACCGGGTGCAGGTCGGTGTTGGACGAACGGCGCGCAGCATCGGATCCCCTTATTCCCCAGAGACGCGAACGCGACCGACGAAGAAGCCGAATCACTATGCCACAGTGCTGACATGATTGGAATCGGCTGTCGGTCCGGGCTAGGTAATTTTTCCTCGATCGGCCGGAACGGGTGAGGCTTTCATGGCTGCGATCCGGCGCTGACGCCGTCACAATCTATGCTAACCTCGCCAGACGCTTATTTCAGGGGGCGCGATCATGATTGAGCCGAAGCTTGAAGTTCCAGCCGAGTTGCGCGATCTCGCGGAAAAGACCATCGACCAGGCCGAACAGGCCTTCAGCCTGTTTTTTGATGCCGCGAGCAAGTCGATGACGACGATGCCGGGCGCCGGTACCGAGATCTCCAAACAAGCGCTGTCGTTCACCGAGCAGAACATGAAGGCGGCGTTCGAGCATGCGCGCAAGCTCGTGCACGCAACGGATCTGCAGGAGGCGATGCGGATCCAGTCGGAATTCCTGCGCAGCCAGTTCACCAATGCTGGCGAACATATGCGGCAGATCAGCGGTAGCGTGATGTCGGCGACCAAGGACGCGACGAAGGGCAAGTTCTAGGGCGGCTTTCGCGGTCCCATCGACGCTTTAGCGCCGGCGCGCGACGGCGACGCCGAGCAGAAACGCGACGAACAGGCTTGCGAGCGGCGCTTCGCGCGTGACCGCACTCACGGTGGCCAGGGCTCCGCCCGGTCGGCGCGAGGTCGCGATGGCATCGCTGAGGCGATCGGCGGCCGCTCGAAGTCCGTCCGACACCTCCGTGATCGTACGCGAGACGTCCGTCGCGGTGTCGATCGCTCGTTCACCGAGTGTGGGTTGAAGCGGGGACTCGGGTATTTCGGAGCTCATGTGCGGTGCCGCGATTTTAAAGGCCACTGACTGACGTCAAGTGACCACCACCTTTGCTATCCGCACGTTCTGAACGGCGGTGGCGGCCATATATCTCAGAAATTCCGCAGCGGTGGATTGGTTCCACCGACATGCCTCGCTTTCACATTCGGGAACCGGAAACTTACGCGCGGGTCGCGGCTTGTTTCCGTGGAGGAGGCGATGATGACAATGCAGGCGCATGGCATTGCGGATGGCGGTTCGGTCAAGCATCGAAATCGGCATGGTGGCACGCCGCTGTTGGTCGCGGCCGTGGTTGCGATCCTCGGCGTGCTCGGCATGCTGATCGTGGATCACGGTCCGTGGAACAAGCCGAACGTGCAGCCGGCCGCTTCGGCCAACTACTCAACGACCGGCGAGGCGGCCCGAGCCGCTGGCGCAAAGGTAATACCGACCGAGCCCAAGGCACCGATCGAGCCTGTTCCACCCGGCCCAAAGCCCGCTCATCCGGCAAATCCGAGCACGCCGCAATAGATGCCGGTGTTGGTGGGATCACATCCCGACGCAGGCCGCAGGAATTGACTCGTCGGGCAAATCAGCGGCACAAAATCATCGTCGGAAATATCGCGAGATGATCAGCGAACGCTGACCAGCATGCCCCACGCTGCTGCAAATCCTGCACCGACGAGAACCAGCACCGGACTATCGCAGAACATGCCGCCATACTGGCACATGGTGGCACCAAGAGAGCCGATCTGATGATGGCCCGCGGCGTAGAACAGGCCGGACAGGACCGCGAGCACGGCAGCAACGAAATACATCGACGCTTCCTCCTTGCAATCAAATGCGGCGCGGGTCAGTTCGACCGACGCGAGCCAAAACTGTATGGATGTCGATCCAAATATTGTGAGCTGTCCGCTTGACGCGTCGGGCAACTCAGCGGCACACTGACATCATCGCAGCAAGCATAGGCGCTTGGCGCCGGCTCACGTTGCAGTTTCGGATCAATGCGCAAACTTTCGCTCAAGGCGGTTTCTCACCGTCGAAGCCGACGCATCGCATTTTACCGATCGCATTCAGCCCGAAAAAAGGGTTTGACACGTCGGGCAACTCAGGGGCATAATCCGAAAATCAGAAATTGTTGAGCCCGCGCGGAGCAATCCGCGGCGGGCTTTTTCTTTGCCGTTTCACCAATCGGACGGCGGCCGCACCGTCACGACGCCACATCCTCCCAGCCCGTCGCCTGAGCGTCGCAAGCGCGCCGCCGTCCGAACCCTTTGAAAAGATCAACCGAATTGGCCGGTGCGCGCGAACGCGCCGGTCCTGCGGCGCGGCGCAAGCCGGCGCCGCTCGCGGCCCCACTCGTCAGGGATAAGGTTCGCGCCCCAAAGATCGCCGCCTGCTGCGCGATCTGCCGCACATTCCATTCCATGGCCGCGTCGCACGCCCACGGCCGATCAATGAGGTTTATATGACCGCCTATCTGATATCGCTCGCGCTGGCGGGCCTGCTTGCCATCGCCCTATGGGAGTCCGCAGCATGAGCGCCGAGATCATCCAGTTCATCCCGCGAGCCCGTCGGGATCGTGAGCCGACGGACTTTCCCACGATCGCATTTCGCTCCGCGTTGCCCGATCCCGAGACGAATTGCATCGACACGGCGCCGAGCGAATACCTCCCGACCGATTGGCAGGAGAAATGAGTGGCGAAAACGACTACGCAGATTCGCTCGCTTGCCCGAAGCCATACGCGAAGCGCACTCAACGCTTTGGTCGGCGTGATGCGGTCGACCAGCGCAACCCCGGCTGCCCGCGTTTCCGCGGCCAACGCCATCCTCGATCGCGGCTGGGGTAAAGCGCCGCAGGCGATCGAGAACGGCGACGGAGCGCTAGAGCTTGTGCACCGCATCGAACGGATCATCGTCGAGCCCGAAGAAGTCGAAGACGAAAATACCTGAGAGGCGAGGGCGCAATCCTCTCTGAGGCAGAGCGCTCGATCTGCCTTTGTCCGACGTGTGTTCGAATACGTTCAATCACTTCACCGCTAGCGGCCGGACCACTCCTGTCGCCGCTCGCTGTACCGTGCTGCAGAACCGCCCTACCAGGGCACGGATCAGCATGATATCTATCATGGCGTGCTCCGCGCAAAAAGTGCTGCTATGGCGAGAGTCTGATGTGGATCGTCGCGACGGCTGTTGAACTGCTTGTATTGTTTTTTGTCGACCTCGTTGGTTACAACGTGGCGCGGTTTGTCCTGCCACTTCTTTCGTTTGGAAGAATTAGCGTGGCGCCCGGCATGTCGAACGACCAACGAGAGTTCGGCTGGCTCGGTGCCAGGCGTGACGGGCTCGGAAGAGTAGAGCTGGGGGCGAGCGCTGCCGGCGGGATCGGACTTATTATCTGTGCTCTCTGTTTAGCGGCGGTCTTGTTCTTCGTGCGCTGATGTAATCGGTGTGACCGATAAGGGTCTCGGCGGAAGAGCCGGCGATGGCATTCGTTGCGATAAATCGCACGATGTTCGCAGCATTGATCGGGTTGGCATTCTGTTGCGCCGGTCTTGCGGTGGTTCTGCGTTCCGTCCGCCGGTAGCCGCTCCCAAGCGAACAAATTCTGAAAACACTCGACAACGATAAGACGTCTTCCCGAAATCGCGCATGCGCGGGCCAAACTTACTCGGACCAATTCGGGCGGACCTCGAGCCAAGGCTGAAAGCACTCATGTGGCAGTTGATTCTGGAAGAGGTTGCTCGAGAACTTGAGAGGAGGGCTGCCCAATGGGCGGGACGGAAGGTCTTCCGCAAAACTGTAGATGGGGGCGAGCCGAATAAGCCTGAAGCATATGCCGACAGGATCAATCGAGAGTTCGGGCTCCGCGATTATTTCAAGGCATGGAATCTTTATGATTCGGATCGTGCATATTGGGAAGAACTCTTCGGTAACGACCCTTTGAATTCCCCCGATCATCCTGCCTCACCTCCAGGCAGCCTGTTGCCGCGCGCGGACGCGCCGCGCAATCCGCGTTATGATTATCTCAATCCGGCGCCGAGGGGGGCTGGCGCCTTCGGCCGGTTCGGCACCGGCGGACAGTTTTCGGCGGGATCAGCTATATCGTCGCAACCGCTCTACGAGACGCGATCGTTCGTGGGGCCACCTGATTCGCCGCAAGAATCGGACAGCAACGGAGCGCCTGTGCGGCGGCTGGTGCGAGTACCGACGGCGGGCGAGAGCCAGGCCAGATTCGACGGTGGAGCACCGGCCGTGCCGTTCGTTCCACGGGCTACGAAACCGGGGCGTCCCGCCACATTCAGCGAGCGCTTCGGAGGATTCGCATCCCCAATGGCCGAGCCTCGGGCTCCCATCGATGGACAGCCTATGCCGAGTCCTCCGTTGCCGCCGTCGGTCTTTCGCTTTCCGGACAATTCCGACATTCCGGAGATGGATTTCAATAATTGGCTTGCCAGTCTGATCAGGCCGCGTGCTCGTCAATGACAGTTCACGGCCGACGATTGCAGCAAGGCAGCCGCCCGGCGCTCAAGCGGTCTTGCCTCATCGAGAGTAGTCTTGTCGATCCTGAAAATTCCAACGGCAAAAGTGTTCGAGCCGCTGTTGCGGCCGGCGCGTTACAAGGGTGCATTCGGTGGCCGCGGATCGGGAAAATCCCATTTCTTCGGCGAGCTCCTGGTCGAGATGTGCCAGGCCGAGCGCGGCACGCTGGCGGTTTGCATCCGCGAGGCGCAGCGGACGCTGGCGCAATCGTCAAAACGGCTGATCGAAACCAAGATCGCGTCGCTTGGCGTCGGCCAGGGGTTCAAGAACTATTCGGACAGGATCGCGACGCCCGGTGACGGCGTGATGATCTTCCGTGGGATGCGGGATCATACGGCCGACTCGATCAAGAGCCTCGAGGGCTTCAAGATTGCGTGGATCGACGAAGCGCAGTCGCTGAGCGCGCACAGCCTCGCCTTGCTGCGGCCGACGATCCGTGCGCCAGGCTCGGAATTGTGGGCGAGCTGGAATCCGCGGCGGAAGTCGGACGCGATCGATGACTTCCTCCGGATACGCCAGCCGTCCGGAGCCATCGTCGTCAACGCAAACTGGCGCGACAATCCGTGGTTTCCCGCGGTGCTTGATGAAGAGCGGCGCACGGATCTCTCGCTCTATCCCGATCGCTACAATCACATCTGGGAAGGAGGCTACGTGCAGGCGTTCGAAGGCGCGTACTTCGCGGAGCTCTTGACCCAGGCGCACAAGGACGGCCGCATCGGCAGGGTGGCCGCAGATCCGCTGCTGCCGCTGCGCGCCTTCATCGACATCGGTGGGGCCGGTGCGACCGCCGATGCCTTCACGATGTGGATAGTGCAGTGGGCCGGAAGGGAGATAAGGATCCTAGACTACTATGAGAGCGCCGGCCAGGTCCTGGCGTATCACGTGAACTGGCTGCGCTCGCGCAACTATCGGCTCTTCGAACCTGTCTCGCCCTGGGCATGGCAGCACACGCTGTATTGGCGGAAGGAACTCGTCTAGGCCACGCGACCTGGTTCGGGTTGTTGCGAACAATTCAATGACGTGGAGCGCCCGGTGGCTTCGGCCGCCGGGCTTTTTTCAGTTTCTGGTCATGGGTAACACCCTTCGGCAAGCAGCGGTCGTAGCTGGTATCGAATCTTGGGCGCGGGAATGCTAGAATGGGCGTGTGCAGTGCGAACGAAGCATCGCTGGAAGCGTTTCCTCAAATGGGCGCCCGGCGGCAGTCGTGGATCCTGAGCGTTGAAATCGCGAAATGCAGGCTTGCGCGTCTTGATCTCTGGTGATCGATCGATAAACTGAGTTGACGGCTCGATCGCACGTGCAAATGTCTTGGAGATCGAACGAAGGAAGAGACCATGGTTGAGGTTGACCGCGGGCTCGACACGAAGGTACAGCCAGGCCCGGATATGGATCGTTATTCGGTCATGGTCGCACGAGCCAGAGCGCTCGTTCCGGCTTTGCGCGAGCGGGCATCGCGGACCGAAGAGCTGCGCCGATTGCCGCCGGAGACCGAGCGGGATTTGCTCGATAGCGGCCTTTTCCGGATTCTGCAGCCCAAGCGCGTCGGAGGCAGCGAACTCGACTATGTTGCACTGGTCGACTGCGCCGATGCCCTCGGGCAGGGAGACGCCTCGGTCTCCTGGAATTTTGCCAACCTTGCAAGTCACCACTGGATGCTGGGTATGTTCGAGCCCGACGCGCAGAGCGCGGTGTGGGGAGAGGATCCGGATGCGCTGATCGCGTCTTCCTTTGTCTTCCCGGCAGGTCGTGCGAAGAAGACAGGTGGCGGATATGTTCTGAGTGGTCATTGGCCGTTTTCCTCCGGGGTGGAATCCTGCGGATGGAACATGCTCGCGAGCGTGGTCGCCTCGGATGATGAAGCCGATGGTGTCGAGTATCGGCTATTCCTGTTGAACAGGCGGGACTACAGCATCGACGACACCTGGAATGCGGCTGGTTTGCGCGGGACGGGGTCGAACGACGTGCGGGTAACCGACGCATTCGTTCCCGAGCATATGACGGTTGCCGTCAGCGATCTGGCGGGAGGTGCAACGCCGGGCAGTGTCGTCAATCCGAATCCGCTCTACATGCTTCCGGTCTTTTCGTTGTTTCCCTATGTGCTGTCCGGGGTTGGTTTGGGAAATGCACAGGCTTGCCTTGATGACTATGTTGAGATCGCGCGACACCGCGCTTCGACATATAACCGGGCCAAGATCGGCGACCTGCAAAGCACACAGATCAAGATCGCCGAGGCGTCGGCGAAGATAGATGCCGCGCGGCTGGTCATGCGCACGAACTGCGTTGAGGCGCTTGCGGAGGTCCGGCGTGGCGACATCCCGGGCATTGCAGCGAAGACGAAGCTTCGGCGCGACGGTGCGTTCGCGGTCAATCTGTGCACCGAGGCGGTGTCTCTTCTATTTGCGGCGGGCGGCGCACGCAGCCTGTTCACCTCGGGACCGTTGCAGCGCCAGTTCCGCGACGCGCATGCGGTGAATTCGCATCTCGCGTTCAATTTCGACGCGGCGGGCACCAATTACGGGCGAGTGGCTCTCGGGCTGCCGTCTGAAAACCTGACGCTTTGAGGTGAGCCGGATGTCCGACTCACCCAAACATCCGCTGGATCCCGCCGGTGAGCTCGCAAGCGATAGTTCGGTGATCGATCCCCGTGATTTCCGCAATGCGCTCGGCACGTTCGCAACAGGTGTGACGATAGTCACCGCGATGTCGGCTGAAGGACGGCCGTATGGAATTACTTGCAATTCCTTTGCATCGGTGTCGCTCAACCCGCCACTGGTGTTGTGGAGCCTGGGCACGTTTTCGCAGGGGCTGCCGATCTTCCAGAATGCCAGCCATTTTACAGTCAACGTTCTAGACGCGTCGCAGCAGGCGCTGGCGATGCAGTTTGCCAGATCGTCGGGTGACAAGTTCGCGGGTGTGAGCTGGACGCCGGGTCTCGGGAATGCTCCCGTGCTTGCCGATGTGGTCGCGAATTTCCAATGCCGTGCCGCCAACCGCTACTATGGCGGGGATCACGTCATCTTCCTGGGCGCGGTGGAAGCCTACGCCTATAACCGGAACAATCCGCTGTTGTTCGCGCGCGGAGGTTTTGGCCGGTTCCAGGCCGACGGTGGTGACAAGACATCATGAATCGAAAGACGCCCGTCAAGCGCGTTCGTGCCAAGCAGAGGCGACTATCAGCTGTCGATCGTCGCAGCGAATTCGTTACCAAGGCAACCGAGCTGTTTGCGGAGGAGGGATTTGGCGGCGGCACGCGTGCCCTTGCCCACAAGCTCGGCGTGACGCAGCCGCTGCTTTACCGCTACTTTCCGAGCAAGGACGATCTCATCAAGGAGGTCTACCGCAAGGTATATCTCGAACCCCTTGAAATCGGCTGGGAGAAGCTGCTCTCGGATCGGTCACGTCCGCTCCGCGTGCGGCTTCAGGAATTCTACGAAATCTATACCGACGCGATTTTCAACCGAAGATGGCTCCGGATCTATCTCTACTCCGGCTTGAAGGGCCTCGATATCAATCGCTGGTATGTCGGCATGGTCAAGGACAAGATCCTGACGCGCATTCTCAGGGAATGCCGCCACGACGCTGGCCTCGCGACGCAAGGCAGGCCCAGCGCCGCAGAACTCGAGCTGGCCTGGGTGTTTCACGGCGGCATCTTCTATTATGGCGTACGCAAGTACATCTACGAAGCGCCTGTCCTCGAGGACAAGGCGCAAATGATCAGTGACGCGCTGGATATCTTCCTCGCGGGATTTGAGAGGATGGCGGAGAGCGCGACCGATCGTCGGCGGGCGCCGATCAAGGTCGTCGGCTGAGTCGCGCTACATTGTCGCCATCTGACCCCGATACCAATCGCCGATCTCGCTTGCCGTCATGAGGGCGACGCCGTCATGGCCGATGACGTAATCGAGCAGGGCCTCGAGGTACTTGATACGATGCGGTACACCCGTGATGTAGGGATGCACCGAGATGGCCATGATCCGCGCGTTCTCTGCGCCCTCGAGGTACAGCCGATCGAACTGGTCAGTGCAGCGCGTCAGGAACTGTTCCGAAGGAAGGTGTTGCAGCGCGTGAATGACAATGTCGTTGGTCTCGACCGAATAGGGAATCGTCGTCACGGTGCCGTGCGGCGTGGCGATGTCCTGGGGGAGATCGTCGATCACCCAATCGGCCACGTATTCGATCCCGTTGAGGCGCAGGAGATCGAGCGTTTCTTCGGTTTCGGTCAGGCCCGGGCTTTCCCATGATCGCGGCGGCTTGCCGGTAAATCCAGCAATCGTGTCGACCGCGCGTTTGATTGCGTCCGCCTGGTTCTCGACCTTATGCATCGGGCCCTGCACAAACCCATGTCCCATGAATTCGAAGCCCGCCTCGCGCGCCGCCGACGCCACACGCGGATAGCTGTTGCAGACATTGGCGTTCGCAGCCAGCGTCACCGGTATCTTTCGATCGGTGAAAGCTTTGAACTGCCGCCAGAAACCGGCGCGCATGCCGTATTCATGCCACGACCAGTTCGGCACGTCGGGCAGCAGGGGCTGGCCCATCGGTGGGCTCAGCACGGTGCGTGGCATCGCATTTTCGATGCGCCATTCCTCGACATTGAGGATGACCCACACGGCAAGCTTCTTGCCGTCAGGCAATGTCAGTTTCGGGCGGTCGACCTGCGCCTGGTACGGAATGCGATCAGTAAAGGTCATGTCGAACCTCCTTCACGTCGATGATCCGGCAGCGGCGGCATTGATCCGCGGCAGGACCTTCTCGGCCATCAGGATCATCGATTGACGGCCAAGCTCGCGATCTTTCCAGTCCTTGCCGGCGTAAAGCAGGGTTCCGAAGGTGCCAATCTCTTCCTGGAACGCCAGCAACTGGTCAGCCACGCTTTCGGGCGTGCCGTAGATGATCAATTTGTCGCAGATCGACTCCAGTGTAACCTCAGCGTCGGGTTGATCCCGTCGCGTCTTGAACAATTCGAGCCGGCCACTGCGCTTCAGCTTCGTGAACAGCTGGTGATAATAATACACGTAGGGACTATCGGGCGATGTGGCATACGCCTTCGCGGTTGCTGCATCCTTTGCCACGAACACGCTCTTGGCGACGCGCCAGTTGGCAGGCTCGGCTGCCCGGTTCACGCGCGCGCAACCCTCGACATATTTCGGCCAATGGCTCTTCACCCAGGCCGGCATCAGAAAGTTGGCCGAGATCGGATCCCAGCCGCGCGCCGCCGCCTCCGTGACGCCCTTTGAGAATGGCGCAACCGCGGTCACCACGATTGGCGGGTGAGGGGCCTGCAAGGGGCGAGCGACGATTCCCTGGCCGATGTCCTCGATCAGAGTCCTTTTGACCGAGACGTTCCAATATTTGCCCTGCAAATCATAGGGCGGCTTACCGGCCCAGATATCAAGAACCTGATTGATGGCCTCGAGGAACATGGCATTACGGTCGGCATCGAGATTGCCGAAAACCTCCGCGTCGGACGGCAATCCACCAGGGCTGATTCCAAGTATGAAACGGCCGTCAAGCATGTGATCAAGCATGGCGACAGCCGCTGCGACTGCTGCCGGATGCGTGTTTGGCATGTTGATGGTGCCGGTTCCAAGCTTGATCTGCTTGGTTGCGGCTGCGAGCCAGGCAATGAAGGCGATGCTGGAGGTGATGTTCTCGGCCTTGTCGGTGACGTGCTCGCCGACATACGCCTCGGTGAACCCGAGCTCATCCGCGAGCAGAAAAGCCTCGCGATCCTCCCATAGCGATTGTCGCCAATCCTTGTCGAGAGGATGGATCGGCATCGTAAAAAAACCGAGCTTCATGATCCGCCTCCCCGCGATTTGAACTTTTGTTGGCACGGAACCTGCGTCCTTCCCGAGGCGAAGACAAGCCCTGCCGCACAAATAATCACTCGATAAACAAGCTTGACCTTTGAAGAGGGCGGCCCTCTAATCGGGCAAACCAAAATTGGGCCCGGGAGGCCACGCCCACATGAAAGCTGCGGCTTTCGCCTACGCCCGCGCGACCAGCGTCGCGAATGCGCTGGAGTTGCTCGCCGTGCACGGCGACAAGGCGAAGGTTCTGTCGGGTGGTCAGAGCCTGATGCCGGCGATGAACCTGCGGCTGCTGTCCCCGGACATTTTGGTCGATATCGGCGGCCTCGCCGAGTTGCGCGGCATCACCGTGAAGGGAGACGTGCTGGTCGTCGGCGCGCTGACCCGGCACGTCGATCTGCTCGGATCGCCGGAGGTTGCACTGCACGCGCGGCTGTTGCGCGATGCCGTTGCCCACGTTGCCCATCCCGCAATTCGCAATCGCGGAACGATCGGCGGTAGCCTCGCTCACGCCGATCCTGCGTCGGGGCTGCCGGCCTGTGTAGTGGCGCTCGACGCCACGATCGTCGTTCGGGGCTCGGCCGGCGAGCGCCGGATTGCTGCGACTGAGTTTTTCAGGGGAATCTACGAAACGGCGCTGTTGCCGGACGAGTTGCTTGTCGCGGTCGAGGTGCCGGTCGCAGGCCAGGGCTCGACATTTTTCTTTCAGGAGTATGCGCGGCGGCACGGCGACTACGCTGTCGTTGGTCTTGCCGCCCGTGCTGTTGTTGCAGCCGGGAGGTTCTCAGCTCTTTGGCTCGGCTTCTTTGCTGTTGGCGATCGGCCATTGCTCGCGGCGGCCGCCGGCAAGCTGATCGATGCCACCGTAACGCCGACCTTGCTAGCAGAGGCGGCGACCGCACTGGCCGATGAACTCGATCCACAGGAGGACCAGCAGGCGACCGCGGCCATGCGTCGACACCTCGCGACGGTCTTGCTCCGGCGCTGCGTGGCAGCATTGCTGGCACGGCCAGAACTGGAAACGGGAGTCGGCAAGTGAACGCTCCGGTACCGGTCTCGCTTCTGGTCAACGGCGAACCGATCGACGCATTCGTCTTGCCACGGCTCAATCTTGCTGATTTCCTCCGGGAAAATCTCAAGCTGACCGGAACCCACGTTGGGTGCGAGCACGGCGTTTGCGGTGCCTGCACAGTCCGGCTCGATGGCGAGATCGTTCGCTCCTGTCTGATGCTGACGGTCCAGGCGCAGGGCGCGTCAGTTGAGACAATCGAGGGGCTGTCTGACAGCGGTGAAATAGCCGATCTTCAGGCGGCATTTCGCGAACGCAACGCATTGCAGTGTGGTTACTGCACGCCTGGGATGCTGATAACGGCGCAGGACCTGCTGAAGCATATGTCCGTGCCTGATCGTCGAGCGATCCGCGAGCATCTTTCGGGCAATTATTGCCGCTGCACAGGCTATCAGGCCATCGTGGATGCGGTGGAGGCGACGGCAAAGACGCGCGCGGAGCGGGGCGTATGATGGTGACGCGGGCGCCAGCAGACACGCTTTCGGTGCTTGATCGCCCGAATTCCTATATCGGCAAGACCGTGCCGCGGCCGAACCTCGACAGGTTGCTGCAGGGGCGCGGCCAATATGTCAGTGATCTCGAATTGCCGCGGATGGCGCATGTGGTTTTTCTACGGTCGCCACATGCCCACGCCAAAATCGCAGCGATCGACGCCGACGCGGCAAGGCGCATGCCCGGTGTCGTTTCCATCGTCACGGGTCGTGAACTTGATGCGGTCATCACGCCGTGGGTCGGGGTGCTCTCGCACCTGAAGGGACTGAAGTCAGCGCCGCAGCACGCGATCGCGGTCGACCGTGTGTGCTGGCAGGGCGAGGCCGTTGCAGCGATTGTGGCGACCAGCCGTGCTGCAGCCGAAGATGCCGTGGAGCATATTTCAGTCGACTACGAGGAACTCGAGGCGGTCACGGACATGCGAGCTGCGCTCGATCCGGCAGCTCCCGTCATTCATGCCGCGCTCGGCGACAATCTTGCCTTTGAGCGGACGCTCGACGCCGGCGACGTCGATCATGCATTGTCGGGGGCCGAACTCGTCGAGGCCGACTTCGTATTCGGGCGCCACACCGGCGTGACACTTGAACCGCGGGCCGTTGTTGCCGATTGGAATGCGGCCGAGGCACGGCTCACGATCTATCAGGGCACGCAGGCGCCTCACATGGTGCAGAACATCGCAGCGCTGCATCTTGGGTTAAGGGAAGCGCAGGTCCGGGTGGTCTGCAAGGATGTCGGCGGCTCGTTCGGCATCAAGGTCCATATCTACGCCGACGAAATGGCGACTTACGCGCTGTCCAAGCTGTTGCGCCGGCCGGTCAAGTTCGTGGCCGACCGCGTCGAGAGTTTCAACACGGACATCCACGCCCGCGATCATCGGTGCAGGGGGCGGATCGGCGTCAGGCCGGACGGTACGATCACGGCCTTCGAGATCGACGACCTGACGGGGATCGGCCCGTATTCGATGTATCCGCGCACCAGCGCCATCGAGGCCAATCAGGTGGTCAATCTGGTCGGCGGGCCCTATGCCACGGCGAGCTATCGGGCGCGGGCGCGCGTGGTCTTCCAGAACAAGAACGTGATGTGCCAGTACCGGGCGGTCGGACACCCGATCGCCTGTTCGGTCACCGAGGGCCTGGTCGATCTGGCGGCAGCGAAGATCGGCATGGACCCCGTCGAAATCCGGCGGCGCAATCTGATCGCCGACGATGCCTATCCGTGTGCGTCACTCTCGGGCATGAAGTTCGAGCAGCTCTCGCATCACGCCTCGTTGACCAAGCTGCTTCAGATGATGGATTACGACGCGCTGCGCGCTGAGCAAGCGGCCTTGCGCGCCAGAAACGTCCATCGAGGCATCGGAATCGCGAGCTTCATCGAGGTGACCAATCCGAGTGCTGCCTTTTACGGCGTGGGCGGCGCGAAAATCTCATCGCAGGACGGCGTTGCGGTCCGGCTCGACGCGCAAGGGTCGGTGATCTGCCAGACCAGCATCACGGAACAGGGGCAAGGGTCGGAATCGCTGACGGCCCAGATCGTCGGCAGCGTGCTTGGCGTTTCGATGGAGCGCGTTCGCATCATCCTGGGCGACACCGACAACACGCCCTATGGCGGTGGCACCTGGGCCTCGCGCGGTGCCGGCATCGGCGGCGAAGCTGCATTACAGGCAGCCAAGGCCCTGCGAGAGAATATTCTGAATGTCGCTGCGGCCATCCTGCAATCGACGCCGGCCGAGCTCGATATCGTCGACAACGGTATCGTCAACACCGCCGACGGCGCGCCGCGCATCGAACTGCACGAGCTTGCGCGGATCGTCTATTTTCGACCGGACACCCTGCCGCCGGGCATCCAACCCGAATTGATGGCGACCCGGCATTTCGTTCCGCGCCAATATCCCTTTGCGTTCACCAACGGCGTTCAGGCCTCATGGCTTGAGGTCGATACCGAGACCGGGTTCGTTAAGCTGCTGAAGCATTGGGTTGTCGAAGACTGCGGCACCATTATCAACCCGCAACTGGTCGACGAGCAGATCCGGGGCGGGGTCGTGCAGGGGCTCGGCGCGGCGCTGTTCGAGAAGTGCATCTACGACGAACGCGGTCAGCTGACCAATGCCAATATGGCGGACTATCTGGTCCCGATGTCCGGCGAGATGCCCGATATCGAGATCGGCCATGTGGTGTCTCCGACGCAGGAATCGGAGCTGGGAGCCAAAGGGGCAGGGGAGGCGGGGACGGCCGGCGCGGCAGCGGCGGTTGCCAACGCGGTCAATGACGCGCTCCGGCCGTTTAGCGCAACAATTACCGAGATTCCGCTCACGCCTCAGGTTATCCTGACCGCCTTGGGACGGATCTGAGCGGAGACGTTCCGGGCAACGACAATACGATAAGCAAAACGCAGACAGTTCTTGGGGAGGAATAGTCATGACGAAGAAGGTCACCGAAGCTGGATCGATATCACGGCGTCGTCTGCTGACGACGGCAAGCGCCGGCGCCGTTCTCGCCGTCTCGCCTTTTCGCATCAATCTGCTTCAGGCCCAGGAAACGCCCATCAAGATCGGCTTCCCGGTTCCTTTGACCGGTCCATACGGCGCCGAGGCCCAGGACCAGGTGCGGGCGGGCCAGCTTGCTGTCGCCCAGTTCAATGATGCCGGCGGTCTCAACGGCCGCAAGGCCGAACTCGTGGTGCGCGACGACAAGCTGAATCCCGGCGAGGCGGCGACGCGGACCCTGGAATTGGTCGAGAAGGAGAAGGTGAATTTCGTCGTCGGCAGTCTGTCCGCGGCGGTTCAGCTTGCGATCAACAACGTCACCAAGGAACGCGGCGTCATCTTCAATTCGATCAGCCAGTCCGACGCCATCAATGAGGCGGCAGATTTCAGCAAATACACGTTCCACGAAGCGCTGAACCCGCATATGACGTCAGGGGCGGTCGGTCGCTACGCCTTCACCAAATTCGGCAAGAGGGTTGCGTTTCTCACGGCGGACTATGCTTACGGTCACGAGATGGTTCGCGGCTTTCTCGAGGTCGGCAAGCAATTCAACATCGAGAATCTCGGTGACATTCGCCATCCGCTCGGGACGACTGATTTCTCGACCCTGCTGCCGCGTCTCCAGGCGCTGAAGCCCGATATTCTCTGTATCAGCAATTTCGGCCGGGATCAGCAAATCGCACTGAAACAGGCAACCGACTTCGGCATCAAGAAATCGATCCAGATCATCGCGCCGCTGCTGTCGCATGCCAGTCGCGTTGCGGCGGGCCCTCAGGCATTCGAAGGTGTCGTCGGCGGCTGCTCGTTCTTCTGGGGCATCGAGGACAAGTTCGCCTCGACCAAGGCGTTCAACGACGCGTTCCGCAAGATGTATGACGGCAAGTTGCCTACCGACTACGGTGCGCTCGGCTATGGCGGTGTTCGGACGGTGCTCGAGGCGGTCAAGGGCGCGGGCAGCGTGGAGACCGACAAGGTCGTCGCGGCATTGGAGGCTCTGAAGTACGACTACTACAAAGGGCCGCAATACTATCGCAAATGCGATCACCAGTCGGTGCAATCGGTGCTCGTGATCAAGTCGAAGTCCAAGGACATGAAGAACGAGTCCGACGTGTTCGAGGTTCTATCGACCGAAGAACCTGACGAGAAGAACCTGCGTAGCTGCGACGCGCTTGGCCACAAGAGCTGAGCCATGCGCCGGCGCGCACCGCAAGGGGGTGCGCGTCGTGCTGAGGGCGACAAATGGCGGGCCTGAGCTTTGACCTGATTGCACTGCAACTATTCGCCGGGCTGGCGCTCGGCGCGATCTATGTGCTGTTTGCGATCGGCCTCTCGCTGATCTTCGGGATGTTGACCGTCGTCAACTTCGCCCATGGCGCCTTCTACATGGTCGGTGCCTATGTCGGGCTGTACCTGATTTCGATCGGCGGCAATTTCTGGCTCTGCTTGCTGGCGGTACCGCTTCTGATCGGGCTGTTCGGCCTTGCCGTCGAGCGCGTGCTGATCCGGCCGCTCTACGGCCGCGGCATTGATTATCCGCTGCTGCTGACCTTCGGGCTGAGCTACGTCATGGTCGAATGCGTGCGCATTGCCTTCGGCAAGACTGGTTATCCCTTCGATACGCCCGAGCTTCTGCAGGGGGCTGTCAACATCGGTGTTGGATATTTTCCGCTCTACCGCCTGTTCGTGATCGGCGCGACGGCCGTCGTCTTGTTGGCGCTCTGGCTGTTCCTGGAAAAAACCAGCTTCGGGCTCATTATCCGCGCCGGCGCGCGCGATCCGCAAATCGTCCGCGTCCTTGGGGTCGACGTTTCCAAGGTCTGGTTGATCGTGTTCGGGATAGGCACCGCGATTGCGGGCTTTGCCGGGCTGCTGGCTGCTCCGCTTCAAGGCGTCATTCCCGAGATGGGCGGCACGATTCTCGCCGAGGCTTTCGTGGTGACGGTCGTGGGAGGCATGGGTTCGATCGGTGGCGCCGTACTGGCGGGCCTCCTCGTCGGTGTGGTGGTCAGCATGACGTCGCTGTTTGCACCCGAGATGGCCAAGGTTTCGATCTTTGCCCTGATGGCGATCGTCCTGATCGTCCGTCCCCAGGGCTTCTTCGGCCGCGCCGGATTGATGAGCTGAGAGCCAGGGATGACCGGAGCCACCGAATCCATCAAACAGCCTCGTGCCGCGACGGGCAGTTGGTACGAATTCGCAACGCGGCATCGCGCCAGCATTGTGGCGGCGGTGATCCTGATTTTCCCGTTGGTGATGCCGTTCACGGCCCTCGCGGTGAACATCCTGATCTATGGATTGTATGCCGTCGGCTTCAACCTCGTCTTTGGTTATCTCGGTCTGCTGTCGTTTGGTCACGCGGCGCTGTTCGGAACCGGTGCCTACCTCTGCGGCATCGCCATCGTGCATTTTGGCTGGCCATGGTATGCGGCCATCGCGGCCGGGATCGCCGGCGGCCTGTTGATGGCATCGTTGATTGGCGTGCTCGCGATCAGGACCCGCGGCATCTACTTCGCGATGGTGACGATGGCGCTGTCGCAATGTATCTACTACCTCTTCTATCAGGCGGTTGACCTGACTGGCGGCGAAAACGGCCTCCGCGGCATCAACGTCCGCACCATCGATCTGTTCGGCTTGCGGGTCGACTTCATCAATCCGATGATCCGTTACTATGTCATCGCGGCTTTCGTGATTGCCGCTTTTTTCGTGATGTCGCGCATTCTCGCCTCGCCATTTGGCGCCGTCATTGAGGCCGTGCGGGAGAATGAGATGCGCGCCCGCGCGTCAGGCTATGACGTCACCAAGACCCGATTGCTGACCTTTGTTTTGTCTGGCGGCTTCTGCGGTCTCGCGGGAGCCTTGCAGGCGCTGCATCTGTCGATCGTTCCGATCGAGATCCTGCACTACGAGACGTCGGGCCTGGTCGTGATGATCGCATTGCTGGGCGGCATGGGGACGTTCTTCGGGCCGATGATCGGCGCCGCCGTCTTCTTGGTCCTGGAGAACGTGGTCTCCGTGTGGACGGTCCACTGGCAACTGATCGTTGGCGCCATTTTCATTGCATGCGTGCTGTTCTTCCCCGCCGGCATCTGGGGCACGCTGATCGCGCGAGGCAGGCGATGAGCGCCGCGGAAGGCCAAACCAAAGAAATCATTCTGCGCACCAGGGGCGTCGGCAAGACGTTCGGGAAGTTTGTCGCGCTGAACAATATCTCGGCGGAGTTTTCCAGAGGAGCGATCACCTCCATTATTGGTCCGAACGGGGCCGGTAAGAGCACCTATTTCAATTTGCTGTGCGGCGCGTTTGCGCCCACCAAAGGCAGCGTTGAATTCGAGGGCAAGGATGTCACCGGCCTGCCGCAGCACCGCTTTGCGCATATGGGGATCGCAAAGTCCTTTCAGATCACCAGCGTGTTTCCGCAGCTCACGACCCGTGAAAACATCCGCGTCGGTCTGCAGGCGCTGGTGTCGAGATACGACATCTGGCGTCCCCGCGCGCGCCTGACCGAGCTGGTCGAGCGGGCGGACGAGTTGCTGGCCCTGGTCGGGCTGTGGGAGTCCCGGGAACGTGCCGCCAAGACGCTGGCCCATGGCGAGCAGCGGGCGCTGGAAATCGGCATGGCGCTTGCCAGCCAACCCCGGTTGCTGTTGCTGGATGAGCCGACGGCCGGCATGAGTCCGGAAGAAACCCGGACCATGATGGATCTGATCGTGAAGCTCGCAAAGGAGCGTACGGTCATCCTCGTTGAGCACAAGATGAAGCTGGTGCTCGGGATCAGCGATCGCATCCTCGTGCTGCACCACGGAGAACTTCTCGCAGAAGGAACGCCACAGGAGGTCCGGCAGAACGAGGCGGTGAAGCGGGTCTATCTCGGCCAGCGGGAGCATTGACGAATGCTGCAGATCAGCAAGCTCAATGCCTGGTACGGCGCAAGTCACGCGCTGCAGGACATCACGCTCGAGGTGGCCAAAGGCGAGATCGTCTGCCTGATCGGTCGCAATGGAGCCGGCAAGACGACGACACTGAAATCGATCATGGGGTTGATGGGACGAACGCGCGGCTCGGTCACCTTCAAGGGCGAGGAGCTGCTGAGCCAGCCGGCGCATGTGCGCTTCGCGCTCGGACTTGCCTATGTTCCCGAAGAGCGGCGGATTGTGCAGGGATTGTCGGTCCGGGAAAATTTGCGGCTCGGGCTGGTGGCGTCGCCGGCGAAGAAGCGGGAAGCCGAGCTGATCGACGAGATCGCAGGAGTATTCCCACGGCTGGCCGAGCGCATGGACCAGGAGGCGGTCACGATGTCCGGCGGCGAGCAGCAGATGCTGGCGATCGCGCGGGCGATGATCGCAAAGCCCGACCTGATCATGCTGGATGAGCCTTCGGAGGGCATCATGCCGGTCCTGGTCGACGAGATGTTCGAGCTATTCCGCAACATGAAGTCGCAGGGAACGACGGTGCTGCTGGTTGAGCAGAATGTCGAGCTCGCGCTTGGCATCGCCGATCGTGCCTACGTCCTGGATCAGGGAGCGGTGGTGCATCAGGCGTCGGCGCAGGCCCTGCTGGCCGACGACGAGATCAAGGAACGATATTGTTCGGTGTGAGCGGGCTTCCCGGTCTCCCGCCGGCGCGAATGGACCTCACTCCGCAGCGCGCGCGATCGCGTCGGCCTTGCGAGTGGTGACGACGACCTTGATCGCGTCATCCACGCGATCCCGCGCATATCTGAGCGCCGTCGGCAGGTCGGCCAGCGGAAACGTATGCGTGTGGATTCGTGTCGCGTCGAACCGCTTCGCTGCCATCAATTCCATGGCGCGGCGAGTGGCGCTGCGGCCCTCGCCGCGGATCCCGTAAGCGTAGATGTTGTTTCGCACGAGATGCGCGATGTCCAGCGTCGCGGCCTCGTGCGGGAAGGCGGCCAGACAAATCTTGCCGCCACGATTGGTCATGTGAATGGCCTGGTTGAGTGTCGCTTCGGTGCCGGCACATTCGACGACATAGTCCGCGCCGATCCCCCCTGTTAGTTGCTTCACGACCGCAACGGCGTCTTCGTCGTTGATGTTGATGACGCGGTCGGCCCCCAGTTCCCGGCCGATCGCCAGCCGCTTGTTGCGCGTTCCGGTCAGAATCACCGGGCTTGCGCCAAGCGCCTTGGCCACAGCAACTGCGAGAAGTCCGATCGGCCCCGGGCCGATCACCACGACACTCTCGCCCGCCACCAATCCCCCCAATTCAGTCAAGCCGTACATCGACGTGCCCGCGGTCACCACGAGCGTCGCCTCCGCGTCGCTCATGCTATCCGGGACGCGCGCCAGCGTATTGATGTGGTTGACTGCGTACTCCGCGAATCCGCCGTCGGTCGTAAAGCCGTTGGCGCGGTGGCCCTTCTCCGGCTTTCCATAGTTGAGGCATGACGTGTACATGCCCTGGCGGCACCGTTTGCATTGGCCGCAGCCGGCGTGGATTTCGACGCTGACCCGCTCGCCGATCCTGAATTCGTCAAGGTCCGGCCCGAGCGCGGCGACCGTGCCCATGTATTCGTGGCCCGGCGTAAAGTTCTTGTTGAAGGGCAGGCCGCCCTGAATGCTTGCCGGCGACCCGGCATGGATAATTTCGAGATCGGTGGCGCAGATCGCAACCGCGTCGATGCGCACCAGCACCTCGGCACGCGACGGGACCGGCGTCGGCTTTTCGCGAAGCAGGAGCTGATCGGGGCCACCAAGGACCCAGGCTGTCATCAGGTCTGGGACGGGAAGATCGGACGATGTCTTGACGCCGGGCGGCTGGTACATGGGCTTCCTCTTTTGGCCGGCAGCCTAGCGCGAAACCAGTGGTTGCCGCGAGCACCGGATCGTCGGCATCGCGGCCGTTGCATTTGCTGCACGGCAGCAAGCGCGTCGCAAAACATTCATACGCGGCCTATACTTGGTCGCCCGGTTGATGTTGAAATCCTCATTGCATCCTCTCCCAGACCGGAGCCTCCCATGAAGACCGTCCGCCTTGTCCTCGCGTTGCTGGCGCTGACGCTGATCGCGCCGTGGCAATCCGCCAGGGCGGCCGACGTGATCTGCTACAACTGTCCGCCGGAATGGGCAGATTGGGCCTCGATGCTGAAGGCGATCAAGGCGGATCTGAACTACGATATCCCGCATGACAACAAGAATTCCGGCCAGGCGCTGGCCCAGATCCTGGCCGAGAAGAGCAATCCGGTCGGCGATATCGGCTATTTCGGCGTGACCTTCGGCATGAAGGCCAAGGCCCAGGATGCGCTCGAGCCTTACAAGCCGGCGCATTGGGATCAGGTCCCGGCCGGCCTCAAGGACCCCGATGGCTACTGGACCACGATCCACTCCGGCACGCTCGGCCTGTTCGTGAACAAGGATGCGCTTGGCGGCAAGCCGGTGCCTGCCTGCTGGAAGGATCTTCTGAAGCCCGACTACAAGGGGATGGTCGGCTATCTCGATCCGTCGTCGGCGGCGGTCGGCTATGTCGGCGCGGTTGCCGTCAATCTGGCGCTCGGCGGCTCCCCCGGCAACTTCGATCCGGCGATCAGCTTCTTCAAGGAACTGCGCAAGAACGATCCGATCGTACCCAAGCAGACGTCATATGCCCGCGTCGTCTCCGGTGAGATGCCGATCCTGTTCGACTACGACTTCAATGCCTATCGCGCGAAGTACTCGGAGAAGGGCAACTTCGAGTTTGTGATTCCCTGCGAGGGGTCGGTGGTGTTTCCTTATGTCGTTGGTCTCGTGAAGAACGCGCCCGACAAGGAGAAGGCCAAGAAGGTGATGGACTATCTCTTGTCCGACAAGGGGCAGGCGATCTGGACCAATGCCTATCTGCGTCCGGCCCGCCCGATTGAGCTGCCGGCTTCCGTGAAGGGGAAATTTCTCCCCGACAGCGACTATGCTCGTGCCAAGAGCGTCGACTGGGGCGAGATGGAAAACGTGCAAAAAGCCTTCGTCGACCGCTATCTCGCCGAGGTTCGCTGAGGCAATATGGTGCCCTTCGCCGGGGCACCATTCTTCCGATGTCGCAAAAATCCTTCGTTTGGCTCTGCCTGCTGCCGCTCGCGGTCGTGACCACGGCATTCTTCCTGCTGCCGATGGCACGGCTGGTGGTCGCGGGTGCCGAAGGACCGCACGGTCTCGCCGGATATCTCGCCATCCTGACCGAAGCTCGTTACCGCGCGACGCTGATCAATACCGTGCTCCTGGCCGCGGCAACGACGGTCGTCACGCTGATCGTGGCGACGATAGCCGGAATGTTTCTGCAGCGGCACCGCTTTCCCGGGCGGGCCGTGCTGATCGCGATGCTGACCTTTCCGCTGGCGTTTCCCGGCGTGGTGGTCGGCTTCATGATCATTCTGCTGGCGGGGCGGCAGGGCCTGATCGGCGATCTCTCCAACCGGATCTTCGGCGAGAAGTTCGTCTTCGCCTATTCGATCTACGGGTTGTTCCTCGGCTATCTCTACTTCTCGATCCCGCGCGTGATCCTGACCATCATGGCGGCCGTGCAAAAGCTCGATGTCGGTCTGGAGGAAGCCGCGCGTTCGCTCGGCGCCAGCCCCTGGGCGGTGCAGCGTGACGTCGTGCTGCCGGCGCTGGCGCCGGCTTTCGTTGCGTCCGGTGCGATTGCGTTTGCGACCGCGATGGGGGCCTTCGGGACTGCGTTTACGCTGGCAACGAACATCGATGTGCTGCCGATGCTGATCTACACCGAGTTTACGCTGGCCGCCAATTTCGCGACCTCGGCTGCGCTGTCGGTGGGACTTGGCCTGATCACCTGGCTCATCCTCGCGCTCGCCCGCTCGTTCAGCGGCAGCGCGGTCGCGGCGGCCGGGTGAACGCATGCGTGATCGCTTGATCTTCACCGGCCAGTTCATCTTCACGCTGCTCGTTGCCGCCTTCCTGGTGGTTCCCGCGGGGCTGTCGATCTCCGCGGGCGTGACCGTCAATTACTTCCGGGGCATCCAGTCCGGCGTGACGCTGCAATGGGTCGCGCAGGTCTGGGAGCTCTATGCCGGCACCATCCTGCTCTCCTTCGTGATCGCATTCGCGACCCTTGCCGTCACGCTGCTCGCCGGCGTTCCCGCAGCCTATGCGCTGCATACGCGGGGAGGCCGGCTTGCGCGCATCGTCGAGGAGATCATCACGTTGCCTTTGGCGATCCCTGGGCTAGCGATTGCGCTTGCACTGCTGCTCGCCTATGGCAGCTTCGGTGACTTTCGCCGTTCCTGGCTTTTCATCCTGGTCGGCCATGTGATCTTCACCATGCCGTTCATGGTGCGGTCGGTGATGGCGGTGTTTGCCACCGTGGACATCAAGACGCTGGATGAGGGCGCGGCTTCGCTCGGAGCGTCGCCATGGCGGCGATTCCGCGACGTCATCGTGCCGAACGCACTGCCGGGAATTCTCGCCGGCGCGCTGATGGTGGTTACGCTGTCGCTCGGTGAATTCAACCTGACCTGGATGCTGCATACGCCGTTGACGAAGACACTGCCGATCGGGCTCGCCGACAGCTACGCCTCGATGCGGCTCGAAGTGGCGTCGGCCTATACGCTGATCTTCTTCGTGATGATCATTCCGCTGCTGGTCGCGATGCAGCTGCTGGCCGACAGGGATCACAAGCGATGAGTACGGCCGGGCACGGTGCAGCGGTGCGGATCGAGGCGTGCGGCAAGACCTTTGCCGACGGCACGCGCGCGCTCGATCCCGCAACCCTCGACATTGCGCGCGGCGAGACGCTGGTGCTGCTCGGGCCGTCCGGCTGTGGCAAGACCACGATGCTGCGCATCATCGCAGGGCTCGAGCTGCCGGATGTCGGCGGCAAGGTCCTGTTCGACGGCAAGGACATGACCTCGGTCCCGATCGAGCGGCGCAATGTCGGGATGGTGTTTCAGTCCTACGCCCTGTTCCCCAACATGACGGTGGCGGACAATATCGCCTACGGGCTGAGGATCCGCGGTGTTGCGAGGGGCGAGCGCGCCGCGCGCGTCGCCGAACTGGTTGCTCTGACGAACATCACGGGATTGGAGAATCGCCGCATCGACCAGCTTTCGGGCGGCCAGCGTCAGCGCGTCGCGCTGGCGCGCGCCGTCGCGATCCGGCCCGGCATCTTGCTGCTCGACGAGCCCTTGACCGCGCTCGACGCCGCGTTGCGGGACCGGCTGCGGAGCGAGCTTAACCGGCTGTTGCGCGCGCTTGGGATCACGACGATCTATGTCACCCACGATCAGGCCGAAGCCATGGAATTGGGCGACCGGATTGTCGTGATGCGGAAAGGCGCAATCGCGCAGATCGGCACGCCGCGCGAGGTCTACTTCGCGCCGAAGGACCGGTTTGTGGCGGAGTTCATCGGAGCGGCGAATATTGTGGAGGCTCCGGTCGAGAACGGCGTATTGATCCTGCCCGGTGGGCGACTGCCGATCGAGGGTGGAGCGACGACCGCGAACGCGACCGTCATGATCCGCCCGGAAACCATTCGCGTGACGGAGGCGGGCGCGGGTTTGCTCTCGGGAATCGTCGATTCCGTCAGCTTCATCGGCGACCGACAGCGGCTCGTCGTGAGCGGTGCATCGAGCAAGCCGCTCAATGTCGACGCTCCCAACACGAATCAAGCCAGGTTCGGCGATCGTGTCGGGCTTTCGATTGCGCCCGACGCTGTCCGTCTGCTCCCCTCCGAACCACGAGGTTGATCGATGCCGTCGAAACCGGTCCTCATCGCCCAGATTTCCGACCTCCACATCAAGCCGCCCGGAGCATTGGCCTATGGCCGGGTCGATACCGCGAAGGCGCTTGAACGCTGCGTGGCCGCGCTCAGCGCATTCGAACCGGCGCCCGATTTCGTCGTCATCTCGGGCGACCTTGTCGATACGCCCTCGGTCGAGGAATACGACTATCTCAAGCGACTGCTCGCGCCGCTGCGCGTTCCGTTTGCCGGAATTCCCGGCAATCACGATTCGCGTGCGTGGATGCGCGCCGCGTTTCCTGCAGCACCTTATGTTCATGCGACAGGTCCGCTCGACCAGCAGATCGAGGTGAATGGCCTCGATCTGCTGCTGCTTGATTCAAGCGTTGCCGGAAAGCCTCACGGCATGCTCGAACCGTCGACGCTGCAATGGCTGGACGCGACGCTGGCGGCAGCGCTCGACCGGCCCGCGCTGCTTTTCCTGCATCACCCGCCGTTCAAGGGCGGCATCTGGCACATGGACCGTCAGGACCTTTTCAATGCCGCCGAACTGGCAGCAATCGTCAGGCGTCACCCGCGGGTGCGTTTGATCGGCTGCGGGCACGTGCATCGTGCCATGCTGACCTCTTTCGCCGGGATACCCGTGACATTGTGCCCCGCGCCGAACCATGCGGTCGACCTAGACCTCGGACAGCTCCGCGAACCATCGTTCAAGGTGGAACCGCCGGCATTTCATTTGCACACATGGTTTGGCGGGCCGGATTATGGACAATTGGTCACGCATCAGGTCCCGATCGGTCAGTTTGACGGGCCGCATCCGTTCTTTGGGCCAGACGGCAAGCTGCTGTGAGTTGGCCGCGTTGACCCCTCGCACAGACGGGATTTTGCCAGGCGAGATTGTCGCGGATGGGCCGGGCATGTCAGATCAAGGGCAGCCCGCAGCCTGCAATTGAGCGTTGCATCGACACATATTTATTCCAAATTGTACCTTGGATGCCTTCTATCCCATTGCGCCGGCTCGGACCTTTTGTTGCTGTAGGCCCCCGGGGGGGCTATACTTCTGTCTGCTTTCATTGATCGATGGCTTTGTCGGCGTCCGCTGTGCTGGCGGGCCGATTGAACGCAACACAATCAGTCTGGATCACGATGACCGGTGCGTCGCCCATAGAACGAACTTCCGGCGCGCCGTTGTTTTCGAACAACAAGCTGTCGGTGTTGCGCAAGCATCCCTATTTCGCGGATCTCGAGCCCGAGGCATTCGATCAGCTCTGCCGCTACGCCAAGCACACCACGCTGAAGCGGGGGACGACGATCTTTTCCAAGGGCGATCCTGGCACCAGCCTGATTGCGGTGATCTCGGGCACGGTCAAGATCAGCATCTCGTCGCCGGATGGTCGCAACGCGATCTTGAACCTGATCGAGGCCGGCGAGATCTTCGGGGAGATCGCGCTGCTCGACGGCTTGTCGCGGACGGCCGATGCCACCGCCAACACCAATTGCGAGCTGTTCGTCATTGACCGGCGCGAGTTCATTCCGTTCGTGCGCAGCCAGCCGACGCTTGCGATGAAGTTCATCGAGCTGCTTTGCGAAAGACTGCGCCGGACCAGCGATCAGGTCGAGCAGGTCATCCTGCAGAACTTGCCCGGCCGTCTGGCCAGCGCGCTGCTGCGCCTGAGCGACAAGCACAAGCCGCAGGGACGCACCATCTCGATCACCCAGCAGGAGATCAGCGAGATGGTCGGGATGACGCGCGAGAGCATCAACAAGCAGCTCCGCGCGTGGGCGATACGCGGTTGGGTCAGGCTCGAGCATGGCGCGATCGTCGTGCTGAAGCCCGAGACGCTCCAGGAGCTGGTCGACGCTGGGGCGAACGACGGCGAGTAGTCGCGCTGGCTGCCCGGTCGGTCGCGCATTTCACGAAACGGTGAGCTGAACAGGCCTGTGAAGCCATTCACATCGGCCTTGCGTGCGCTGCGGTAAGTGACGCGTCAGGGGAGCACAATATGGAGGAATCCATGCAGAGCTCTTTCGACAAGCGACGGCAGGATCCACATCACAATTACCAGAGCTTCAGCATCAAGCTGGTCGCGTTGCCGCTGCTCGTCATCGTTGCGTTGATCGGTATGCTGGTCAGTCATCCGGCGGCGGTCAGATGGATATCGGACGCGGCGCAAGCGGAGTTCGTCGGAACCGACGCCGTCTACACCGATCCGGTACCCAATATCGCGCAGGTGGCACCAACAGTCCGGCCTCTCAACGAGATCCGGACGGTGAAGGCCTACTGATCGTTGATGCCGTCGTCGCGCGGCACGGCGCGACGATAGCTGCCTGTCCAGCAGCAAGCCGTCCTCATGCGGCTACGCCAAGCAGCTTTGCTGCGGTCCGCCCGAGAATATTGGCCTTGTCATCGTCGCTCAGCGACGACGAGGCGAAGATGTGGTCGACCGGTGCCAGTTGCCATGGATAGGGATAGTCGCTTCCCAGCACGATCTGGCCGACGCCAACCTGGGCGGCGAGGTGCCTGATCGCCTCCGGCGTGAAGATCAGAGAGTCGAAATAAATCTGTTTGAGATATTCCGCCGGCGCCTTCTGGAGCTTGATCTCCGGATTGCATCCCTTGGGTCCAACCAGGCAGGCATGGTCCGAGCGGTCGGCATACGAGCCGAGATAACCGCCGCCATGTGCGGCGATGATTCTCAGTCCCGGGAAGCGATCGAGCGTGCCCTCGAAGATCAAATGGGAGAGTGCGATCGTGGTCTCGAGCGGATTGCCGATCGTGTTGCCAAGCCACCCATTGCCGGAGAGCCGCTTGTTGAGCTCGGGCACGCCCTGCGGATGGATGAACAGGGGGACACCGAGTTCCTCGGCCTTGGCCCATACCGGATGAAACTTCGGATTTGAGAATTCGACGCCATCGACGACACCGCCGATCGCCGCGCCCTTCAGCCCCTGCCTTTTCACCGCCGTCTCCAGCTCCTGCACCGCAAGGTCCGGCGCCTGCAGCGTCAGCGAGGCGAAAGCTGCGAACCGGTCGGGCTTCGAGGCACAGAGCTCGGCGAGCTTCTCATTCTGGATTTTCACGATCTGCGCGGCAACGTCCCGGTCGCGGTCGTACCAGAACGGATTGATCGAAAGCACCTCCATATCGACGGCCTGCGCGTCCATCGCAGCCAGCCGCTTGTCGATCTCGATGAAGGCCTCGCTGGCGCCGTTGACCGGCGGCAGTTGCAGCTTTCCGGCGTCGGCGCCGAGCAGGGCTCCCGCCTCGCGGAAATGGCAATGCGCGTGGATGTCGATGGTCTTGACACGTTTGCCGTTGACCGTGACCGGCAGTTGCTGGCGCGATTGCTGCGCATTTGCGTTGTGGACGAGCCCGCAGCCGCAGAACACGATGCCTGCCGCCGCCGTTGCTCCCGCTTTCAGGAAATCCCGCCTTGTGGTC
Source organism: Bradyrhizobium sp. UFLA06-06 (assembly GCF_054820065.1). Taxonomy (NCBI): domain Bacteria; kingdom Pseudomonadati; phylum Pseudomonadota; class Alphaproteobacteria; order Hyphomicrobiales; family Nitrobacteraceae; genus Bradyrhizobium; species Bradyrhizobium sp. UFLA06-06. The sequence continues at coordinate 58,960 of NZ_JADFUD010000040.1, forward strand.
ATGACGATCGCCTCCCTGGTTGTTTTGTTATGGAGGGGGAGCCTAGGGATGCTGGCCAATGGTCGCAAGATCACACGCTGTGCGTGTCGCGCAATGTTGATCTGCTCAGACCGGCTTGATCCCCGCCTTTGCGATGATGCCGCGCCATTTCGGCACTTCGTCGGCAATTCGCCTGCGCATGCCGTCGGGCCCGTTCGCAAGCACCTCGAAGCCGTCGTTGCGCAGCTGTTCGGCGATCTTCGGCGTCTTCAGAATCTCGATCGATTTCGCCGACAGCAACGCGACAACGGAGGAGGGCGCATTCGCAGGCGCGAGAAAGCCCTGAAAGGTGTCGGAGACGAAATCCCTGTAGCCGAGCTCGATCATGGTCGGCACATCAGGCAAATCGAACCATCGATGGGTTCCGGTGACGGCCAACGCTTTCAATGCCCCTGACTCGATGTGTGGATGGGCAGGCGGAAGCGCCGCAAAGGCGACCTCGGTCGTTCCGCTCAGGATCGCCTGGATGGCGGGACCAGCGCCCGAGAACGGCACGTGCGTCATCTGGAGCTGGCCCATGATCTTGAACAGCTCGCCGGCGAGATGTGGCGTCGTCCCGAGGCCAGGGCTGGCATAGTTCAGTTCGTCCGGGTTTGCCTTTGCGCGTGCGATCAGCTCGGCGATTGAATTGATCCCAAGCTTCGGATTGACCAGGATCACGTTCGGCGACGTGCCAAGCTCGGCAATCGGCGCGAAGTCCTTGACCGGATCGTACGGGATTTTGGCGTAGAGGCCGGGATTGACGACAAAGGCGCTCGACGTGATCAGGAGCGTATAGCCGTCGGGCTCGGCATGTGCGGCAATGCCGATCCCGATATTGCCACCGCCACCGGGGCGGTTCTCAACCACGATGGTGCCGCCGAGCGCTTCGCCAAGATGGGTGCCGAGGATGCGGGCCATGATGTCGGTCGGTCCACCAGGCGCAAACGGCACGATGACCTTGATCGGGCGTTCCGGGTAGCCGGCGGCCTTGGCCCGCCCGGTAAGACCAGCGATCGCAAGTGCGCTACAGGCTTTCAGGATCGAACGACGCGAGGAAGGGGCTAATCTACCTGTCATCGGACATGCCCCCGCATCACGAATCTAAAGGTCGAATACCGCTACGGCGCGGATCGGCGACGCCGTCCCGTCGCGCCATTTCATCGGCAGGCCGATGAAGGTGAATTGCCCCTGGCCGAGCAGGGCTTCCAGATTGCACAGGCTTTCGATGTGGGTGATGTCGAGATCGAGGCAGGCCTTGTGAACGAGCAGGTTCTCGTCGCTGTCGGGACCGGGGCGCATCGAGTCGACGCCGAAATGAACGATGCCGTGTTTCGCCAGCCACTCGGTCGCCGCGACATTCACGCCGGAATTGTCGGTCGAATATTCCTTGCGCGGAAACGTCCGGGCATGGTGGCCGGTGCAGAGCAGGACGGTGCCGCCCATCGGGATCGGCCGTCCGGCCTCCTTCACGGCTGCTTCGAGGTCGGAAGGGGTGATCTCGGCACGCGGCGCGATGTGGCGAAGGTCGAGACAGATGCCCGGTACAATGCACTTTTCCAGCGGATATTCATTGATCGGTATGCCGCTCGGGCCGAAATGCCGGGGCGCATCGATGTGGGTTCCGCCATGGTCAGGCATCGAGATGAACATCGATGCCAAGCCATAGACGTTTCTCGATTCAGCAAGGGCTTCCTCGTGGTTCTTCCACATCCCGTGCATGATGGGCGGATGGCCGGGATAGCTCGGCGTGCGGTGATAGAGCTCTCGGCTCAGGTCAATGATCCTCACGACGGGTGCCCTTTCTTGACGGAGCTGGCGCAGGCGCGCTTCTGCCGGCAATGCTGACGCGTTTGCCCCGCTTGTGCAAGATGGCGCTTGCCCTCGGTGTCGAACGTGAAGCAAATCGGGAAAGTGTTGCATTCCGGCATGCGTCGCCGAAGGGAGGATTCACGTGACCGACTATCGCAAGCTATTCGATCTCACCGGCAAGACCGCCGTCGTGCTGGGAGCGGCCTCAGGAATCGGCAAATCCTCGGCCGAAGCGCTGGCGTCGCTCGGCGCGCGCGTGCTCTGCGCCGATCGAGCGCAAGAGGGCGCGGAGGCAACGGCCGCTGCGATCCGGCAGCAGGGCGGATCGGCAACATCAGCCAGCTGCGATGCGGCCGATCGTGCCGGCGTCGAGGCGCTGGCGGCGCGGGCGCTCGCGGAATTTCAGCGGATCGACATCGCAGTGACGACGCCGGGACTGAATATCCGCAAGACCATCCTCGATTACACCGAGGAGGATCTCGACCGCGTCATCAACCTCAACATCAAGGGCACGGTCTGGTTCTTCCAGGCGTTCGGCCGCATCATGGTCGAGCAACAGGGCGGTAGCCTGATTGCATGTTCCTCGGTGCGTGCCGTGACCATCGAGCCGGGGCTTGCAGTCTATGGATCGACCAAGGCGGCGATCGGCCTCCTGGTCAAGGGCTTCGCGTCCGAAGTCGGGCGATCCGGCGTCCGCGTCAATGCGATCGCGCCGAGCATCGCGGAGACCGCATTGACCGGTCCGTTCAAGCAGCGGCCCGATATCTACAACCTCTATGCCGGCCATACCGTGTTCAATCGCTGGAGCAGCGCCGACGAGGTCGCGACCGCCGTCGCCTACCTTGCATCGGATGCGGCGAGCTATGTCAGCGGCAGCACGCTGTTCGTCGATGGCGGCTGGACCGCGGTTGATGGGCCACCGACGGGGCTCACGCAGCTGGCGCGCTAGAACGCGATGAGGCTGGATCGAATAGCGACCGCGGCGGCGCTGTGCTCCCTCGCCCCGTTCTTACGGGGAGAGGGTTGGGGTGAGGGGCTCTCTCCGCGTATTCGGAGATAGCTGCATTTGCGGAGAGTCCCCCTCACCCGGAACGCATCTAACGATGCGTTCCGACCTCTCCCCGCACGCGGGGCGAGGTGAAGCGGAGTCCGCCGTTCGATTCAACGTAAAGTCATCCCGCACTGGGCGGCAGTGTCTACGACGAGACAAAGCCAGCCTGGCTGCGGGCCTCAGACGTTTCCGGCGATGTCAGTAGCGCGATCAGGCGTTGCGCCTGCGATGCCGACGATGCCTGCGTCGGGATCGCAGCCGTATACATCGTCGCGAGCCCGCATTCCGACGGCAAGGCGCCCGACAGCACGACGCCAATGGTGCTGATGATCTCGGTCGATTGCGTGCAACCGATAGGCCGCCGATCTCTGGACTCCGCCAGATGCCGCATCGCGGTCGCGCCGTTCGGAAAGATTCTTAGTCGATCCGCGACGACATCAGCGATGTCGAGCTGCACGAGCACCTTGGCGACATGAATTCCTGCGGTCGATGCCTTGGTATCGGGCACGAAGATTGCATCCGCGGCGAGCAACGCCGCACGCAGGCTGGCCGCGTCTTCGGCGCTGACCGACGGATCGCCGGCCCGGACGGCGAGGGCGGTTTCAACCCGGCCGATGTCGGTGATCGAGCCGCGCAAGATCAGCCCTTCGTCGGCAAGCTTCGCAATCAGGGTGGCGGTCAGGATGACGATGTCGGTTGCTACGCCCGTGCGTAACTTGTCGGCCATGGCGCCGACCGCACCAAAATCGCCGGCGATGCCGAGGCCGGTTTCGGCTTCAAACGCGGGCGCAAGGCTGCGCACCAGGCCCTGCGCCGCCCCGCCACTCAGGATGTTCAACGTCTTCACGCGCCCTGTTCCTTCGCTCGCGGACTCGCCGTTGCGTGCTCATTGGGGCTTGTCCAATCTCTTGACGACGTCTGCCCACTTCACGATATCGGCGCGCAGGAATTTGTCGAATGCTTCCGGCGTCATGGTCATCGCCGCCGCGCCCTGCGCGGCCCAGAGCTTCTCGACCTCCGGCCGCCTGATCGCCGCGTTCACTGCCGCGTTGAGCTTGTCGATGATCGGCTTCGGCGTGCCCGCCGGGGCCATCAGGCCGAGCCAGATCGTTGCCTCATAGCCGGGCACGCCCGCCTCGGTCACCGTCGGAACGTTGGGCAGCACCGTCGAACGAATCTTGCCGGTTGTTGCGAGCGCTCGCACCTGGTTTTCGGCGACGTTCGGCGCCATCGCTGGAACGGCATCGATCATCATCTGGACCTGGCCGCCGATGACCCCGCCGCGGGCTTCGCCGCTGTTGCGGTAGGGCACGTGCACGACGTCGATCCCCGCCATGGCTTTGAACAACTCGCCCGCCATGTGATACGGCGTGCCCTGACCTGACGACGCATAGTTCAGCTTTCCGGGCTGGGCCTTTGCGAGCGCGATGAACTCCTGCAAGGTGTTTGCCTGCACGGCGGGGTGGACCACGATCACGAGATCCGAAGTGTTCAAGGACGCGATCGGCGTCAGGTCGCGCATCAACCCATAGTTGCGCTGCGGTACCAGCGATTCGTTTGCAGTCTGGGTGTTCGACATCATCAGAAGGGTGTAGCCGTCGGCAGGCGCCTTTGCGACCTCGAGCGTGCCGATCACGCCGCCGGCGCCGGTGCGGTTTTCCACCACGAAGGGCTGGCCGAGGCTTTCCTGCAAGATGCCGCCGACTTGTCGCGCGACGACGTCGGCCGGACCGCCGGGACCAAAGGGAACGATGATCCTGACCGGCCGCGCAGGATAGTCTTCGGCCTCAGCATATGAGCCTGACATGGACACGGTCAGCAACGCCGCGACAAACACCAAGGCGTATCGCAGGCTCGCCATTGACTGAATCCCCCAACTTTAGTCTTGTTTCTTGATCAGAAGTCTAGCTGCAACTTGAAGCTTCTGTCGACGACAGACTCCGTTTTCGCGCATCGGAATAAGAGCGGGAGGACGGTGTACTCAAACTTCGCCATCGCGTGCGGGGAATCATATGAGGAAACATCCTGGGCTATCGCGCCGCGACATGCTGAAGGGCGCGGTGCTGGCTGGGGCGGCCCTTTCAACGCGCGTGATGGCCGCCGCGCCACCTGCGGAACCGGTGACGCCGACGTTGATCGAGGCGGCGAAGAAAGAGGGGCAGGTCGTCTATTACACCTCGACCGATCTGCCGGTTGCCGAGAAGCTGGCAAGGGCATTTGAAGCCAAATATCCCGATATCACCGTGCGCGTCGAACGCACCGGTGCGGAGCGTGTGTTCCAGCGGGTCGGCCAGGAATATTCCAGCAACATTCATGCCGTCGACGTCGTGAATTCCTCCGACGCCGCACATTTCATCGTGTGGAAGCGCGACGGCATTCTCGCGCCCTATGTTCCGGAGGAGGTCGCAAAATACTATCCCGAGGAGCATCGCGACGCGGACGGGCAATTCGCAAGCTTCCGGGTCTGGTTGTCGATCATTGCCTACAACACCAATCTCGTGAAGGCCGAGGAGGCGCCCCAGAGCTTTGCCGATCTGCTGGATCCGAAATGGAAGGGCAAGATCGTCAAGGCGCATCCCGGCTATAGCGGCACCATCATGACCGCAACCTATCAGATGCAGCGCGATCTCGGCTGGAGCTTCTTCGAGAAGCTCGCCAAGCAGAACATCATGCAAGTGCAGTCTTCGACGGATCCACCCAAGAAGCTCGATCTCGGCGAGCGTGCCGTCATGGCCGACGGCAACGAATACAACATCTTCCAGATGAAGGAGGCCGGCCGCCCGGTCGAGCCGGTCTACGCCACCGAGGGATCGCCGATCATTGTCGGCCCCAACGGGATCTTCAAGGAGTGTCCGCATCCGAATGCCGCCAGGCTGTTTCAGTCCTTCGCGCTCGGGCGCGAGGGCCAGCAGCTCAATGTCGAGATCGGCGGCCTCAGATCCGTCCACGCGCAGGCCAAGGAGAAGGCTGGACGAAGGCCGCTAAAGGACATCAAGACAATGAAGGACGATCCGGTGGCGGTGGAGCGGGAAGGGGAATCGATCAAATCGCATTACACCCGCATCTTCCGAGTCTGATGGCACAGCTCGGCCAATCGCTGCCCATCCGGGCGCCTGCCGCATGGCACGTGCCCGGATTTCGCGCGAGCTGGGTCAATAATGCCCCTCGGCGGAGGCGGCGTTTGATGTTACCAATTTGGCCATGAACCAGCATGCCAAGGTCGACATCCGCCATTCCACCTGTCCGCACGACTGCCCCTCGGCATGTGCGCTCGACGTCGAGGTGATCGAGGGCCGCTCGATCGGCAGGGTACGCGGCTCCAAGCAGCAGACTTATACGGCCGGCGTGGTCTGCGCCAAGGTGGCGCGCTATGCCGAGCGGATTCATCACGCCGAGCGGCTGATGTATCCGCTGCGCCGGACCGGGCCGAAGGGCTCCGGCCAGTTCGCGCGGATCTCCTGGGACGAGGCGCTGGACGAGATCGCGGCGCGCTTCGACGCGGCCGAGCGGGAATTCGGCGCCGAGTCGGTCTGGCCTTACTATTACGCCGGCACCATGGGGCTGGTGATGCGCGACGGCCTCAACCGGCTGTCGCATGTGAAGAAATATTCGCGCTTCTACGGCACGATCTGCGCAACCATCGCGCGCATCGGCTTTGCCGCCGGGACCGGCAAGATCGCCGGCGTCGATCCCCGCGAGATGGGCGTCTCCGACCTCGTCGTGATCTGGGGCACCAATCCGGTGAACACCCAGGTCAATGTGATGACGCATGCATCCCGCGCGCGCAAGGAGCGCGGCGCGAAGATTGCGGCGGTCGACGTCTACAACAACGAGACCATGAAGCAGGCCGACATCAAGATCCTGCTGCGGCCGGGGACGGACGGCGCGTTCGCCTGCGGTGTGATGCATGTGCTGTTCCGCGAGGGATTTGCCGATCGCGATTATCTTGCGCGGTATACCGACTGCCCGGACGAGCTGGAGGCGCATCTGAAGACCCGCACGCCGGAATGGGCTTCAGCGATCTCGGGCGTGCCGGTCGACGAGATCGAGGCGTTCGCGCGGCTGGTCGGGACGACCAAGCGCTCGTTCTTCCGTCTTGGCTACGGCTTCACCCGCAGCCGCAACGGCGCCGCCCAGATGCACGCTGCGTCGTGCATTCCCGCCGTGACCGGCGCTTGGCAATATGAGGGCGGCGGCGCGTTCTTCAACAACGCCGCAATCTGGCGCTTCGACGAGTCGATCATCGAAGGCCATGACGCGATCGATCCCTCGACGCGCGTGCTCGATCAATCCAAGATCGGCCGCATCCTGACCGGAGATCCCGAAGCGCTGCGCGGCGGCGGGCCGGTCAAGGCGATGCTGATCCAGAACACCAACCCGATGACGGTGGCGCCCGAGCAGGCGCTGGTGCGCCAGGGCTTTGCCCGCGAGGATCTGTTCGTCGCGGTGCACGAGCAGTTCATGACCGAGACGGCCCAGATGGCCGACATCGTGCTGCCGGCGACGATGTTCATGGAGCACGACGACCTCTATTACGGCGGCGGTCATCAGCACATCTCGGTCGGCCCGAAGCTGATCGATCCGCCCGGCGAGTGCCGTTCCAATCACGAGGTGATGCAGGCGCTCGGCCGCAGGCTCAACGCCGTGCATCCCGGCTTCGACATGACGCCGCGCCAGCTGATTGATGCGACCTTGAAGAAGAGTGGCCACGGCACGATCGAGGCGCTGGAGGCCGATATTTGGCGCGATCTGCAGCCCGATTTCCGCACCTCGCATTATCTCGACGGCTTTGCCCATTCCGACAAGAAGTTCCACTTCAAGGTCGACTGGGGCAAGGTCCCCGTCGGGGCCGGCGGGCTGATGGGCGCGTGGGACAAGATGCCCTCGCTGCCCGACCACTGGACCATTATCGAGGAGGCGGACGCGCAGCATCCGTTCCGGCTCGCGACGTCGCCCTCACGCAGCTTCCTCAACACCAGCTTCAACGAGACGCCGTCGTCGCAGGCCCGCGAGGGCGCGCCGACCGTGATGATCCATCCCGAGGATGCGGCTGATCTCTCGATCGCCGACGGTGACGCGGTGACGCTCGGTAACATGCGCGGCGAGACCACGCTGACCGCAATGCTGTTCGACGGCGTTCGCCGCGGCGTGCTGATCGCCGAGTCGATCCATCCGAACAAGTCCCACATCGGCGGGCGCGGCATCAACATGCTGACCGGGGCGGAGGCCGTCGCACCTCTCGGCGGCGCCGCGTTCCACGACAACAAGGTCTGGATCCGGAAGGCATCGGCCGCCGCATAAATCCTGCTTGCAGTCGGCGCCGATCCTGCCGCAAATGTCGGCTGACAATGGCACATTGGCCAAGAAAACAGGCAGGAAACATGACCGACAACAGCGTTCTTCTCGAAAAGCGCGGGCAGGCGTTCTGGATCACCATCAACCGCCCGGACAAGCGCAACGCGCTCAATGCCGGTGTGATCGCGGGCATCGCCAAGGGCTATCGCGAAGCGCATGACGACAAGGACGTGCGCGTCATCGTGCTGACCGGCGCGGGCGACAAGGCGTTCTGCGCCGGCGCCGACCTGCAGAACAGCGGCGCGGCCTTCTCGATGGATTTCTCGCGCCCCAATGTCGACTATGCCGACCTGCTGCGGCTGTCGCAGAGCGCGACCAAGCCCGCGATCGCGCGGGTCGGCGGCGTCTGCATGGCCGGCGGCATGGGCCTGTTGTGCATGACCGACATGGCGGTGGCTGCCGATGGCGTGATCTTCGGTCTGCCCGAGGTGAAGGTCGGCGTGTTTCCGATGCAGGTGCTGAGTCTGCTGCAATCGATCGCGCCGCCGCGCCTCGTCAACGAATGGGCGCTGACCGGCGAGCCGTTCGATGCCAAGGCTGCCCAGGCCGCGGGTCTGCTCAACTATGTGGTGCCGGTGGCCGAGCTCGACGCCAAGGTCGATTGGCTGATCGGCCGCATCGTCGACAAGTCGCCGACGGCGATCCGTCGCGGCAAATACGCGATGCGGGCGATCGCCTCGATGTCGTTCGATGAAAGCATCGCCTACACCGAAAGCCAGATCGCGCTGCTCGCGATGACCGAGGACGCCAAGGAAGGCCTCAAGGCCTTCGGCGAAAAGCGCAAGCCGACCTGGACCGGCCGCTGAGCACTTCGCTTCACCTCGCCCCGCGTGCGGGGAGAGGTCGGAACGCATCGTCAGATGCGTTCCGGGTGAGGGGGAGTCTCCGCGAGCGCAGCTGTCACCGTCTACGCGGAGATTGCCGCTCACCCCAACCCTCTCCCCCGTAAGAACGGGGCGAGGGAGCACAGTCCCGTCTCGGTCGCTATTCGACCTGAACTGACCGCACTCTAGCCCGCGTTGGCCTTCAGGCCGGCGGCTTCGATGCCGGCCACGGCGCAGATCTCGTCATTGTCCGAGGTGTCGCCGCTGACGCCGACGGCGCCGAGCAGGGTCGCGCCGTCTATGATCAACACGCCGCCGGGGACCGGCACCATCCGGCCCTGCGCCAGCGTGTTCACGGCGTCGACGAAATAGGCCTGCTCCTGCGCGCGTTGAAACAGCGCCCGCGATCCCATCCCGAGCGCCAGCGCGCCATAGGCCTTGCCATGGGCGATCTCGGCCCGCATCAGGCTGGTGCCGTCCTGTGCCGCGGTCACCTTCACCGCGCCGCGCGCGTCGAGGATAGTGACGACCAGCGGCTTGAACTTCTTCTCGACCCCCTTGGCCAGCGCGGCATCCAGAATCTTGCGGGCAATTTCGAGAGTGAGCTCAGCCATGGGCCTCTTCCTTTGTCGGTAACAATTTGTCGGAATTCGATTTCGCACGTTTCAGGCTCATCGCCAATACGCTGGCGACATGCAGCGGCGTCCGCCCGCTGCCGTCCTTGATCTGGTGGCGGCATGAGGTCCCGTCGGCCACGATCAGCGTGTCCTGATCGGCGCTGCGGACCGCGGGCAGCAGCGACAGCTCGGCCATCTCGATCGAGGCCTGATAGGTGTCGGCACCATAGCCGAACGCGCCGGCCATGCCGCAGCAGCTCGACTCGATGGTCTTGACGTCGAGGCCCGGCACCAGGCGCAGCACCTTCTCCACCGGCTTGAACGCGCCGAAGGACTTTTGGTGGCAATGGCCATGCACCACGGCCTTGCCGGCGACCGCGCCGAGCGGCAAGGCGAGGCGCCCGGCCTCGGCCTCGCGCACCAGGAATTCCTCGAACAGCAGCGCGTGCGCGCTGACGGTCTTGGCGGCCTCATCCGAGCGCAGCGACAGCAGCTCGTCGCGCAACGTGAGAAGGCAGCTCGGCTCCAAGCCAATGATCGGCACGCCGCGGGCCGCGAACGGGACGTAGGTCGCAACCAGCCGGTCGAGCTCGGCGCGGGCCTGCTCCACCAGTCCGGCCGACAGGAACGTTCGCCCGCAGCACGGCGGCCGCCCGCCGTCCGACGGCCTCGGCAGATACACGCGATAGCCGCCGGCGACCAGCACCTCGACCGCGGCGTCGAGATTCTCGCGCTCGTAGCCGCGGTTGAACGTATCGGCGAACAGCACCACTTCGCGGCCATCCACCGGACCCAGCGCCTCGACGTCGGGCCGGAACGTGTCGCGGCGAAACTCGGGCAGCGCGCGCCTGGCGCTGATCCCGGCGAGTTTCTCGAACAGCGCGCGCAGCAGCGGGCTGCGGTTGCGCCAGTTCGCGATCGGGGCAAAGCGCGAGGCGAGATCGACATAGCGCGGCAGATAGCCGACCAGCCGGTCGCGCAGCGACAGACCGTGCGTCGCCGCGCGCGCGGCCAGCACCTCGATCTTCATCTTGGCCATGTCGACGCCGGTCGGGCATTCATGGCGGCAGGCCTTGCAGGAGACGCAGAGCTTCAGCGTCTCCATCATCTCGTCGGAGGCGAGCGCGTCCGGACCCAACTGGCCCGAGATCGCCAGCCGCAGCGTATTGGCGCGGCCGCGGGTAACGTCCTTCTCATTACGCGTGGCACGATAGGACGGGCACATCACGCCGCCTTCGAGCTTCCGGCAGGCGCCGTTGTTGTTGCACATCTCGACGGCGCCCTGGAAACCGCCGCCGGCGCCGGGATAGGCCGACCAGTCGAGCACCGTCTTCAATTCGCCGACGCGATAATCCGGCGCGAAGCGGAACAGCGAACGGTCGTCCATCTTGGGCGGATCGACGATCTTGCCCGGGTTGAGCGTGTTGCCGGGATCGAAGCGCTGCTTGACCTCGCGGAAGTCGGCCACGATGCGCTGCCCGAACATCGCTTCGTGGAATTCCGAGCGCACCAGTCCGTCGCCGTGCTCGCCGGAATGCGAGCCCTTGTATTCGCGCACCATCGCGAAGGCTTCCTCGGCAATGGCGCGCATCGCCTTGACGTCCTTCTCCAGCTTGAGATTGAGCACCGGGCGCACATGCAGGCAGCCTTCGGAGGCATGCGCATACATCGTGCCGCGGGTGCCGTGCTTGGCGAACACGGCATTGAGCCGCTCGGTGTAGTCGGCGAGATGCGGCAGCGGCACCGCGCAATCCTCGACGAACGAGACCGGCTTGCCCTCCTGTTTCATCGACATCATGACGTTGAGGCCGGCCGCGCGGAAATCGGCGATGCCGGTTTGCAGCGCGGGCTCGACGATCTCGACCACGCCGCCCCATTTGCGCTGCGGCTTGTCCCAGCCAAAGCCGAGGTCGGCCATCAGCTCGCCCAGCTGCTTGAGACGGGCGAGATTGTCGGCCTGGTCCTCTTCCGCGAACTCGACCACCAGGATCGCGTCCGGATCGCCGCGCACCGCTGCCGAGATGATCGGTTGGAACATCGCGATCTCGCGGCCGAGCGCGATCATGGTGCGATCGACCAGCTCCACAGCAATGGGCCTGTCTCTTATACACATC
>NZ_JADFUD010000041.1:0-69834 GCF_054820065.1 Bradyrhizobium sp. UFLA06-06
GTTCGTCGGCAGCGTCAGATGTGTATAAGAGACAGTTTCTGGGCGCTGCTTTGGGCAAGGAATGCAAGGATGAATTGAAACGTCCGGCTTGTTGAATAAGCCCGGTGCGAGAAGTAGCGATGATAGCCGGCGGTGATCGCAAACATGCGCAGCCAGTATAGGGCGACGCAAATTGCAGTCGCCTGCCATGAGACGCCCGTCCAGACCGCCGCCAGACATCCTGCGTGCACCAGCAGGAACGGGAGGACCTGCGGGTACATGATGTCGTCGTGCTGCGGAGCTGGATCGATATTGGTGGACACGCTCGCGACCTCGGCTGCTTCAATGCGCAGGCCGTTTCGCAGGCGGACGGTTCAAGTCCTGATCCTGGCGGGCATCGCGCGTGGTGTTGACAAAGAGAACCCCGCGGCCGGGTGACCAGTCGCGGGGTCGCGTAACCAGAGGCTTTGCCAGTTCATCCGTGGTCAAAGCAGCATGGCCGATTGTCGCAGCTTACACCGCGCGCAGATTGTCCGCAGCAGATTTGCCGGTCCGGCGGTCTGCAACGATCTCAAAAGAGACCTTCTGTCCCTCGTTGAGGGTGCTCATGCCGGCGCGTTCGACTGCGCTGATATGAACGAAAACGTCCTGGCCTCCCTGGTCCGGCTGAATGAAGCCGAAACCCTTCTGGCTGTTGAACCACTTCACAGTTCCCATGCTCATGGAAAATCGTCCTATAGATGCGTGTTTGGAGCCGCACTCACGAGCGCAGCAGGCGAATTCGAAGTTTAGGGGGTGAGGGTCGTCAGTCAGGCACGCTATCAGCGGCGAGGCCAAGTCGTTCGGCCGAAACTCCATCCGAGGTATATGGCTACGGTTCGGTCATTCCGCAAGCGGTTTTCTCCCTTTCTGACCTCGGCCGCTGCGTCCCCCTGTGAATGTTGGTAATTCATGGAGCGCCGCGGCAAGCCTGCCTGACCGCATGGCGGGGGACATCGTGCGGTTACGTGCACACGTCCTAATCCTTCTTCGCCGTCAGCCCGTCGACCATCGCGCGCGTCAACGTTGCGATCTCGCTGCGCAATGCGCCGATCGGCACCGCGATCAGCTTGTGCTCCAGCCCGAGCGCGACCATGCCATGCACGGCGGAGAACAGGCTGCGCGCGGTGACGCCGAGTTGCGCCGGCGAACGCTGCGGAAACAATGCGGCGAGCGGCTTGTAGATGTGGCGGAACAATTCCATCTGCTCGGTGATCGCCCATTCCGGCACCGGCTTGCCGGGCTGCATGCGATGCTCGAACAGCGCGCGCCACAGTTCGAGATTGTCGGCGGCGAAGTCGCAATAGGCGACCGCGATCCGCACCAGCATCTCGCGCGGCGCCGCAGCCCCGCCGATCTCGGCCAGCGACAGCGACGCATCGAGCCGCGCGAGCGTGCGCGAGCCGACGCGCAGGATCAGCTCGTCGACATCCTCGACCAGATTGTAGACGCCGCCATTGGCGACGCCGATTTCCTGGGCCAGTTCGCGGGTTTTCAGGCCACCGAGACCCTTTGCCGCAATCGCCCGTTCCGCCGCCTCGATCAGCGCTTCCCGCAGTTTTGCACGTCGTTCCAATGCCTTGGACATCTTTGATCCTTCGTTAACCATCGCCTTGAGCAGTGCTCAAATAATTATTGAGCGTTGCTCAGTATGTGGTACAAGAGATTCATGAGCGATGCTCATAACAGGGAGCGATGAAATGTTCAAAACTGTTTTCACTCTTTTCCGCGGCAGCGTGGCAGCAGCGGAGGAGGAACTGCAAGACCGGACCGCGCTGGTCATCCTCGACCAGCAGATGCGCGATGCCGCCGCCGCCGTCGACCGCTCGAAGCGGACCCTGGCGCTGGCGATCGCCGGCGACCAGCAGGAGGGCCGGCGGCTCGACGCCACCAACGCCCGGATCGCCGATCTCGAACAGCGCGCGTCGGCGGCACTCGAGGGCGGCCGGGAAGACCTCGCCCGCGAAGCCGCGCAGGCGATCGCCAATCTCGAAGCCGAGCGCGATGCCGCGATGACCGCACGCGCGCTGTTCGCCTCCGAGATCACGCGGCTGAAGCGCCATGTCGGCAACGCCGAGGCGCGGATCGCCGAGCTCGACCGCGGCCGGCGCCTCGCCCGCGCCTCGGAAGCGGTGCGTTCGCTGCGCCGGAGCGGCATCGAGGCAGCCCGCCCCTACGAGTCGACGCTGCCGGAAGCGGAGGCGACGCTGAAGCGGCTGCGCGAGCGGCAGATGGAGATCCAGGCCGCCGACGAGGCGTTGATCGAGATCGACGCCGCCGCGGGACCGTCAGCCACCGCCGAGAAGCTCGCCGAGCAGGGCTTTGGCCCGCGCATGAAATCGACCGCCGACGACGTGCTGGCGCGGCTGAAAGCCAAGCGCCCGAACGCAGCCTGAAACCTCAAGCCTGAAACTGATCCTTCGTCAAATTTCGCAACATCAAGGAGATTACCATGAACCAGACCATCCAACCCCACAGCGGCAGCTGGGTTACCTTCACCTACGCGTCCTTCGCGGCTTCCGCCTTCCTCGTCGCCATCGGCGTGTTCTTCCTGCCGATCGACCTCTGGATGAAGGGCTATCTGACGATGGGCATCGTGATGCTGATCCAGACCTGCGTCACGCTGACCAAGACGGTGCGCGACAATTACGAGAGCAGCAAGTTCGTGAACCGCATCGAGGACGCCAAGGCCGAGCGCCTGCTGATGGAAGTCTCCAAGGCAGGGTGAGAAGGCCGCCGACAGGAGGCGGCGGGTGTTTCGCACTCGCCGCTTTTGCCTAAAACGCTTTGCGCCGATCGGGCGCTAGACTCAGCGGTCCCGTCATCCTGAGGAGCGCGTAGCGCGTCTCGAAGGATGCACGGCCCGGCTGGTGGCCGTCGACCCTTCGAGACGCGCGTTCCGCGCTCCTCCAGCGACAACGGCAAAGCCGTTGCGCGGGGGTGACGGTGAAGGAGCTGGCGCTCTGCAGCCACGAGCTTCACTTCTCGCAATGACCGTGGATAGGCCGCGGGCCGCTTACGGCCAACTTGTTTCGTTTCCGGAAGGCCTTGTTTACCCTGCGGCAAACAGCGCCAGGTTGCGCTCATGGCTCCTTAACAGGGGCGAGTGCAGAGATCGCGCCCGAGGGACAGAGAAATGGCGTCCACGGACAATCCCACGCCGGCTTCGCGCGGCGGCAAGAGCCTTGCCAAGAGTCTCGGCAGAGCGCGCGCCGCCTTTGACGGTCTGCGCAGCCATGGCGGCTTCTGGCTGAAGGCGCTGTCGCAGCCGACCATCGATCTCAGCCTGCGCACCCAGGCCGGCCAACGCACCCGCATCGTCGAATCGCCGGGCCTGTCGCTGCCGAGGGACGAGCTCGACGCGCTGGTCGAGCAGCTGCGCATCGTCGCCGCCAAGACGCTGCCCGAGGAGAGCCTGACCTACGGCATCTTCTCCGGCGAACCCGAGCGGCTGTCGCGTGCCGTCGTCACGCTGATCTCGGAGGAAGCCACCGGGCGGCCGATCGCCTTCAACGCGCTGTCGGTGATGGACGTGCCGCTCGACGGCGAGCCGGCCGAGGTCACCCATCTCGGCCTCGTCATGGTCGATCCCGATGTGCGCGGGCAGGGGCTGTCCTGGGTGCTGTACGGTCTGACCGCGCTGGTGCTGTTCGCCCGCGACGGGCTGCGGCCGAAATGGATCTCCAACGTCACCCAGGTGCCGGCGGTGGTCGGCATGGTCAGCGATACATTCTCGGACGTGTTTCCGTCCCCGTTGCCGGGCGCGCGCCAGAGCTTTGCGCATCTGCAGCTGGCGCGCGGCATCATGGCAAGGCATCGCGCGGTGTTCGGCGTCGGCGAGGAGGCCGGCTTCGACGAGGCGCGCTCGGTCATCACCAACGCCTATACCGGCGGCTCGGACGCGCTGAAGAAGACCTTCGAGATCGCACCGAAGCACCGCGATGCCGTCTACAACGAGTTCTGCGCGCGCGAGCTGGACTACGCGCGCGGCGACGACGTGCTGCAGATCGGCCGCGTCGATCTTGCCGGCGCGCGCCACTATCTCATGAGCGAGGTGCCCTCGGGCTCGCTGCCGTCGCTGCTCGCCGCGTCCGCGATGCTGGCGCTGCAGCGGCTGGTGCTGCCGGTGGTCTACTGGATGGACGACAGCCGCGCCTTCGGCACGCTGCGTCCGCGCAAGCAGGATAGCGGGGCCGCGCGATGAATTTCGACTACTACTCCTTCACTGGCCGCAATATCGGCTTCATCGACGAGCACGAGCAGCAGCTGCTGCGTCAGGCCTGTCTCTTATACACATCTGACGCTGCCGACGAACTATGTGTATAAGAGACAGGCCTTCGCCGACGAGGTCGGGCGCGAGAAGGCGGCGGTCGCCGCCGAAGCGGCGAGGCGCATCAATCCGACCATCGAGATCGAGGTGCTTGGCGAGAACTGGACCAGCGAGCTCGCCGCGATCGCCGCGCAGTGCCCGGTCATCGTCAACGGCATGGACGATATCGCTGCCGGCGTTCATCTGTACCGGACCGCGAAGCACGCCGATGCAACCGTGATCGACGCCTACATGTCGCCGCTGCCGTCGGTGATCGTGGTCCGCCCGCACGATCCGCGGCCCGAGCAGCGCCTCGGCTTCCCGACAACAGGCAAGGACTGGACCGATATCACCGAGGACGACCGGCGCGCCGCGATGCGCGCCGAGATCGAGCATGTGATGCTGCACTCCTCGTCGCGCAACTATGTCGACCTCGCCATCGCCGGCGAAGTGGCCGCCGGCCGCCGCAGCCGGATGTCGTTTGCGCCGATGGTGATCTCGACCGGCATGCTGATGGCCTATGAGGCGGTCGCGCTGATCCTCGGCCGCACCTCGGGCACCGATTGCCGCGGCTGGTTTCTCAACCCGCATCGGCCCGCGATCGAGAGGCCGCGCAATGCGCTCATCGCCGCCCTGATGCGTCCGCTGGTGCGGCGGGCCATCGATGAACTGACTGGCAGCAAATGACCTCCGGGGTGATCGCGGATTCCATCGTCAATCTGTGCGGCGCCATCGGGCTCGCCGTGGCGATGATGACGTTCTACCGGCGCGATCCAAGGAGCCCGTTGACGCGCCGCCTGCTGCTCGCGCTCGGCGTGATCGCGATCCTGTTCCTCGACCGCGGTCTTGCCTGGTGGACCGGAAGCCGGCTGCTCGACCGCCTGTCGGTGATCCCGGCCTCGCTGGTCCCGCTCGGCGCCCTGATCGTCACCGAAGGCATCCTGCGGCGCCATGCGCCACGCCCGGTCAAGATCGCGGCGCTCGCGGGCGCCATCCTGCTCGGTCTCGGCGGCCTGTTCGGGCTGCAACGGCTGGCGATGCCTTACGCGATCGCGCTGGCGCTGTTTCAGCTCTTGGGTTTCGCCACTTGCGCCCTGCTGCTGGCGACGCGGGATCGCGCCGCGCTGATGGCTGCGGAAAACCGCAGCATCGGCCGCATGGCCGTCGGCGCGCTGGTCGTGATCCCGTTCATCCTGACCGACTTCCGCACGCTGTTTCCCGATATCCCTGTGCGGCTCGGCGCGCTGGGCGCGCTGCTCACCGTGACCGTGATGCTGATCGCCGGCGGCGGCGCCGAGACGCGCCGGCACGGCCTTGCGATGATGGCGCTGCGGCTGATCTCGTCGGGCCTCTTGGGCCTCGCCGCTGCCTTCATGGCGCCCGACGTCGACGCCGCGCAGATGGTCCGTTTCGTCGCGGTTGCGATCGCCGGCGTGCTGACCATCGGGTTGATGACGGACGCGCTGCGCGCGTTGTTCGAATCGCAGGAGCCGGGCGTGCTCAATTCGGTTGCGGCATCGCCGGCGCAGACCCGCGAGCAGTTGATCGCCGAGCTGGCGCGGCATCCGATCTTCGAAAGCGCGCGGCGCTTCCGCGAGAACGAGCTCGCGCTCTACGATCCGCCGCTGCTGCACGACTTCCTGTCGACGCGGCGCGTGCTGCGGCGGTCCGACGCGCCGTGGGGACTGGCGCCGACCGATCCCGCGGCCGAGCGCATGGTGTCGCTGATCTCAGCCAACAACGCCTCCCATGTCATCGTGCTTGGACATGATCCGCTCGACCTGATCGTGCTCGCGGTGCCCGTCACCGCAGCCGATCCCGCCACTGAAACCGCGCTGGCGCTGGTACGCCGGCTGCTGGCGTTGACCCCGGAGGCCAAATGACATCAGAGATCCGCGAGGGCGACCGCAGGGCGGCATTCGACGCCGCGCTCAATGCCTATGGGCGCGGCAGCCTCTACGTGCCGCCGCTGTGGAGCGATTTCGACCGGATGTTCGATCCGGCGAAGAACCCGTTCGTCACCGAAGGCCACGGCCGCTATGCGCTGTTTTCAGCGCATCGCGATGGGCGGCCGGTCGGCCGCATCGCCGCCTCGATCCACGACGCGTCCAACCGCAAGCACGGCACCCGCCACGGTGCATTCGGCTTCTTCGATTGCATCGACGACGTCGAGGTGGCCGATGCGCTGCTGAGCGCCGCCGAGCAATGGCTGTCGGCGCGCGGCATGAGCCGCGTCGCCGGCAATTTCAATCTGACGGCGATGCAGCAGATCGGCGTGATGACCGACGGGTTCGACCATGCGCCGTTCACCGACATGATGTGGTCGCCGCCGCACATTGCAAAGCATCTCGAACGCGCAGGCTACGCCGCGACCTTCCCGATGACGACGTTCGAGATCGCGCTCGACGGCGGCAAGCCGGAGCAATTGCTCGGCGACAAGCAGCGCGCGGTGCTCACTGACCCGGATTTCGTCTGGCAGCCGATCAAGCGTTCCGCCTTCAAGGTGCGGCTGGAGGATGCGCGGCTGATCCTCAATGACGGCTTTGCCGACAACCCGATGTTCGTGCCGCCGACCGCCGCCGAATATCTGTTCCAGGCCGGCGACATGATGTGGATCATCGACAAGCGGATTTCGACCGTGGTCTATCACCGCGGCCGGCCCGCCGGCGCGATCATCGCGATCCCCGACCTCAATCCGCTGATCAAGGCGATCGGCGGCCGGGTCGGGCTGTCAGCGCCGGTCAAATTCGTGCAGCACCGCGTGATGAACAGGCGCGCGGTGCTGATCTATCAGTCGGTCTGCCGCGACCTGCACAATCGCGGCCTCAACGGCGCGATGCTCTACCGCACCGCGCTGGCGTTGCAGGAGGCCGGCTACCGCACGCTGGGCGGCACCTGGATCGCCGATATCAACGGTCCGTCGCTGCGCCAGGTCGAGAAGGTCGGCGCAAAGCCGCTGCACCGGCTGCATCTGTTCACCAGGCGGCTGGCCGCGGCATGAGCGAGCTGACGCCGGATTTGCTGCGCGAGGTGGTCGCGGAGGCGCGGCTGGCACCGAGCGTCCACAATATCCAGCCGACCCGCTGGCGCCTCATCGACGAGGGGCGGCTGGCACTGGTCGACGCGACCGGCGTCCGCGCGCCGGTCGCCGACCCCGCGGGACATGACGTTCTGGTGTCGCACGGCGCCGCGCTGGAGGGCATGAGCCTCGCGCTCAACCGCCGTGGCTTCGCGATCACGGGCATGACCACGATCGAGCAGCCGCTGTCGCCGCAATTTGCCGTGCTCTGCTCTTTTGCGATCAAGCAAGGAGCCGAGCCCGATCTGCTGGCGGACCTCGTGGCACGCCGCATGTCGTGGCGCGGCAAGTTCGCGGCGTCGCTTGATGATGCGGCGGCGCTGGCGCAGCTGGCCGCCGCGCGCGACGATGTGATCTGCATTGGCGATCGCCGGGCGATTGCCGATATCGCCGGCTGGGCCGACCGGGCCGAATTCTCCTTTGTCCGCGGCGACGACTACCGGGCTGAGCTGCTCGCATGGATGCGGCTGTCGCCCGGCCATCCGCGCTATCTGCTCGATGGGCTCAACCGTGATGCGCTCGCCATGAATGCGGTCGAGGCCACCGCCGCGCGCTACGTACTCGGCACCCTGTTCAAGCCGCTCGATCGTCTCGGCCTCGCCGCGTCGTTGCTTGCCGACGGCGCCAAGACCGCGTCGGCATCGGCGATCGTGCTGTTTTGCCGTCCCGTCGGTGAGGATCCACTCACGACCGGACGACATTTCTACCGCGCCTGGCTGGAGATCGATCGCGCCGGTTTCGCGGCGTGCCCGATTTCGGCGCTATCAGATCATCCTGACTTCAACGACCGGCTGCGAAAGCTCGGAAAAATTGGCGCCGATCTGCGCCTCGTCAACGTGTTCCGCATCGGCCGGCCATCAAAACCGTTGAAACCTCGGCATTTCCGGTTGCCGGTTGACCGGCTCATTGTCTGAAAATTAAGCTGCAATCCCCGCTGTCAAAACTTCACGCGGTCGTGCTATGACGCCGCCCGCTAACCAACGACCGGTGGAGATGATGTCGAAGCAATCGCTGCGCGAGGAGGCCGAACGCCTCATCCGCGAGACCATGGAAAAGCGGAACCTCGTCGTCAAGCAGGGCATGACCCGGATCGAGGCCGTTTGCGGCAAATGCGGTGCGCCGAACCGGGTGCAGGCGGAAAAGGGCCAGTCCCGCGTCAAGTTCACCTGCAAGAATTGCGACCACAAGCAGGAAACGCTGTAAGCGGGGCCGCCCTCCCGTCATCCTGAGCGAATGTGAATGTATTCAGCGTCGTCCTGGCGAAAGCCAGGACCCATTACCCCAACCGCTTGTCGTTGTGTGACGCTGGGGCCACTATTGCACTCTCAATCGAATTCGGTGGTTATGGGTCCTGGCTTTCGCCAGGACGACAGCGTGGGGAGGCCGCTCGCTACAATTCTCACACCGTCATCCCCGCGCGAAGGCTTCGCCTTTGTCGCTGGAGGTGCGAGCGGAGCGAGCCTCGAAGGATGCACGGCCACCAGCCGGGCCGTCGATCCTTCGAGACGCGCGCAAGAGCGCGCTCCTCAGGAAGACGGTGATAGTCCGCAGGTGGGGCAGCCGAGCGTAACCCACTCTACGAAGCGCTCTACTTGAACGCCTCGCAGACCGTGGTGTGATCCGGCGCGGTCCGGGCCGCGGCGCGTAGCGAGACGCTGCGCCACCAGGCATCGAGCGCGTGGCGGTCGCAGGCGAGCTTCACGCTCATCCCGCCGGCGAACTTGATCCAGTCCGCAAAGCTCGCGCGCGACACCGCGATCACGACCGGAATGTCGGCGCCGAGCGCGCGCTCGATCAGGAAGCCAAGCCCCTTGCCGTCGCGCTCCCGCTTGCCGAAGCGGTTGATGATGACGAGATCGGCGCCTTCAGCCAGTGCGTCGGCGACGCGGATGCCGGCGGCCTGCAGCCGCGACAGATCGAGCTTGCAGCCGGTGGCGCCAGCGCTCCTGGTATCCGGGCTCGGCGGCTGCGCCAGCAGCAGCGTCTCGCCGCTATGCACCAGCACGGCCGACAGGCTGGAATCGGCGCATTGGCCTGATTGCACCATGCCGACGACGCGCGCGCCGTGTGCTCTCAGATCGCCGGCGAAGTCGCGCAGGATGGCGTCGGGATCATCAGTGGCGTCATAGACCAGGGCGGCGAGGTCGCATTGGGCGTCGAACATGACGGGCTCTGTTCGTAGTGGAGGAGGGAGGCAACCGCGGCGCCAAGGGGAGCCAGGGCGTCGCGGCCGCAGGTTTCGCGGGTCAGGCGGCCGGCGGGCCGTTGATGATCTGCAGCTGGGTGAATTCGGCGAGGCCTTCCTCGGCGAATTCGGTGCCGATGCCCGACTGCTTGGCGCCGCCGAACGGAATGTTCGGGGCCATGTCGAGATGCTTGTTGATCCACACCGTGCCGGCCTCGATCCGGGTCGCGATCTCGTGCGCGCGCTTGATGTCGGACGACCACACCGACGCACCGAGGCCGTAGGTGGTGGCGTTGGCGCGGCGGATCACGTCATCCTTGTCGGAGTACTTGATGACAGGCAGCACCGGACCGAACTGCTCCTCGTCGACCAGCTTGGAGCCTTCCTTGATGTCGCGCACGATGGTCGGCTCGATGAAATAGCCGGGGCGGTCGATCGCAGCGCCGCCGGCAATCACATTGCCGTTCTTGCGGGCATCGTCGAGGAACGCCTTGACCTTCTCGTACTGCATCTTGTTCTGCAGCGGCCCGAGCTTGGTGCCCTGCTTGGAGCCGTCGTCGACCACGGTGTTCTTCGCGATCGCGACCAGCTCGTTGCAGATCTCGTCATAGACGGATTCATGCACGTAGAGCCGCTTGATGGCGAGGCAGACCTGCCCGGAGTTCTGGAACGCGCCCTCGAAGATGCCGGGCGCGACCTTCTTCGGATCGACGTCGTCGAGCACGATGCCGGCGTCATTGCCGCCGAGCTCGAGCGTGATCCGCTTCAAGGTCTGCGACGCGCTCGCCATCACCTTCTGGCCGGTGGCCGAGGAGCCGGTGAAGGAGATCTTGCGGATGTCGGGGTGCTTGGTCATGTGGTCGCCGAGATCGTTGGCGTCGGCGATGAAGTTGAGCACGCCCTTCGGCAGGATGTCCTTGACCAGCTCGGCAAAGCGCAGCGAGGCCAGCGGCGTGGTGGGCGCGGGCTTCACCACCAGCGTGTTGCCGGCGAGCAGCGCCGACGGCAGCTTGAACGCCAGGATCAGCAGCGGATAGTTCCAGGGAATGATCGCACCGACCACGCCGAGCGGACGGCGATAGGCCTCGACCTTGCGGTCGCCGGAATTCTCGATCACGCGCATCGGCAATTCGAGCGAGCCGAGATAGCGGAAGAAGCCGGCCATGCCCATCACCTCGCCGGTGGCATCGGCGAGCGGCTTGCCCTGTTCGCTGGTCAGGATATGCGCGAGCTCGTTGGCGTTGGTCTCGATCACCTCGGCCATCTTGATGATCAGCTTGCGGCGCTCCTCCATCGGCGTGGCGGCCCAGGCTGGGTAGGCGGCCTTCGCGGCGGCGACGGCCTTGTCGAGCTGTTCCCTGGAGGCGCGCGGGCATTGCGCCACCACCTCTTCGGTCGCCGGATTGAGCACCGGCATGGTCTGGTCGCCGGGTACCATCTTGCCGTCGATGAGAAGCTTGTAATCACTCATTGGCCTTGCTCTCCCTGGTCAAACGGGTCCTTCGCGGACCTCGCTATATTCACGTGTATATCACGGCTGCGGCGTGGACGCCACGGCCATTCAGGGCACGCGCGCGGCACTGCCGAACCGAATGAATTCTCTGGAAAATCGTGAAGAAAAATCAGCCTGAGCTTCGTGCTGATTTATTCGCGGTTGCCCGCCCGGCGTCAATCGGGGCACCGCGGGCTTCAATAGATTCTAATGCCGCGTGCGCCTCTGCCGGTCACCGCCGCGGCTATACTTTTAAGGGCTGGACGCTGGTCGTCTTCGCGATATATTGGATGGAATATAACGATGATCCGGAGTGCCGGCATGCAGATCGAAACCCAGGAGCTCACCACCTGCGAAGTCGCGTCCGACGGCTGCGCGATTTCGCTGGGCTTCGTGGACGGCAAGGGCGAGCCCGCAACCATCCGCCTGTCGATCAACCAGGTCGGCGCGCTGGTCATGACCTTGCCCGGGCTGATCAGCAAGGCGCTGCGGACCCGCTTCGGCGACCAGACCTTGCGCTACGCCTATCCGCTGGATTCCTGGGTGATCGAACAGTCGACCGATCCGGCGCAGGGCATGGTGACGCTCAAGACCACGGACGGCTTCAGCGTCTGCTTCTCGATCCCGCGCGCCCAGCAGAGCGAGCTCGGTGAAGCGCTGGCGGCGCAGCCGGCGACAAGGGTGCAGGTGCGGGCGAATTAAGATCGTAGCTTCGTAGGGTGGGTTAGCCGAAGGCGTAACCCACCATTTGTGCCGCGGCGGGAGAAGAGGTGGGTTACGCTCGGCCAACCCACGCCCCGGACTATCACCGTCATCCTGAGGAGCCGCGAAGCGGCGTCTCGAAGGATGAATCGGCCCTAGTCGGGCCGTCGACCCTTCGAGACGCGCTTCGCGCTCCTCAGGGTGACGGGATAAATAGCCGCGTAGGATGGGTGGAGCGAAGCGATACCCATCAAATAGCTGGCCGCGGGAGAGATGATGGGTTTCGCTTTGCTCTACCCATCCTACGATTCCCCGCGGCTCACTTCCCCTTCACGAACGCGGCGAATGCATCGCCGTAATCCGGATGCCAGCGCGACAGCGGCGGGCGGTTCTCGACGATGTCGCCGGCGGCCCACAGGATGCGGCGTTCGTCGAGCGCGCGCGGCACGTCGTTGTCGGGGCAGAGGATATAGAAATCGCTGGCGTCGAGGCGCTCGATCATGAAGTCGACGGTCTGCTCCGCCGTCCACGCGCCGGCCGGCTTCTCGGTGCGGCCGCGGGCGGTCAGCCCGGTGAAGACAAAGCCCGGGATCAGGAGATGCGCCGTGATCTTGCAGCCGTCGGTGTTGCGCAGCTCGTGCTGCAGCGCCTCGGTGAATGCCTTCACGCCGGCCTTGGAGACGTTGTAGGCGGGATCGCCCGGCGGCGTGGTGATGCCTTGCTTGGAGCCGGTGTTGATGATCAGCCCCGGCCGGCCGCGCTTGATCATGTTGGGCGCGAACGTCTGCGTGCCGTTGATCACGCCCCACAGATTGACGCCGAGGATGCGCTGCCAATTGTCCGTGGGCCCGAACATCGCGCTGCCGGGCTGGATGCCGGCATTGTTCATCAGGATGTCGGTGCCGCCGAACTTTTTCGCGACCGTGTCTTCGAGCTTCGCCACCTCGTCGGCTCGGCTGACGTCGACCGCTGATGTCATGATATCAGCCGCGCCACCCGGCGCCGCAGATGACAGTTTTGTCGCAGCCGCCTTCAGCCGGTCATCGCCGAGATCTGCGATGCAAACCTTCATGCCGGCCTGCGCGAACCGCACTGCGGCGGCAAGTCCGATTCCAGAGGCGCCGCCGGTGATCACGGCAACATGATTGGCTGATATCACGGGGTGGGGCATCGGCGGTCTCCGGACACATGTGTGGCTGAGGTTCAGTCGCTATCGTACCATGCACGCGGGCGCATGGGAGGTTTTCATGCGCGCCACCCTCGACAACGGCCGCGCGGCTTTACGGTTTCGCGCCTGCGCTGTAGAATCACCGATATAACGCTTCCAAAAGACCTCAGCCGACAATTTGACAGGGAGTGCAAACATGGCTGTTTCGCAGGCTATTCCGATCACGCGCCATCCTTATGCCGATGGCTCCTACAAGAAGATGCTGATCGATGGCAAATGGGTCGACGCCGCCTCCGGCAAGAAATTCGAGACGCACAATCCCGCGACCGGTGAATTGCTCGCGTCGGTCGCCGAGGGCGATGCCGAGGACATCAACCGTGCGGTCGCGGCGGCGCGCCGCGCGTTCGAAGGGCCCTGGAGCAAGGTGAAGCCGTTCGAGCGGCAGAACATGCTGCTCAAGCTCGCCGAACTCGTCGAAGCCAATTTCGAGGAGCTGTCGCAGCTCGACACGCTCGACATGGGCGCACCGATCAGTCGGACCCGCGGCAACCGGCTGCGCGCGCTCGGCATGCTGCGCTACTATGCCGGACAGGCGACCGCGATCCACGGCGAGACCATCGAGAACTCGCTGCCCGGCGAGATCTTCTCCTACACGCTGAAGGAGCCGATCGGCGTGGTCGGCGCGATCATCCCCTGGAACGGGCCGCTGACCGCCTCGATCTGGAAGGTCGGCCCGGCGATCGCGACCGGCTGCACCGTGGTGCTGAAGCCGGCCGAGGAATCGCCGTTGACCTCGCTGCGCATCGGCGAGCTCTGCATGCAGGCCGGCATTCCGCCCGGCGTCGTCAACGTCGTGCCGGGCTATGGCGAGACTGCGGGCGCCGCGCTTGCCTCGCATCCCGATGTCGACAAGGTCGCCTTCACCGGCTCGCACGTCACGGGACAATCGATCATCCGTGCCTCGGCCGGCAACCTCAAGCGCGTCTCGCTCGAGCTCGGCGGCAAGTCGCCGGACATCGTGTTCGCCGACGCCGATCTCGACGCCGCGGTGCCGGGCGCTGCGATGGCGGTGTTCGCCAATTCCGGCCAGATCTGTAGCGCCGGCACGCGGCTGTTCGTCGAGCAGAAGGTCTATGACGAATTCGTCGGCCGCGTCGCCGAGTTCGGCAAGAAGCTGCAGGTCGGCAACGGCCTCGACCCCAACACCCAGATTGGTCCCTTGGTGTCGCAGCAGCAGATGGATCGGGTGTCGGGCTATCTCGACATCGGCCAGAAGGAAGGCGCCAAGGCGCTTGCCGGCGGCGGCCGCCTCACCGAGGGCGCGCTGTCGAAGGGTTACTTCGTGCAGCCGACCGTGTTTGCCAATGTGCAGGACAACATGCGCATCGCGCAGGAGGAGATCTTTGGCCCGGTGATCTCGGCGATCTCGTTCAGGGATCCGGACGAGCTGATCAAGCGCGCCAACGCCACCACCTTCGGCCTCGGCTCGGGCGTCTGGACCACCAATGTCAGCAAGGCGCACCAGGTCGCCAAGGCATTGCGCGCCGGCTCGGTCTGGGTCAATTGCTACCAGGCGATGGATCCGGCGGTGCCGTTCGGCGGCTACAAGATGAGCGGCTACGGCCGCGAGTCCGGCAAGCAGCACGTCGAGGAATATCTCAACGTCAAGGCCGTCTGGATCAAGACCGGCTAGCGCTGCTTCTTACCTCTCCCCGCTTGCGGGGAGAGGTATCGCATCTACCGTCTTGGCGACCGCGCAAGCGCTCGGCCTCGTGGTTCGAGACGCGCCGCAAGCGGCGCTCCTCACCATGAGGGTCTACTATCTTGCCGCAAAACCAGACCTCATCCTGAGGAGCCCGCCGAAGGCGGGCGTCTCGAAGGATGGCCACGAGGGCACCGCCACGAAATGCGATAGCCC
This sequence comes from Bradyrhizobium sp. UFLA06-06, assembly GCF_054820065.1. NCBI lineage: Bacteria > Pseudomonadati > Pseudomonadota > Alphaproteobacteria > Hyphomicrobiales > Nitrobacteraceae > Bradyrhizobium > Bradyrhizobium sp. UFLA06-06. Next base: position 14,872 of record NZ_JADFUD010000041.1, read on the forward strand.
TGCCGCTTGCGGGGAGAGGCATAGGCCGCCTTCGGCGGCCGTCCATGAAATCGACGCCGAAGCTAAGCTTCGGCTATGTTGCATCGAAGATGCAATCCGGGTGAGGGGTACAGGTCTCAATTTTCGGCGTGCTCGCAGAAGGGAAGCCCTTCACCCCAACGCCCACATGATTTCGGAATATTAGAATAATACCCCTGATTTGCCCGACGCGTCAAGTTGCCTCGTCGAACGCCGGCCACCGCCGGCTCCTTTGCATGGGGTTGTTTTCGATATTTTCGTAAGCGCCCCGTGCTGCGGCCGCCAGTTCCTGCGTTTACCGCCCGGCGGCCTTCTTCGGCCTGCCGATGTCGCTGCGCAGCGCCTCGAGGTCCTTGCGCACGGCGCTTGCCGCGTCGCGCTCGATCTTGCGGTAGCGCGCCACCAAAGAGAGGCCGAACGGGGTCAGCACCGCGCCGCCGCCATTCTTGCCGCCGGTCTGCCGTTCCACCGCCGCCTGCCGGCAGATGCGGTTGATCTCGTCGACCAGGTCCCAGGCGCGCTTGTAGCTCATGTCCATGGCGCGGCCGGCGGCGGAGATCGAGCCGCATTCCCTGATCCGCTCAAGCAGCAGGATCTTGCCCGGCCCGATCCGGTCCTCGGCATCGAGGTCGATGCGGACGCTGAGGGAGGGGAGCGATGATGCGCTCGATTTCGACATGGGAGACCTGTTCTCGTGGCAACAGATTGCCACTACCCGCTTTCATGAACAAGATGAACCCGTTAGATAACGGGCATGATCCGGAAAAGTGGTAACCGGTTTTCTGGGCGGATCATGCCCACACTATAACGGAAACCACATAAGAATATTTGGGGCAGGCATGAATCCTCCGTCGCTGTTCTCTCCGCTCAAGATCGGTCCTTACCAGCTCGAACATCGCGTCGTGATGGCGCCGCTGACGCGGATGCGGGCGGCGCGGCCGAGCCTCGCGCCGCGGCCGATGAACGCGGAATATTATGCGCAGCGCGCCACGCCCGGCGGCTTGCTGATCGCCGAGGCCTCGCCGGTGGTTGCGACCGGCTTCGGCAATCCTGGTGTTCCCGGCATCTACAGCGAGGCCCAGATCGCGGGCTGGCGCGAGGTGGTGGATGCCGTGCACGCCAGGGGCGGCTTGATCTTCCTGCAGCTCTGGCACGTCGGCCGCGTCTCGCATTCCTCGTTCCAGCCGGGCGGCGCGCTGCCGGTGGCGCCGTCGGCGGTCGCGATCCCCTCCGAATTCAAGTGCATGACGGCGGACGGCAAGGTGGTCGACTACGAGACGCCGCGCGCGCTCGAAACCGACGAGGTCGCCCTGATGGTCGAGGCCTACCGGCAAGGCGCGAAGAACGCGCTCGCCGCCGGCTTCGACGGCGTCGAGATCCACGGCGCCAATGGCTATCTGATCGAGCAGTTCCTGCAGTCGCGCAGCAATCTGCGCACCGACCGCTATGGCGGCTCGATCGAGAACCGCGTCCGCTTCCTGATGGAGGTGACGCAGGCGGTGACCGAAGTCTGGGGCGCGAGCCGCGTCGGCGTGCGGCTCTCGCCCTACGGCATCGCCAATGGCAGCGGCGAGGCGGACCCGATGCCGCTCTACAGCCACGCCATCACGGCGCTGGACAAGCTCGGGCTCGCCTATCTGCATTTCATCGAGCCGCGCGCCTCGGGCACTGGCCGCGCCGAGGTCGACTGGCAGAACGTGCCGTCCGCGATGGTGTTGTACCGTCCGATGTGGAGCGGCGTGCTGATCACCGCCGGCAATTTCGTCGGCGAAACCGCACAGAGCGCGGTCGCCGAGGGTCATGCCGATGCGATCGCATTCGGCCGCTACTTCATCTCCAACCCGGACCTGCCGCGCCGCCTGCAGCGCGGCTATCCGCTGACGAAGTACAACCGCGCCACCTTCTATGCAGGCGAGGAGAAGGGCTACACGGATTATCCGGTGCACGACGAATTGGCGCAGGCGTAGGTCTTCGTAGCCCGGATGCAGCGCAGCGAAATCCGGGGCCTTGCATCAGCGGATCAAGCATCCCCGGATTACGCTTCGCTGCATCCGGGCTACGATAGCTCGGCCAGCAAAACCGGGAGACCGCGATGTTTCCGGACGACGAGTTCGAGCCGACCAAGAAACCAAAGCCCGTGGCGCTGGCGAAGCCGGCGGCCGGCCAGTGCCTGTGCGGCAAGATCCGGTTCGAGATCGACGTGCCGGCGCGCTGGGCCTGGCATGATCACACCGCCGCCAGCCGCCGCGCCCATGGTGCGGTTTATGCGACCTATGTCGGCAGCTGGAAGAAGCGCTTCCGCATCACGCAAGGCGAAAGCGAGCTGTCGCGTTACGAGGATGCGAAAAGCAAGACCGCGCGCAGCTTCTGCGCCAATTGCGGCACGCCGATTTCTTACGAGCGCGCGCGGTCGCCGCACATGGTCAACATCCCGCGTGCGCTGTTCTCGGGGCGCACCGGCCGGCAGCCGCTCTATCACATCGCGATCGAGGAACTGCAGGAATGGGCCTACACCGGCGAGCCGCTGGTGCCGCTGAAGGGCTATCCCGGCGTGGTGTGGCAGCGCTCGAAAAAGAAGAAGCGCAGCGCGCGCGAGGGGATGTTCTAACGAGCGTTTCACCTCAGGCGCGCGCCTGCGGAATGCGGCCATGACCGGCGGCTCGATTGCCCCAGCTGCGCAAGTTTGGTCATCTCCCTTGATGCCCGTCGGCCAACGCGCCGACGGGCCTGGAGGGAACATGAAAAATCGCATTACCGGCCGCTCGGCATTTTTGGCGCTGCTGAAGGATGAGGGCGTCACCCATCTGTTCGGCAACCCTGGCACCACCGAACTGCCGATCATGCACGCGCTGAAGGACCATCCCGATCTCACCTATGTGATGGCGATGCAGGAGAGCCTGGTGGTCGCGATGGCCGACGGCTTCAGCCGCGCCTCCGGCAAGCTGGTCGCCTGCAACGTCCATGTCGCGCCTGGCCTCGGCAACGCGATGGGCTCGCTCTACAATGCCAGCTTCACCGGCACGCCGCTGATCCTCACCGCCGGGCAGCAGGAACAGGGCCATGGTTTGACTGAACCGGTGCTCTATGGCCCGCTGGTGCAGATGGCGACGCCGCTGGTGAAATGGGCGGTCGAGGTGACGCGCCTCGAAGACCTGCCGCGCATCGTGCGCCGCGCCGCCAAGATCGCGACCACGCCGCCGACCGGGCCGGTGTTCATCTCGCTGCCCGGCGACATCCTCAATTCCGAAGCCGGCATCGAGCTCGGCCGCTCCACCCGGATCGACACACGGGTGAGGCCGTCGGAGGAGTCGCTTAAGGCGCTGGCCGCGCGCATCCTGAAAGCCGAGCGACCGGTGATCGTCGTCGGCGACGAGATCGTGAAAAGCGATGCGCTGCGCGAGGCGGCCGATCTTGCCGAGACGCTGGGCTGCCCGGCCTGGCAGTCGCCGACGCCCTATGGTTCGCACTTCCTGTCCGAAAGCCCGAGCTTCATGGGCGCGATCGCGCGGCTGCAGAAGGTCGCGCGCGACGTGCTGGCGCCGCATGATCTGTTGATCGCACTCGGCGGCGATCCGCTGCGGATGTCTGTTTACAGCGAGGTCGATCCGCTGCCGGACGGGCTCTCGATCGTGCAGGTCGGGCTGGTCGACAGCGACCTCGCCAGGAACTACGGCGCCGAGATCGCGGTGAAGGCGGACGTCAAGGAAACGCTGCGCGCGCTGGTTCCTGCGTTGAAGGAGGCCGGCGGCGGCGCGCTGGAGACGCGTGCCAGGCAGGGACTCGCGGCGCTGTCGACCAAGAACTGGGTGGCGAAGCGCAAGGCGCGGGTCGAACAGATCTCGAAGGCGAGCCAGACCTCGCCGATCGATCCGGACTGGCTCGCGTTGCAGGTCGTGGAGGCGATGCCCGACGACGCGATCCTGGTCGACGAGGGTCTGACTTCGTCGCGTCAGATCATTGGCTTGCGGCCGCATCGCGACCGCTACGGCTATCACGCGCTGGCCTCCGGCGGCATCGGCTGGGGCCTGCCGGCCGCGGTCGGCGTCAGCCTCGCCAATCCGCAGCGCCCGGTGGTGTGCTATTCCGGCGACGGCTCGTCGATGTATTCGATCCAGTCGCTGTGGACCGCAGCCAATCACAAGCTGCCGCTCAACTTCGTCATCGTCAACAATGGCGGCTACCGCATCATCAAGCAGCGCCTGCTCGCCTTCCACGGCGATGACAATTATGTCGGCATGGATTTCATCGACCCGCCGGTCGACTTCACCGCCCTCGCACGCTCGCTCGGGCTCGAGGCGATCAAGGTCACCGACCCGCAGGAGCTGAAGGGCGCGATGAAGTCGGCGTTCAGCCGCCCGGGCGCTAAGCTGATCGAGGTGGTGGTGAGCAATGCGGTGAATTGACTTTTCACGATGCGCTCACCTCTCACCGTCATCCTGAGGTGCGAGCGGAGCGAGCCTCGAAGGATGCACGGCCCGGCCGGTGGCCGTCGATCCTTCGAGACGCGCTTCGCGCTCCTCAGGATGACGGGACGGCAGATGTGGGTACCCCGTCATTGCGAGGAGCGGAGCGACGAAGCAATCCATCGTTCCTCACACGCGGAGCTATGGATTGCTTCGCGGAGCCTGTCATCCGGCGGCGCTTCGCGCCGACCGGGTGGCTCGCAATGACGGGGGGTGGCTACGTCGTCGTCTTCTTCACCCGATACCGGGTCGCCGGATGCGTCGCGTCCAGCCTCGCACGCCCTCCGCCGAACAGCTTCTCGCGCAAGGTGCCCTTCGCATACTCGCGCTTGTAGCGGCCGCGCTTGACGAGCTCCGGCACCAGCATGTCGGCGATGTCCTCGAAATCGCCGGGCGAGATCGCAAACGCGACGTTGAGGCCGTCGACGTCGGTGTCCTCGAACCATTGCTCGATCTTGTCGGCGACCTGCTCCGGCGAGCCGACCACCACGGGGCCGGCGCCGCCGATGCCGACATGCTCGGCGACCTCGCGCACGGTCCAAACCCGGTCGGGATCGGCGCGGGTGACGTTGTCCATCGCGGAGCGGCCGGCATCGTTCTGCACGTGCCGCACCTCCTGGTCGAGCGAGTAGGTCGAGAAGTCGACGCCGGTCCAGCCCGACATCAGCGCCAGCGCGCCCTCATGGCTGATGTGGCTGCGATACTCGGCGTATTTCGCTTTCGCCTCGGCTTCGGTCGGCGCCACCACAATGCACATCATCGAGAACATCAGGATCTCGGCGGCGTTGCGGCCTTTCTCGGCGGCGAGCTCGCGGATCGCCGACACCCGCGGGCCGATCACCTTGGCTGACGGTCCCGACATGAACACGCATTCGGCGTGCTCGGCGGCGAATTGCCGCCCGCGCGGCGAGGTGCCGGCCTGATAGAGCACCGGCGTGCGCTGCGGCGACGGCTCGGAGAGATGGATCGCGTTGAGCCGGTAGTTGTTGCCGTCATGGTGTACCGGATGCACCTTGCTCGGATCGGTGAAGATGCCGCGCGTGACGTCGCGGATCGCGGCGTCGTCCTCCCAGCTGCCTTCCCAGAGCTTGTAGACCAGCTCCATATATTCGTCGGCGAGCTCGTAGCGGTCGTCATGCGCGGTCTGCTTGTCCTTGCCGGCACCGCGCGCGGCGGAATCGAGATAGCCGGTCACCACGTTCCAGCCGACGCGGCCGCCGGTGAGGTGATCGAGTGTCGACATCCGCCGCGCGAACGGGTAGGGCGGCTCGAAGGAGAGATTGCTGGTGACGCCGAAGCCGAGATTTTCCGTCACCGCGGCCATCGCCGGGATCAGCATCAACGGTTCGTTGGCCGGGGTCTGCGCCGCGTTGCGCAGCGCCGCATCCGGACTATTGGCATAGACGTCGTAGACGCCGAGCACGTCGGCGAGGAACAGCCCGTCGAACCGGCCGCGCTCCAGCGTCTTCGCCAGATCGGTCCAGTAGGACAGCTTGTTGTAGTCCTTGGTGCGATCGCGCGGATGGGTCCACAGCCCCGGCGACTGATGCGCCACGCAGTTCATGGCAAAGGCGTTGAGCCGGATTTGTTTTGTCATTGTCGAAAACCTTGGTCGAAACCTTGCGCGCCGCTTCGATTGCTGCCCGGTCGATGCCGGGCGTCCCGCATCAACTTGTTGCGACTTCCCACGTTTTGGCAAGGCCCATTCGCATTTCACGCCCTTCCGGTCGCGAGCCGATCCCGATAGGTTGCGCCTCTCCAGAAGCATGATCGGGACGCAAAGCGTGGCGTTCCGGTGGGATCATGCCAAGACGCGACCGGACGAAGGAACAATCATGGCGACACGGGCCGACGCAATCGCAAAGGTGCGAGAGCATTTTCAATCGGGACAGTTTTTGAAAGAACTGGACCAAAGGGTCGGCTACCAGACCGAGAGCCTGAATGCCGACAAGGCCGATGCGCTGCGCGCCTATCTGGTGGAGAATCTGCAGCCGGCCTTCGCCGAGCTCGATTTCAAGACCCGGCTGATCGAGTCGCCGACCGGCCGCGGACCCTATCTGATTGCCGACTACCAGGAAGACGCTTCGCGGCCGACCGTGCTGACCTATGGCCACGGCGACGTCGTCGACGGCATGGTCGGCGAATGGCGCGACGGGCTCAATCCCTGGCAGACCACGGTCAAGGGCGAGCGCGTCTATGGCCGCGGCACCGCCGACAACAAGGGCCAGCATTCGATCAACATGGCGGCGCTGCGCGCGGTGAAGCAGGCGCGCGGCGGCAAGCTCGGCTTCAACGCCAAGTTCATCATCGAGACCGGCGAGGAGATCGGCTCGCCCGATCTGCGCGAGGTCTGCGAGGCGCATCGCGAGGAGCTGAAGGCAGACCTGTTCATTGCCTCGGACGGGCCGCGGCTGTCGGCGGAGCGGCCGACCATCTTCCTCGGCTGCCGCGGCGGCAACCGGATCCATCTCGACGTCAATCTGCGCGAGGGCGGCAATCATTCCGGCAATTGGGGCGGCGTGCTCGCCAATCCGGCCACGATCCTGGCGAGCGCGATCGCGAGTTTGGTCGACGGAAAGGGCCGCATGAAGCTCGATATCCTGAAACCCCCGCCGATCTCCAACCGCGTCCGCGCCGCGCTCGCCGACGTCGAGGTCAAGCCGACCGCGGACGAACCGGCGCTGGCGGAAGACTGGGGCGAGGAGGGCCTGACGGCGGCGGAGCGGCTCTATGCCTGGAACACGCTGGAAGTGCTCGCGATGTCGTCGGGCAATATCGAAAAGCCCGCCAACGCGATTCCCGGCAAGGCCAATGCGGTGCTGCAGCTTCGCTTCGTCGTCGGCACCCGGCATCTCGAGGTGATCGACGCGGTGCGGGATTATCTGCACAACAACGGTTTCCCGATGGTCGAGGTCTCGGGCACGCAGCGCTTTGCCGCCTCGCGCACCGACATGGACAGCCCGTGGATCGACTGGGCGGCGAACTCGATCCGCGCCACCACCGGCAAGGCGCCGGCGGTGCTGCCGAACTTTGGCGGCTCGCTGCCGAACGACGTGTTCTCCGAAGGCCTCGGCCTGCCGACGATCTGGGTGCCGCATTCCTATCCGGGCTGCTCGCAGCACGCCCCCGACGAGCACATCCTGCTGCCGGTGACCGAGGAGGCGCTGACCATCATGGCCGGCCTGTTCTGGGATCTCGGCGAGGCAAAGCACAAGGGGTGAGGAGCTAAGCGCGCATTTTCCCCGTCATCCTGAGGAGCCGCGAAGCGGCGTCTCGAAGGATCGACGGCCACCAGCGGGGCCGTGCATCCTTCGAGGCTCGCAAGAGCTCGCACCTCCAGCGACAAAGGCGAAGCCTTTGCGCGGGGATGACGGGGAAGACGTGGATGGCCGGGTCAAGCCGGCCATTTCGAGTTGAAAAGCTGGTGCCTTCACCGGCAAGGAAAATGTAATGACACTATCGACTTCGGCCGACGCTCAGCACACGACAGCGGTCGACAAGAAAAACATCACCCGCCTGATCGTCGCGACTTCGGTCGGCAATGCGCTCGAATGGTACGACATCTCGGTCTACGCCTATTTCGCGGTGTATCTCTCGAAGGCGTTCTTCCCGGCCAATGATCCGACCACCTCGCTGCTCCTGACTTTCGGCAGCTTTGGCCTGTCGTTTCTGATCCGCCCGATCGGCGGCGTCGTGCTCGGCGCCTATGCCGACCGTCACGGCCGCAAGGCCTCGCTGATGCTGTCGATCGTGCTGATGACGTTCGGCACGCTGGTGCTGGCGCTGATGCCGACCTATCAGACCATCGGCATCCTGGCGCCGATCGCGGTGCTGCTGGCGCGGCTGGTGCAGGGCTTTTCCGCCGGCGGCGAGTTCGGCTCCTCGACCGCGTTCCTGGTCGAGCACATGCCGGAGCGGCGCGGCTTCGTGGCGAGCTGGCAGTTCGCGAGCCAAGGCGTCAGCGGCCTGCTCGGCGCCGGCTTCGGTGCGCTGCTGACCTCGTTGATGAGCCCGGAGGATTTGCAGTCCTGGGGCTGGCGGCTGCCGTTCCTGTTCGGCGTCTTGATCGGCCCGGTCGGCATCTACATCCGCAACCATGTCGACGACGCAACGCCGCCGCCGGCGGCGAAGCAGGAATCGCCGGTCAGGGAAGTGTTCGCGCGGCAGAAGTTCGCCACGACGCTTGCGATCGGCGCGCTCGCGGTGTCGACCGCGGTCAACTATCTGATCGTCTACATGCCGACCTATGTGGTGAAGACGCTCAAGCTCGCGCCGTCGGTCGGCTTCATCGCCTCGTTCGCCGCGCAGACCGCCGTTGCGCTGCTGGCGCCGATCGCAGGCATGGTCTCCGACAAGATCGGACGCACCACCCACATGATCCTGTTCGCGCTGTTGCTGCTGGTGTCGATCTTCCCGGCCTTCCTCTTGCTCACCGGCAAGCCGACGCCGATGATCATCCTGATCGGCGTGCTCTGGCTCGGCGTCCTCAAGTCGCTGTATTACGGGCCGCTGGCCGCGCTGATGTCGGAACTGTTTCCGGCGGCGACGCGTGCGACCGGGCTCGGTCTCAGCTACAATATCGGTGTCACATTGTTCGGCGGCATGGGGCCGGCGATCATGACCTGGCTGGGCGGCTTCGCGGCGATCGGCGAGCTCGCGCCGGGCTACTATCTCACCGCGGTCTGCATCCTCAGCCTCTGTGCGCTGTTCACGATCCGCAGGCTGCGGCTGGCGTAGCGCATGATCCGAAAAAGTGCGAAGCGGTTTTCTTTCGAAAGGATCATGCTAACCGCATCAGATTTCGTGATGCGAAATTCAAATATCCTTATTGTTGCACAGCAGCGTAGATAGTCGAAATCAAAGTTTCATCTGACGAAAGTATACGGTGTCCGGCGCACGTCATCCGTCCTAGGATGATGTCGGCCGGGCGCGTCTCTTCGTCGTGCCCGGTTCAGGATTTGGAATTGACGGCAAGGAAGGCCAGGGCATGAACGCCTCAACGACTGCGACCGCACGGACCAGCCGCAAGAGGCCACCGCCGGAGCCGGGCCAACCCGACAAGTTCAACGCGATCCAGAAGGTCTGCGCGATCCTGCGCGTGCTGGCGCAGCGCTCGCCGCTGCGGCTCACCGACATCGCCGACACCACCTCGCTGAACAAGGCGACTGCGCTGCGCATCCTCAACTCGCTGATCGAGGAAGGCTTCGTCAGCCGCGTCGCCGGCGCCAAGACCTATGAGCTCGGCCAGGAGGCGCGGGTGATGGCGGTCGGCGCGCGCCGTTCGGTCGACATCGCCGAGCTGGCGCAGCCGAGCCTGCTCCGGCTGTCGGAGCGCTCGGCCGATACGGCGCTGCTGTCGGTGCGCTCCGGTGTCGAGGCGCTTTATCTGGCGCGCTCGGTCGGCAACCATCCGCTGCAGCCGAACTATCTGCAGATCGGCAGCCGCCGTCCGCTCGGCGTCGGCGCCGGTGCGCTGGCGCTGCTGGTCTGGCTGCCGGATGCCGAGATCGAGGCTGTGATCGAGGTGATCGTGCCGCGGCTGGCAAAATCGCCGCGCATCACGCCAAAGTTCCTGCGCGAGCGGATCGCCATGGCGCGCAAGGCCGGCCACACCGTGCTGATCGACGCCGCGTTTCCCGGCATGGGCGGCGTCGGCGTGCCGGTCCGCGACGATGCCGGCGAGGTGGTGGCCGCGCTCTCGATCGGCGCCGCGTCCGACCGCATCCGCCGCCGCGAAGGCGAACTCGCCGACATGCTGAAGAAGGAAGCCCAGGTGCTGGCCCGCGCGCTGGCCCAGGCGCCGAAGAACGGACGCGCGGCGAAGATGGGTTGAGGCCGCTTTTTTGCTTCACCTCTCCCGCTTGCGGGGTCGAGACGAGCGAAGCTCGCTCTTAGGTCGACGCGCGTAGCGCGGCGGGTGGGGGCTCTATCCACGATATGACTCGTGGAGACACCCCCACCCCAACCCTCCCCCGCAAGCGCAGGGTTATCGCATATGCCCTTGGCGACCGCGCAAGTGCTGGGCCTCGTGGTTCGAGACGCGCCGCAAGCGGCGCTCCTCACCATGAGGGTCTACTATTGTGCCGCAAAACAAGACCTCATCCTGAGGAGCCCGCCGAAGGCGGGCGTCTCGAAGGATGGCCACGAGGGCACCGCCACGAAATGCGATAGCCCTGCCCGCAAGCGGGAGAGGGGCGGCGCACCACCGACTTGATGCGACTCAACTCCCTCTCGTCGCGCGCTACGCCCCCTCGTCCAGCGCCACCAGCTCGCGCTTCTTGCGCAGCGAGGGCAGCAGCGGGCCGACCAGCAGCACCAGCGCGAAAGCGAGGCAGATCGCCGAGATCGGCCGCTCCACGAAGGTCATGAGATCGCCCTGCGAGAGGATCAGCGACTTGCGCAGATTGTTCTCCAGCATCGGCCCGAGCACGAAGGCAAGCACCAGTGGCGCCGGCTCGTAGCCGAGCTTGCGCATGAAATAGCCGATCACGCCGAACGCGATCATGACGTGGACGTCGAACACGTTGTTGCTGGAGCAGTAGACGCCGATGATCGTGAACAGGATGATCAGCGGGAACAGCACGTTGTAGGGCAGCCGCAGCAGCTGCACCCACATGCCGATCATCGGCAGGTTGAGGACCAGCAGCATCAGGTTGCCGATATACATGCTGGCGACGATGCCCCAGAACAGCGTCGGGTTCTGCGAGATCATCAGCGGTCCCGGCTGCAGGCCGTGGATCACGAAGGCGCCGAGCAGCAGCGCCATCACCACGTTCGGCGGGATGCCGAGCGTCATCAGCGGAATGAAGGCGCCGCCGGCCGCGGAATTGTTGGCCGATTCCGGCCCCGCGACGCCCTCGATGGCGCCATGGCCGAAGCGCTCCGGATGCTTCGAGAGCCGCTTCTCCAGCGCGTAGGAGGCGAACGATGCCACCACGGCGCCGCCGCCGGGCAGGATTCCGAGGAAGAAGCCGAGCACCGTGCCGCGCGCCACCGGCCCGGCGCTGGCCTTCCAGTCCTCCTTGCTCGGCAGCAATTGGTTGATCCTGGTCTTGATGATGTCGCGCTTGATCGCCTGCTCGGTGTTGAGCAGCACCTCGGCGACGCCGAACAGGCCCATCACGACCGGCACAAGGCCGATGCCGTCGATCAGCTCGAGGCGGCCGAAGGTCAGCCGCGGCTGCGCCGTGATGCTGTCGAGCCCGACCAGGCCGAGTACGACGCCGATGCAGGCCATCAACAGCGCCTTGGCCATCGAGCCCTGGGTGAGGAAGGTGAGCACCACGAGGCCGAGCACCATCAGGCTGAAATATTCGGCCGGCCCGAACGCGATCGCGACGCTGGCAAGCGACGGCGCCACCAGCATCAGGGCGATCAGCGCGAAGGTGCCGGCGATGAACGAGCCGAAGGCGGAGATGCCGAGCGCCGGGCCGGCGCGGCCCTGCTTGGCCATCTGGTGGCCGTCGATGCAGGTGACGACGGAAGCCGCTTCGCCCGGGATGTTGACCAGGATCGAGGTGGTCGAGCCGCCATACATCGAGCCGTAATAGATGCCGGCCATCATGATGATGCCGGATTCCGGCGTGCCTGACAGCGTCACCGGCAGCAGCAGCGACATCGCCGAGATCGGGCCGATGCCGGGCAGCACGCCGACCAGCGTGCCGATGAACACGCCGATGAAGCAGTAGAGCAGGTTGATCGGCAGCAGTGCGACGCCGAGGCCGTGGGCGACGTTGACAAGAGTATCCATGGGCGCTCAACCGATCTCGAAGATGCCGCTCGGCAACTGGATCGCGAGCAGGTGTTTCAGCACCCACCACATTCCGAGCGGGGCAAGGATGGACAGCGGGATCGCCAGCGACCAGCGCACCGGATCGATCACGCGGAGCAGCAACAGCATCAGCGGGATCGCCGACAGCAGGAAGCCGAGCGGTTCCAGCGCAAAGGCGAACGCCGTGAGGCAGACGATGACCAGCACCGGCTTGCCCCAGCGCGCATTCTCCCAGCGCGAGGCGAAGGTCGGGCCGCCCTCGGTGACCGCCGCGATCATGATCGAGGCCGCGAACACGCACATCAGGATGCCGGTGTAGAACAGCACGTAGCCGGAGCCGGGATCGTTGATGGTGCCGAGCTTGAGCTTGAGGCCCGACCAGATCACGAAGGCGCCGAGCCCGAGCCCGATCAGCCCGCCCCAGAGCTCGGAGTTGTTGAGACGGAATTTGACGTTGGTTTGGTCTGTCATGTGTTGTGTTGCTCTCAATCACCGTCACCCTGAGGTGGCGGCGCGAAGCGACGCCCTCGAAGGGCGACGGTGCCCCGCTCCATCCTTCGAGGCGAGCCGCAAGGGCGGCTCGCACCTCAGGATGACGACGGCGCTTGTGGCGACTTAAACTCTACTTCTTCGCCAGCCCGAGCGTGTCGATCACCTTGCGCTCGGACTCGGTGACCTCGCCCACGAACTTCTTGTAGTCCTCGGTGTTCTTGTAGTTCGGCACCATGTCGTATTTGGCGAGGGTCGCGATCACCGCCGGGTCCTCGATCGCCTTCTTGAAGGCGTCGTGCAGCTTGGCGACGATCTTGGGGTCCATGCCCTTGGGGCCGGCAATGCCGAACGGCGAGTCATAGACCATGGGGTAGCCGAGCTCCTTCAGCGTCGGCACGTCGGGATAGTTCGGCGAGCGCGCGCCGGTCCACACCATCAACAGGCGGAGCTTGCCGGCATCGACCAGCGGCCGCCAGCCGGTGGAATCCGCCTGCAGCATGGTGTGCTGGCCGAGCACGGCGGCATTGGTCTCGGCGCCGCCCTTGAACGGCACCTGGGTCAGCTTGATCCCGGCCATCAGGGCGATCTGCTCCATGCCGACATGCAGCGAGGTGCCGGTGCCGGGCGTCGCATAGGTCACCTTGCCCGGGTTCTTCTTGGCGAAATCGACCACGTCCTGCCAGGTCTTGAACTGCGACTCCGCGTTGGTGGTGACGCCGAAGGTGTAGCCGGTGAGGTGAATGATGTAGGAGAAATCCTTCGCCGGATCCCACGACACCTCCTGCATCAGGGGCAGGCGGAACACGGTGATCGGGATCTGGGCGATGGTGTAGCCGTCGGGCTTGGCGCCGGCGGCCATCGTCGCGGGGCCCACGGTGCCGCCGCCGCCCGCCTTGTTGTCGACCGCGATCGGCTGGCCCAGCACCTTGGAGGCGCTCTCGGCGATCGCGCGCATCGAGATATCGGTCGAGCCGCCCGCCGGCCAGGGCACGATCAGCGTGATCGGCTTGGTCGGATAGTCCTGCGCGAGCGCCGCTGTCGACACCAGCATGCCGGCGGCGGCGAGCAGGACCATCAAGCGATTGCGGTGCGACATCTCTATCTCTCCCTTGTGGCCGCGTTCGATCGCAGCCGCGTCTTGTTCGGTGTTGGCAATGATCGTCCCCGTCATGCTGGGACCGAGGGCGCATTGGACAGAACGGGGCGGGCAACGGAAGCGCGAATTGCGCTCGAAGCGCCGGCTGCGACAATTGGTCTGCCGCGACCTGCCGAGCGGCGGAATTCAATCGGCATTTGGTCTGACGGTTTGGCCGTTCCCGGCAACATGCGAGGACGGCGCGGGGTGCGCGCGCCTGACCAGCAAGCCGGGTTTGGTCAAGCGAATAATGAAGGGAACCCAAGGGCATCGGCGCCTTGCGGGATTGCGCGCTTGCCGTCATCATGGCGCCGCCCGTTGCAGGAACGCCGCCCGACAGATGACGCCATCGCCTGACGCCACCGACGACGCTGTGACGAGGGCGTTTGCCGGCCTTCCCGCATTGCTCGACGAGGCCCCTCGGCTGGTTGCGCGCGGGCGGCTGCTCGATTGCGACTGCCTGATCGGCCCGATGGCGCGGCCGTTTCATGCCGCGATCCGCAGCGGGCGCATCGTCGAGCTTGCGCCGTCGCCGGTCCTGATGCGCTCCTGGCGCTTTTCCTATCGCGCGACGCCGGAGGCCTGGGCCGCCTATTGGCAGGCCGAGCCGAAGCCCGGCTGGCACGATCTGTTGGCGCTGACCAAGCGCGGCGAGGCGGTGCTGGAAGGCGACCTGCATCCCTTCATGGCGCATCTGCAATGCTTCAAGGACCTGCTGGCGCTGCCGCGGCAGCATTTCGCGGCGGCCGTATCATGAGCGGCAAGATCATGAACGGCCACATCGAGCCGATGGTCGGCCGCTACGTGCACGTCGAGATCGGCGGCGAGCTGCACCGCATCTATTTCGAGGAGAACGGCACGGGCATTCCGCTGGTCTGCCTGCACACCGCGGGATCAGATGCGCGGCAATGGCGCCATCTGCTCGCGGATACGCAATTTGCCGAAAATTTCCGCATCATTGCCTTCGATATGCCCTGGCATGGCAAGTCGAATCCGCCGATGAGCTGGACCGGCGATGAATACCAACTCACCACTGCGCGCTACACCGAGACCATCCGCGCTTTCTGTCGGGCGTTGGGGCTGGAGAAGCCTGTGGTGATGGGCTGCTCGATCGGCGGCCGCATCGTGCTTAACCTTGCGATCGAATATGCCGCCGAGTTCCGCGCGCTGATCGGGCTCGAGGCTGCCGATTTCCAGGCGCCGTGGTATGACACCAACTGGCTGAACCGGCCGGACGTTCACGGCGGCGAAGTCTGCGCCGCGCTGGTGTCCGGGCTGATCGCCCCGCAAAGCCCTGAGCCTGCGCGGATGGAAACGCTGTGGGCCTACAAGCAGGGCGGCCCCGGCGTGTTCAAGGGCGATCTGTATTTCTACCGTGTCGACGGCGACCTGCGCGGCCGGGTCGCGTCAATCGAGACTAAAGTATGCAAGCTCTATCTCCTCACGGGCGAGTATGATTTCTCCTGCACGCCCGAGGACACGAGGCGGACCGCAGCGGCAATAGGGGGCGCCAGCGTCACGATCATGGAGAAGCTCGGTCATTTTCCGATGAGCGAGAATCCGGAACAGTTTCGCCGCTACATCGCACCCGTCCTCGCCGATATTCTCACACAGTAAATCGACCGTTTCCACGCAAGGAGTAGACGTATGACACGCAAGTATCTCATCGGCCTCGCGCTCGCCGCCGCGGTCGGCGCGAGCCAGGCGCAAGCCCAGGAGCTGACCGGCACGCTGAAGAACATCAAGGACACCGGCGCGATCACGCTCGGCTACCGCGATTCCTCGATCCCGTTCTCCTATCTCGACGACAACCAGAAGCCCATCGGCTACGCCATGGACATCTGCTACAAGATCGTCGATGCCGTGAAGAAGGAGCTGAAGCTCGACAAGCTCGAGGTCAAGCTCAACCCGGTGACCTCGGCGACGCGTATCCCGCTGATGGCCAACGGCACCGTCGACCTGGAATGCGGCTCGACCACCAACAATGCCGAGCGCCAGAAGCAGGTCTCCTTCACCAACAGCCACTTCCTGACCGCCAGCCGCTACGTCACCAAGAAGGCGAGCAAGATCAATTCGATCGACGACCTGAAGGGCAAGACGGTGGTCTCGACCGCCGGCACCACCAACATCAAGCAGCTCACCGAGGCCAACCTCGCGCGCGGGCTGAGCGTCAACATCATCCCGGCCAAGGATCATGCCGAGGCCTTCCTGATGGTCGAGACCGATCGCGCGGTCGCCTTCGTGATGGACGACATCCTGCTCGCGAGCCTCGTCGCCGGCTCGAAGTCGCCGGATGACTACGTGATCTCCAAGGACGCGTTCTCCAAGCCCGAGCCCTACGGCATCATGCTGCGCAAGGATGACGCGCCGTTCAAGAAGGTCGTCGACGCCGCCACCGCCGCGCTCTACACCAGCGCCGAGGGCCAGAAGATCTACGACAAGTGGTTCAACCAGAAGATTCCGCCGAAGGGCCTGAACCTCAACGTGCCGCTCGGGCCGGAGATGAAGAAGCAGCTTGCCAAGCCGTCGGATTCACCGGATCCGGATGCGTATCTGGTCAACTGATCGCATTGCTGCGTATGACCTGCCGCCTCGCGGCGGCGGGTCCTGAGAGTTTGCATGTCCGGCCATTTTTGGAGGAGAATGGCCGGACATTTGCATGGACGCCGCGCGCGATGCCGGCGTAATGCCGTGACCGGCGCGGCCGCGTGGGGGACCTGTGAACTACAATTGGAACTGGCACATCTTCCTTGAGCCGAACCCGATGGGGACCGGCACCTATCTCGACCTGTTGTTGGCGGGACTGGTGGTCACCATCAAGGTGTCGGTGCTGGCCTGGATCATCGCGCTGGTGTCCGGCTCGGTGATCGGCGTACTGCGCACGCTGCCGTCGCGGACGGCGTCGTGGATTGGCTTCTGCTGGGTCGAGTTCTTCCGCAACATGCCGCTGCTGGTGCAGCTGTTCCTGTGGTTCTTCGTGCTGCCCGAACTGTTGCCGCGGTCGGCCGGGCTGTGGCTGAAGCAACTGCCGAACGCGCCGTTCTGGACCGCCGCGATCGGCGTCGGCTTCTTCATGTCGGCGCGCGTCGCCGTGCAATTGCAGGCCGGCATCACCTCGCTGCCGCGCGGGCAGAAGCAGGCCTCGACCGCGCTCGGCCTCACCACGGTGCAGACCTATCGCTACGTGCTGCTGCCGATGGCATTCCGCATCATCCTGCCGCCGCTGACCTCCGAATTCCTCAACACCATCAAGAACAGCGCGGTCGCCATCACGATCGGCCTGATCGAATTGACCGGCCAGGCGCGCTCGATGCAGGAGTTCTCGTTCCAGGTGTTCGAGGCGTTCACGGCGGCGACCGTGCTCTACCTGCTCCTCAATTTCGTCGTGGTGACCGCGATGCGCTTCCTCGAGCGCTATGTCGCGATCCCCGGCTACATCACGGGCAAATGACGATGATCGGCAGTTTCGATTTCGACGTCATCCGCCGCTCGCTGCCCTACCTGTTCCTGGAGGGCATGCGCTTCACGCTGACCCTGACCGCGCTCGCCGCGTTCGGCGGCCTGGTGTTCGGCACGCTGATCGCCTTGATGCGGCTGTCGAGCTACAAGGTGCTCGGGCGCATCGCGGGCTTCTATGTCGACTTCATCCGCTCGCTGCCGCTGGTGCTGGTGATCTTCTGGTTCTACTTCCTGGTGCCGTATATCGGGCAGTGGCTGACCGGCGCGTCGCGGCCGATCACGGTCGGCGCCTTCGCCTCCTCGCTGATCACCTTCATCGCGTTCGAGGCGGCGTATTTCTCCGAGATCATGCGCGCCGGCATCCAGTCGATCTCGAAGGGCCAGCCGGCCGCGGCCAGCGCGCTCGGCCTGACCTACGCGCAGTCGATGCGCTACGTCGTGCTGCCGCAGGCGTTCCGCAACATGCTGCCGGTGCTGCTGACGCAGACCATCGTGCTGTTCCAGGACACCTCGCTGGTCTACGTGCTGTCGATCCCGGATTTCCTCGGCGCCGCCAGCAAGGTCGCGCAGCGCGACGGCCGCCTGGTCGAAATGTACCTGTTCGCCGCGCTGGTCTACTTCGTCGTTTCCTGTATCGCGTCCTACGGCGTTCGCCGCCTGCAGGCGCGCATTGCGATTGTCCGGTAGCCAGTCATGCTTTCGAACATTCGAGACCCGGCCCCCTTCACCTCTCCCATCGGGAGAGGTCGGATCGCATCAGCGATCCGGGTGAGGGGTTTTGCTCCATCGATAGACCGCAATCCCTCACCCGGCGCTGCGCGCCGACCTCTCCCGATGGGAGTGGTGGAAGCGCGCTCGCTGCAACGCCTGAGTCACGCATGATCGAGATCAACCACGTCAATAAATGGTACGGGCCGTCCTTCCAGGTGCT
Source organism: Bradyrhizobium sp. UFLA06-06 (assembly GCF_054820065.1). Classification (NCBI taxonomy): domain Bacteria; kingdom Pseudomonadati; phylum Pseudomonadota; class Alphaproteobacteria; order Hyphomicrobiales; family Nitrobacteraceae; genus Bradyrhizobium; species Bradyrhizobium sp. UFLA06-06. The sequence goes on from NZ_JADFUD010000041.1 coordinate 33,141, forward strand.
GAAGGACTGCACCACCAGCGTCGCCAAGGGCGAGGTGGTGGTGGTCTGCGGTCCGTCCGGCTCGGGCAAGTCGACCCTGATCAAATGCGTCAACGCGCTGGAGCCGATCCAGGGCGGCGACATCACGCTCGACGGCGTCAAGGTCAACGATCCCAAGACCGACCTGCCGAAGCTGCGCTCGCGCGTCGGCATGGTGTTCCAGCACTTCGAGCTGTTTCCGCACTTACGGATCATCGACAATCTCCGCCTCGCGCAGGAGAAGGTGCTCGGCCGCAAGGCTGAGGACGCCACCGCCAAGGCCATGAAGCTTCTGGAGCGCGTCGGGCTGAAGGATCATGCCAAAAAGTTTCCGGCGGAGTTGTCCGGCGGCCAGCAGCAGCGCGTCGCGATCGCGCGGGCGTTGGCGATGGATCCGATCGCGATGCTGTTCGACGAGCCGACCTCGGCGCTCGACCCGGAAATGATCAGCGAGGTGCTCGACGTGATGGTCGACCTCGCCGGCGAGGGCATGACCATGATGGTCGTGACCCACGAAATGGGCTTCGCCAACAAGGTCGCCGACCGCGTCATCTTCATGGACCGCGGCGAGATCGTCGAGGACGCCAAGAAGGCCGACTTCTTCGGCAAGCCCCGCAGCGACCGCGCGCAGAAGTTCTTGTCGAAGATCCTGCAGCACTGAGGCAGAGGGCGCCTCTCCACCCGTCATTCCGGGGCGCCTCGAAGAGGCGAACCCGGAATCTCGAGATTCCGGGTTCGATGCTGCGCATCGCCTCGGAATGACGACGGCTACAGGGTTTTCCCCCGTTAACAATTTGCGTATACGAAGGCCTGAAACCCCCTTCGTCCGCAGGAGAACTCGCGTGGAAAAGATCGCTTACGTCAACGGCTCGTTCGTGCCGCATTCGGAGGCCAAGGTCTCGGTGTTCGACCGCGGATTCCTGTTCGCCGACGGCATCTACGAGGTGGCGGCGGTGCTCGAGGGCAAGCTGATCGACAACGCCTCGCATCTGGCGCGGCTCAAGCGTTCGGTCGGCGAGATCCAGCTCGCGCTGCCGGAGACGCTGGAGCGGATCGAGGAGATCCAGAAGGAGCTGGTTGCGCGCAACGACCTCGTCAACGGCATGGTCTATCTCGAGGTCACCCGCGGCGCCGACAAGGGCCGCGACTTCGCGTTCCCGAAGGCCGACGTCAAGCCGACGCTCGTGATGTTCACCTCGGAAAAGGACATCATCAACGCGCCCTCGGCCAAGACCGGCATCAACGTCATCACGGTGCCGGACATCCGCTGGGAGCGGCGCGACATCAAGAGCGTGGCGCTGCTGGCGCAGGTGCTGGCCAAGCAGGCGGCCGCCGCGGCCGGCGCCGGCGAAGCCTGGATGATCGAGGACGGCAAGGTCACCGAGGGCGGCTCGTCCTCGTCCTTCATCGTCACCCAGGACGATGTCATCGTGACCCGGCAGAACGGCAACGAGATCCTGCCCGGCTGCACCCGCAAGGCGGTGGTCAAGCTCGCCGAGGAGCGCCAGCTGCGCATCGAGGAGCGCGCCTTCACGGTCGAGGAAGCGCTCGCCGCCAAGGAAGCCTTCATCACCAGCGCCTCGGTGTTCGTGCAGGGCGTGGTCGCGATCGACGGCAAGAAGGTCGGAGGCGGCAAGGTCGGCCCGATCACCGACCGCCTGCGCGAGATCTACATCGAGTTCGCCCGCGCGACGGCGGTTTGACCCTGCCTAGGGTGGGTTAGCGCAGCGTAACCCACCAACTTTGCTCACCGCGGAGAGAATGGTGGGTTACGCCTTCGGCTAACCCACCCTACGGTCTGCGCATCGCCTTGGCGCCGTCACCCTGAGGTGGCCGCTTCTTCAGCGGCCCTCGAAGGGTCGACGGCCCGACTGTGGCCGTGCATCCTTCGAGACGCCTGCTGCGCAGGCTCCTCAGGATGACGGGGATGGATCGTCCGCGCTGCTCACGCCGCCACTTTCACCTTCACCGGATGCACCGCGCGGAAGCCGATCGCGATCCGGTTCCAGGCGTTGATCGCGCCGATCAGCGTCGTCAGGTTGACCAGCTCGCTGTCCGAGAAATGGGCGCGCACCGCCTCGTAGTCGGCGTCCGGTGCGTGCGTCTCCGCAACCAGCGTCAACGCTTCGGTCCAGGCCAGTGCCGCGCGTTCGCGCTCGCTGTAGAGCGGCGACTCGCGCCAGGCGTTGAGCAGATAGAGCCGCTGCTCGGTCTCGCCGTGCTTGCGGGCATCCTCGGTGTGCATGTTGATGCAGTAGGCGCAGCCGTTGATCTGCGAGGCGCGGGTCTTGACCAGCTCGATCAGCGATTGCTCGAGGCCGCTCGCAGCGATCTGGTTTTCCACCGCGACCAGCGCTTTGATGGTCTCGGGTGCGGCCTGGTAGAAATTCATGCGGGGCTTCATGGTCGTTCTCCTTGGTTGTGGTTGGGGTTAGTGCGCACCGCCGCCAGCGAGCTGGCCCGGTTTCTTCAGGAAGAGTGTCGCCGCGAGTGCTATGATCAGCGCGACGCCGAGCAGATAGAAGGTATCACTGAAGGCGAGGATGTAGGCCTGCTTCTGCACGACCTTGCCGATCGCCGCGATTGCGCGGCGGGCGGCAGTGGCCTGGTCGGCGACGCCGTGCTTCATGAAATACTGCGTCAGTTGCTCGATCCGGTTCCGCGTGGCCTGTTCCAGCAGCGAGACCGACTGCATGAGCACGTTGGAATGATATTGCTCGCGCTTGGTCAGCAGCGTCTGCAGCACGGCGATGCCGACGGCGCCGCCGAGGTTGCGCATCATGTTGAACAGCGCGGAGGCCGAGCCCGCATTCTCCAGTTCGATGCCCGCGGTCGCAACCGCCGACAACGGCGCCATCACCAGGGCCTGGCCGATGGCGCGGACGATGTTGGGCCAGAACAGCTGGTCGGTGGCATAGTCGTTGGTCATGAAGATGTTCATGAAGTTGGAGCCGGCGAACAGCGCGAAGCCGACGCCGATGATGATGCGGGGGTCGAAGCGCTGCATCAGCCGCGGCACCAGCGGGATCAGCACCAGCTGCGGCAGCCCGGTCCATGCCAGCACCATGCCGATCTGCTCGGCGTTGTAGCCCTGGATGCGCGACAGATACTGCGGCAGGATGAACACCGAGCCGTACAGCGCGATGCCGAGCAGGAAGTTGGCCAGCATGCCGAAGCCGAAATTGCGGCGGGCGAGCAGGCGCAGATTGAGCAGCGGCTTCTCGACGGTGAATTCGACGATCAGGAAGGCGACCAGCGCGACGGCCGCGATCACCGACAGGCGGACGATGAAGGGCGAGCCGAACCAGTCGTCCTTATTGCCTTCCTCCAGCACGGTCTGCAGCGCGGCGAGCCCGATCGCCATGGTGATGATGCCGAGCCAGTCGCCCTGGCGGATCAGCGACAGCTTCATCGGGCTCGGATCGAGCGAGATGTAGAGCATCGCGATCATCACCGCGCCGGGCACCAGGTTGACATAGAAGATGTACTGCCAGCCCCAGTTCTCGGTGAGATAGCCGCCGATGGTCGGGCCGATCGCCGGCGCGAACGTCGCCGACAGCGCAAACAGCGCGAGCCCGATCGGCTGCTTGGCCTTCGGCAGCAGCGTGATGATCAGCGTGAACGCCATCGGGATCAGCACGCCGCCGGTGAAACCCTGCACCGCGCGCAGCGCGATCATCTGCGGCAGGTCCTGCGCCAGCGCGCACGCCGCCGAGAACACCAGGAACAGGGCGGCGTTGGTGAGCAGATAGATGCGCACCGAGAACACCTGCGCGAGCCAGCCGGAGAGCGGGATCACCACGATCTCGGCGATCAGGTAGGAGGTCGAGATCCAGCCGCCGTCATCGATCCCGGCGCCGATCGCGCCCTGCACATCGGCGAGCGAGGCATTGACGATCTGGATGTTGAGCACCGCCATGAACGCGCCGAGCGTCGCCCCGATCACCGCGATCCAGGTCTTTGTCTGGATCGCGGGTGTCGCCGGCGTGGTGGGAGCGGCGAGGTTTGCAGCGTCGGCTGCATTGGCGGTGGGCTGGAGCGCGGTCATCGGGGTCGTCCTTGCTGGCCCACGCAAGATGGATTAGGCGGCGCTTTTCGATAATCCGGGAAACAGTGGAAGGATTGTCAGGCAGAGGTTGATAATCGGATGGTGGCGGCAAGCGCGGCTGCGACCGCGCTGCGGCCAGCGGCACGGCGCAGCGTTTGGTCTGCATGATGACGACCGGTGAGGTGAGCACGCCTCTCAAGCTCCCTCCCCCCTTGCGGGGGAGGGTGGGGAGAGGGGTAAGCCCAGGGCGCTGACGTCAAAGATTTGCGCAGACTGCTTCAATGCTGCCGTGCGCGTTCTCAGCAGGAGCGTCCGCTACCAACAGACGTCAGCACAAGCGGCACCCCTCTCCCCAACCCTCCCCCGCAAGGGGGGAGGGAGCCCTTCCACCGGTGTGCGCGGAGCGAAGAAGGGCACGGCAAAACGCGATCGACCACCGCGTGGGTGATCGATCGCGCGAGGTCAGTCGAAGAAGCGTTCGCCGCTACCCCCCGTTCGCCCGCGTCGCCGACGCCAGCCGCCGCTTCTCTTCGCGCTCGGCCAGCACGGTCGCCTTGGTGTTGACGGTCGGGATCGCCGACATGCCCGGGCGCAAGAGGCCGGTGAGGCTGTGATCGTCGAGCACGATCTTCACTGGCACGCGCTGCACGATCTTGGTGAAATTGCCGGTGGCGTTGTCGGGCGGCAGCAGCGCGAATTCGAGGCCGCTGGCCGGCGACAGGCTGTCGACATGGCCCTTCAGCGTGGTGCCGCGAAAACTGTCGACGGTGAGCTCGACCGGCTGGCCGTTGCGCACATGGGTCAGCTGCGTCTCCTTGAAATTGGCGACCACATAGACCGCGTCGAGCGGCACCACCGCCATCAGCTGGGTGCCGGCCTGCACATATTGCCCGACGCGGAGCGTGCGGGCGCCGACCGTGCCGTCGACCGGCGCGGTGATCCGCGCATAGGACAGGTTGAGCTCGGCCTGCTGCTCGACCGCGCGAGCCCTGTCGGCTTGGGCAACAGCCTGGGCGCGCTGCGTGGTCAACACGTCGACCTTGCGCTGGGCCGCCGACAGCGCCGACTTCGCGTGCTGCAATTGCGCGGTGTTGGCGCGCAGCGCCGCGTCGGTCTGTTGCGCGCGTTGAATGGTGCCGGAGCCGGATTTCATCAGCCCGTCGTAGCGGGTCTGCTCTTCTTGCGCGAATTTCAGGTTGGCCTCGGCGGCGGTGACGTCGGCCGTGCTCTGGTCGATGATCGGCTGCTGCAGTTCGAGCTGGGCATCGAGGTTGCGCACCGAGGCTGTGGCGGCGTCGACATCGGCCCCGGCCTGGCCGAGCGCGGTGCGGTAATCGCGGTCGTCAATCTCAGCCAGCAACTGGCCGGCCTTCACCGGCTGGTTGTCGGTGACCAGCACCCTGGCGATGTAGCCCGAGACCTTCGGGGCGATGATCGTGGAGTCCGCCTTCACATAGGCGTCGTCGGTGGTTTCGAGGTAGCGGCCGGTGGTGACGTAGTCGTAGCCAAAGTCGGCCGCCACGGCGGCGCCGATGATTGCGGCGAGCCCGAGCGCCACCCGCTTGACCGTTTTCCGCGACGGGCGGAGACCGATTTTTGCCGATTCTTCAGGGACATAAGTGGTGGTCGACATGGCATCCTCCGGGTCGAACATTTGCGTCCTTCCAGAAAGGGCGCCCAGTACGCCCCTTAGATGCAATGTCCTTCCCGCTGTGATAATCCCGATAAAACTGGAAGCATTATCAAGCCAGCGCTGATAATCCGGACCTTGCCGAATGGATCGCCTGACCAGCCTGACCGCCTTCGTCCGGGTCGTGGATACCGGCGGCTTCTCCGCCGCCGGCCGCAAGCTCAACATGTCCACCACCATGGTGAGCAACCACGTCCAGTCGCTGGAGGACCGGCTCGGCGCCCGGCTGCTCAACCGCACCACGCGCAAGGTCAGCCTCACCGAGGTCGGCCAGGCCTATTACGACCGCTGCGTCCAGATCCTCGCCGATATCGAGCAGGCCGACGACATCGCGGGCGCCCAGCAATCGGTGCCGCGCGGCACGCTGCGCATCTTCACCAACACCCATCTCGTCCAGTTCCTGTCGCCGGCGGTGGCCGAGTTCCTCGCTACCTATCCCGAGGTCAAGGTCGATCTCACGATCGGCGAGCGCAATGCCGATCTGATCGACGAGAATTACGATCTCGCCGTGCGCATGGTGCCGCCGCCGGACTCCAGCCTGATCGTGCGCACCATCGCGACCTGGCGCCACGTGCTGTGCTGCTCGCACGGCTATATCGAGCAGCACGGCAAGCCAACGCTGCTGGCCGACCTCTCCGCGCGCAACTGCATGCGTCACGCCAATTACCCCTATGGCGACGAGTGGCGCTTCGCCGACCGCAAGGGCACGCCGGCCGCGGTGCGGGTCTCCGGAAATCTGATTTCGAACAGCGGCGAGACGCTGAAGCTCGCGGCGCTGGCCGGCGTCGGCGTCTTTCTCGCGGCCGGCTTCCTGGTCCGCGACGAACTGGAGTCGGGACAACTGGTCCGCCTGCTGCCCGAATATCGGCCGGTCGAGCTCACGATGAACGCCGTCTATCCGCACCGCCATCATCTCTCGGCGAAGGTCCGCACCTTCATCGACCTCCTGGTCCGTCACGCCACCGAGCAGCAGAAGCTGATCAATCCGTATTCGTGAGCAAAGGTGCCGCGTACGCAAATCCATCTCCGTCATCCTGAGGTGCGAGCGGAGCGAGCCTCGAAGGATGAATCGGCCAGAGAAGTGGCCGTCCATCCTTCGAGGGCCGCGAAGAAGCGGCCACCTCAGGATGACGGGACTGGCAGCGTCGCGCATCCTTCCCGCGTCATGACGGCCCGGCATCCCTTGCATGGCGTTCGCGTGTATGAAGACGCCACCGTCTGCCGCCGGGGCCTGCCATGCCGCTTCGTCTTCTCGCATCATTCCTGTTCGCGCTCGCAGCAAACCTGCTGCTGCAACAGCCGGCGCTCGCCGCCTATCCCAATCACATCGTCAAGATCGTGGTGCCGTTCGCGCCGGGCGGCGGCACCGATGTCGTGGCGCGGACGCTGGCGCAGGAGATGCAGAAGGATCTCGGCGTCACCGTCATCATCGAGAACAAGCCGGGGGCGGGCACCATCATCGGCACGCAGAGCGTTGCGGCGAGTCCATCCGACGGCTACACGCTGCTGATGGCGACCTTCGCCAACGCGGTCAATCCGAGCCTCTACAGCAAGCTGCCCTATGACGCGCACAAGGATTTTGCGCCCGTGGCGCTGGTAGCGCGCTCGTTCAACGTCGTCGTGGTCAATCCGGCTTCGCCGATCAAGTCGATCGCCGATCTGATCGCGGCCGCGAAGGCCGATCCGGAAAAGCTGTCCTACGGCACCTATGGCACCGGTACCTCGGCGCATCTCGCCGGCGAACTGTTCAAGCACATGGCCGGGGTCAATCTCACCACCGTTCCCTACAAGGGCGCGGCGCCCGCCATCACCGACCTCTTGGGCGGCCAGATCCAGGTGATGTTCACCACGGTGGCAAGCTGCGCCTCGCTGGTCGAGGCCGGGCAGCTGCGCGCGATCGGAGTGACATCGGCTGAGCGCTCGGCCGCGTTCCCGCAATTGCCGACGGTGTCGGAAGCCGGCGCATCCGGCTATGTCGCCGAATCCTGGTACGGCCTCTACGCGCCGGCGAATACGCCGCCGGACATCATCGACCGCCTCAACAGATCGGCGGCCAAGGCCGTGCAGGCAGAGGCCTTCAAGAAGCTCAGCGTCAATGAGGGCCTCGTGATGGTGGCCTCACCGCCGGCCGAGCTCGACCGCTACTTTGCCGGCGAGGAGGCGCGCTGGCGCAAGGTGATAAAGGACGCCGGCATCAAGGCCGAATAGGCGGCATGCACCAGGTGACGATCACATCTTTTTGCGTCGCATTGCCGTAACCGTGATTCTAGACGCAACGGACCGGTTCCTGGATCGTTGCCATGATCAGCGGAACCGCCCGCCTTGAGCTGTGTCTTGGGTCAAAGAGTAGGCCATGTGGATTTTGTTGCTGCTGCCGTTCATCGGCTTGCTGTGGGTGCCGTTCTATAATTTCGTCGAGCCCTCCCTGTTCGGCTTTCCCTTCTTCTACTGGTACCAGCTCGCCTGGGTGCCGATCTCCTCGCTTCTGATCTGGCTGGTCTATCGCAGCCGCCGGCCTGATGCCGACGAGCCGCGGTGAGGGGACAGCCATGACCGATCACATCGCCTGGGTGGCGCTCTGCGTCTTCATCTTCTTCTTCGCGCTCGTCACCGTGATGGGCTTCTTCGCGGCGCGCTGGAAATCCGGCCCGGTCAGCGAGCATCTCGACGAATGGGGCCTCGGCGGCCGCCAGTTCGGCACCTGGATCACCTGGTTCCTGGTCGGCGGCGACTTCTACACTGCCTACACCGTGATCGCGGTGCCGGCGCTGGTCTATGCGGTCGGCGCCTATGGCTTCTTCGCGCTGCCCTACACCATCATCGTCTATCCCTTCGTGTTCGCGGTCATGCCGGTGCTGTGGAAGAAGGCGCATGCAAGCAGCTACGTCACCGCCGCCGATGTCGTCCACGGCGCCTATGGCTCGCGCGCGCTCGAGCTTGCGGTGGCGTTGACCGGCCTGGTCGCGACCATGCCCTACATCGCGCTGCAGCTGATCGGCATGGAGGTCGTGATCAAGGCGATGGGGCTGTCCGGCGAACTGCCGATCATCGCTGCCTTCGTCATCCTCGCACTTTATACCTATAGCTCTGGCCTGCGGGCGCCGGCACTGATCGCCTTCGTCAAGGACATCATGATCTACATCGTGGTGCTGACCGCCGTGGTCGTGGTGCCGGCAAAGCTCGGCGGCTATGGCGCGGTGTTCGCGGCGGCCAACGACGCCTTCACGGCAAAGGGCGGCGCGACCGGCCTGACGCTGAAGCCTTCACAATATCTGCCCTATGCGACGCTGGCGCTGGGCTCGGCGCTCGCCGCCTTCATGTATCCGCACACGCTGACCGGCATCTTCGCCTCGAAGTCGGCGGATACCATCCGCAAGAATGCGATCCTGCTGCCGGCCTATACGCTCTTGCTCGGCCTGATCGCGCTGCTCGGCTACATGGCCCATGCCGCCAACATCAAGGTGACGTCGCCGAACGACGTGGTGCCGATGTTGTTCAAGACGCTGTTCCCGGAATGGTTCGCGGGCTTTGCGTTCTCCGCGATTGCAATCGGCGCCTTGGTGCCGGCGGCGGTGATGAGCATCGGCGCCGCCAATCTGTTCACCCGCAATGTCTGGAAGTCCTATGTCAATCCGGAGATCTCGCACGCCGGTGAGGCGTCGGTGGCGAAGATCACATCGCTGGTGGTCAAGGTCGGCGCGCTCGCCTTCATCCTGTTCCTGCCGACGCAATATGCGCTCGACCTGCAACTGCTCGGCGGCCTCTGGATCGTGCAGACGCTGCCGGCGCTGGTGTTCGGCCTGTTCACCGTCTGGTTCCGCGCCGAAGGGCTGCTGCTCGGCTGGGCGGCCGGCATCGGCTGGGGCACGTATACGGCGTGGAGCAACGGGCTGAAGCCGCTCGCCAGCATCTCGTTCGGCGATTCCAGCTACAGCTTCTATGTCGGGCTCGGCGCGCTGCTGCTCAACATCGTCGTGGCGGTGCTCGCGACCGTCGTGGTCGGCCTGATATCACCCGCCAAGCGCAGCGCGGCGGCCTGAGCCGTCGCCTTGGTCTGACGGGGCGGAGGCAAGTCGCGCGGTGAGCCGCGCGACCTCCGCCCTGGTCTTCTCGATCGCGGCATCCTTCACCGGCCCATAGCCGCGGAGCTCCATCGGCGCCTTTGCCAGCGCGACCAGATCGGGCAGCCGTGCCTCGTCGAGCTTGCCGAGCATGGTCTCGATCAGCGCCTCATACCAGCCGATCAGTTCGCGCTCGGCGCGGCGCTCCGCGCTGTAACCGAACACGTCGAACGCCGTGCCGCGCAGCCCCTTGAGCCGCGCGAGCAACCGCAGCGGCGTCTGGATCCATTGGCCGAACGCGCGCTTCTTCGGCCGTCCCCGTGCATCACGTCGCGCCGGGAGGAACGGCGGCGCAAGGTGATATTGCACCGTGAAGTCGCCGTCGAACTCGCGCTTGAGCTCGTCAAGGAAGCCGGTCTGCATATGCAGCCGCGCCACCTCGTATTCGTCCTTGTAGGCCATCAGCTTGAACAGCGCGCGGGCGACGGCGTCGGTGAGGGGAAGATCTTGTCTGCTTGATTCGATCTGTCCGCGTGCCCCGTCCGCCTCTCCCGCTTGCGGGGGAGGCCGGATCGCATCGACAGATGCGATCCGGGTGGAGGCTCTCTCCGCGATACGATTCGTGGTGGGACCCCCACCCCAACCTCGAGAGCGAGCTTCGCTCGCCTCGGACCCCGCAAGCGGGAGAGGGGGCGCACCTCCGTCGCGGCTGCTGCTCAGCGTGGCCTCGGCGCGGCGGACGCGATCGACCGTGGTCCGATAGCGCGCGGCGTAAGCCGCGTCCTGGTACTCACTGAGGAAATCCGCGCGGCGCGCGATCACCTGCTCCAGCGTCTCTGGTACATCGGCCGCAGCACCGTCGGCCTTCGGCAAGAACTCCGGATCGGCGAACGCGATCCGGCCCCAGGCCAGCGCCTGCCTGTTGCGCTCGATGGCGACGCCGTTCAATTCGATCGCGCGGGTCAGCGCCTCCAGCGAGACCGGCACCAGGCCCTGCTGCCAGGCAAAGCCGAGCATCATGATGTTGGCATAGACGCTGTCGCCAAGCAGCCGCTCGGCCAGCGCGTTGGCGTCGATCATGGTGAGGTTGCCCGACCCGATCACCCGCTCGATCGCGCGCAAGCGAACCGGCGAGGCGAGGTCGGCATCGCGAAATCGCACCACATCGCCGGTCGGCATCTCGGCGATATTGACCGCAGCGCGCATCCCCTTGCGATAGGTGCCGGACGCTTTTGCCGACGAGCTCACCACAAGGTCGCAACCGATCAGCGCGTCGGCTGCGCCCTGGTCGATTCGCACCTGGTGCAGCGCGTCGGGCGTAGCCGCCAGCCGCAGATAGCTCAGCACGGGGCCGAACTTCTGCGCGAAGCCTGTGAAGTCGAGCACCGAGACGCCGCGGCCCTCGAGATGCGCAGCCATCGCGATCAACGCGCCGACGGTGATGACGCCGGTGCCGCCGACACCGGTGACGAGGAGATCGTAGGGACGCTCGAGCGCCGCGAGCTCCGGCACCGGCAGCGCCGCCGCGCGCGCGAGCGGATCGATCGCGCTTGCCGTCTTCGCCCGCCGCTTGCCGCCTTCGATCGTCACAAAGCTCGGGCAGAAGCCGTTGAGGCAGGAAAAATCCTTGTTGCAGGTCGAGAGGTTGATCCGGCGCTTGCGTCCGAACGGCGTCTGCTTCGGCTCGACGCTGAGGCAGTTAGATTCCACCGAGCAGTCGCCGCAGCCTTCGCAGACGAGGTCGTTGATGAAGGCGAAGCGCGCGGGATCCTCGATCGTGCCGCGCTTGCGCCGCCGCCGCTTCTCGGTGGCGCAGGTCTGCTGATAGATCAGCACGGTGACGCCCGAAATCTCGCGCAGCTCGCGCTGCACGGCGTCCATTTCCTCGCGCGGATGGATGGTGACGCTGGCGGGCAGGTCGGCCGGCGAAAAATGCGCGGGATCGTCCGACACCAGCGCGATCCGCGCGACGCCCTCGGCACGGACAGAGTGTGCGATCGCCTGCACGCTGACCGGGCCGTCGACCGGCTGGCCGCCGGTCATCGCCACCGCGTCGTTGAACAGGATCTTGTAGGTGATGTTGGCTTTGGCGGCGATCGCCTGCCGGATCGCCATCGAGCCGGAGTGATAATAGGTGCCTTCGCCGAGATTCTGGAACACATGGCTGTTGCCGGTGAATTTCGACGACGCCGCCCAGTTGACGCCTTCGCCGCCCATCTGGATCAGCGACGAGGTCTCACGGTCCATCCAGCTTGCCATGAAATGGCAGCCGATGCCGGCCAGCGCCTTGGAGCCTTCCGGCACCTTGGTCGAGGTGTTGTGCGGGCAGCCCGAGCAGAAATACGGTGTACGGGTCGCGCCCGGCACCGCGATCATGCGGTCCTGTTCGGGCACCAGCGCGGCGACGCGGCGGGCGAGTTGCAATTCCGGAAACATCGGATCGAGACGCCGCGCGAGCACGTCGGCGAGCATGCGCGGCGACAATTCGCCGGTCCAGGAGATCAGTCGCGCGCCGCTCTCGTCATGCTTGCCGACCATCCGCTCCGGCTTGGCGCCGGGATAGTCGTAGAAATACTCCTTGAACTGGCTCTCGATGATGCCGCGCTTCTCCTCGACCACGAGGATCTCGCGCTTGCCCGTCACGAACTCCATCGCGTCGTGCAGCGCCAGCGGCCACACCATGCCGACCTTGTAGATGTCGATGCCGAAGCGGCGGCAGGCGGCTTCATCCAGCCCGACCAGCCGCAGCGCCTCCATCAAATCGAGATGCGCCTTGCCCGTGGTGACGATGCCGTAGCTCGCATGCTTGATATCGTAGATGTGGCGGTCGATCGGATTGGCTTTCGCGAACGCGTAGACCGCGTGCTTCTTCGCCTCCAGCCGCTCCTCGATCTGCGGGCCCGGCAGATCCGGCCAGCGATAATGCAGGCCGCCGGGCGGCGGCACGAAATCCGGCTGCACGAAACGGCGCGGCGGCCGCAGCTCGACCGAGGCGCCGGATTCCACGATCTCCGAGATCGCCTTGAAGCCGACCCACATGCCGGAAAACCGGCTCAGCGCGTAGCCATATTCACCGAAGGCGAGATATTCGCCGACATCGGCCGGATGCAGCGTCGGCATGAACCAGCTCATGAAGGCGACGTCGGACTGGTGCGGCATCGAGGACGAGACGCAGCCATGATCGTCGCCGGCGACGACAAGCACGCCGCCATGCGGCGAGGAGCCATAGGCATTGCCGTGCTTCAGCGCATCGCCGGAGCGGTCGACGCCGGGGCCCTTGCCGTACCACAGGGCGAACACGCCATCGACCTCGCGATCCCTCTGCGTCTCGACCTGCTGCGAGCCGAGCACGGCGGTCGCGGCGAGGTCCTCATTGACCGCGGGCAGGAATTCGATGCGGCTGTCCTTGAGCTGCTCGCCGATCTTCCACAGTTCGAGATCGACGCCGCCGAGCGGCGAGCCGCGATAGCCGGAGATGAAGCCCGCGGTGTTGAGCCCGGCGGCGCGGTCGCGCCGCGCCTGGTCGAGCGCGATGCGGACGATCGCCTGCGTGCCGGTGAGGAAGACGCGGCCGCGGTCGCGGCTGTAGCGCTCGGACAGCTGGTAGGCGTCGAGCAACGGCATCTGGCCCATGACTGACCCCTCCGGGAATCGCGATGTCTGATCCGACAAGGCTATGCCTGTGGGCCTGGTAGGTCTTACCTATCCATTCATTCGCCGTGGAAAAATCGGCAGGATGTTGCTGAAAGTGATATAATTCGGTAGAATCTACCAAATCGGAGGGCTCGCAGTGATCGAAGAGCAGGACGAGAAAATCCTCGCCGAGCTGCAGAAGGACGGCCGCGCCACCAATCAGCAGCTTGCGGAAACCGTCGGGATGTCGACCTCCGCGTGCTGGCGCCGGGTCCGCGCGCTGGAAGAGTCCGGCGTCATCTCGGGCTATTCGGCGCTGGTCGCGCGCGAGCGCGCAGGCTTTGCGACCTCGGCGATCCTGCACGTCTCGCTGGAGCGGCACGACGTGAAGTTCGTCGACGAGTTCGTCGCGCGGGTGATGAAGCGCCGCGAGGTGCTGGAATGCTTCGCGACCACCGGCGACGCCGATTATCATCTGCGCGTCGTGGTGCGCGACATGGACGCCTACAACAAATTTCTCGACGAGTTCATGTTCCGCATCCCCGGCATCCGCCACGTCCGCACCAACGTGATCCTTAAGGAGATCAAGACCGGCGTGGCGTTGCCGTTTTAGCTCGTTGCAGCGCTTCGTAGGATGGGTAGAGCGCAGCGAAACCCATCACTCGTGCCGCGGGTGCGCTTGATGGGTTTCGCTTCGCTCTACCCATCCTACGAGGATACGGGTCATGCCGCCTGTTCTGCCGATTTGGCCCGCATCAGCAGCATGAACACCATGACATGGCTGACCAGCAGCAGCGGCACGTAGAGAGCCGGAATGTAGATGCCGGCGCCGAACAGGCCGGGATCGCCGATCTTCACGCCGTTGTAATAGGCGTTGAGCAGATCCAGCGTGCCCCAGACGTTGAACACCCAGACGATCGGAATCGCGATCGCCCAGCGCCAGGACAGCGCGGCCATGGCAAGCAGCGCGAGACCGGCGGCGGCGAGATCGCCCCATCCGACCTCAGCCGCGAAATCCGCGCTCAACTGCGGCGACACGAACCCGGTGACCATAAAGTTCATGCCCAGGAACCTGAACGCATGGAACGCTGCGAGCAGTCTGAGCGCGTTATCACGTGGCATCGCGCGGACCGTCGGCCAGACATAGGTGACGGCTACGACAGCACTTGTCAGAAACGCACCGGCGACGCTGAGGACGAATGGAAGATTGAAGCCCGGGGGCATCGGCGGATTCCCTTCTGTTGTCGATTGGGTTCGCTCGAAACGCGCTTAGGGCCTGGCGAGTAACAGGCGGAGCGGCAGCAGCGGGCCGACCCCGATGTACTCGTGATCCATCAGATCGAGTTTGGACAACGGCAGACCCTCCATGATCGCGTGCGCCTCGGCGGCATCCTTGGCATCGAGCAGCAGGACCACGCCGCGTCCGTCGGACCGCGAATACCATTCGCGAATCTTGCCGTTGAGATAGAGCTGCACGGTCTGCCGGATTTCGTCCGGCATCACGGCCATCACCTGATCGCGGGTGACGCCGGCTTTCGCGGTGAGGATGACCATCACGCCGGTGGTGACGGTGGAGGTGGCTTGGGCTTGAGCTTGGGCAGGGGAGGGAGTGGTCATGGAAGTGGTGCCTGTCAAAGTGAGGGTGAGAGCCAGGATTGTGTGACGGATTGCTTGCATCGGTCGCATGTCTCCGTTCACGACGGATGTCGTGATGTCGTGATGTCGGGTGAGCAGCGCGTGTCGCGCTGCCGCCGCTTGTGGCTCCGATGTAATGCGGCTTTCCGCGAGCGACTATTCGCGATAATGTTCACGGGCCATGAAGCAGAGCTTCACAGTCCGGCAGGGCGCGCTCGACGGCGTCGAGGCATTCCTGGCCGTCGCCCAGCACCGCAGCTTTCGCCGCGCGGCGGCCGAGCTCGGCGTCACGCCGTCGGCGATCAGCCAGGCGGTGCGCGCGCTCGAGGCGCGCCTCGGCGCTGTGCTCTTCATTCGCACCACCCGCAGCGTCGGGCTGACCGACGCCGGCGAACGATTCCTGGCGCGCGCAAGACCGGCATTCGAGGAGCTGGTCGCGGCGAGCGGGGCGGCGCGCGAGCTCGGGCAGAAGCCCGCCGGGCTGTTGCGCCTCACCGTGCCGCGCTCAGTGGTGCCGATCCTGCTGGAGCCGCTGATCGCCTCGTTCTGCAAGGCCTATCCCGAGATCGAGGTCGAGCTCGCCGCCAGCGAGGAACTGGTCGACCTCGCCGCCGGAGGCTTCGATGCCGGCATCCGCATGGGCCAGTTCATCAACCCGGACATGGTCGCGGTTCGCCTGACCAAGCCGTTCCCGTTTGCCATCGTCGGCAGCCCGGACTATCTCGCGCGCCGCGGCCGCCCCAAACGCCCGGACGATTTGCGCGCGCATGCGTGCCTCCGTTTGCGACGATCGAACGGTGGCCTCGCGCCATGGTCGCTGAACGACAATGGCCGTTCGATCGAGCTTGCCGTGTCGGGATCCTTCATCGGCCATGATTTCCCGACGCTGGTCGGCGCGGCGGTCGAAGGTGTCGGACTGGCGCAAGTGCCCGCACCGCTGGTATCAGGCGCCGTGAAGGAGAAGAAGCTCGTCCGTGTGCTGGAGCCATTCGCGCCGACCACGCCGGGCGTGTTCCTCTACTATCCCGGCCACCGCCAGATCATGCCGAAGCTGCGCGCCTTCATCGATCACGTGAAGAGCAGGCCGCGGGCCGCGCGGTGAGCCAAATGTAGGTTGGGTGGAGCGAAGCGATACCCATCGTCGTGCAGTGGATTCGAGACGATGGGTTTCGCTTCGCTCTACCCATCCTACGCAGCATGTTTTGCTTGCCGCTGCGAGAGCGGCGAAACGAAATGCAAGGTTTGGACGGTTCATGTCGCGAGAATGCGGACGTACGACTCCACAAACTCGCCGTCGTCCCGGCGAAAGCCGTGACCCATAACCACCGATGCTCATTGTTGCGCGACGCCTTGGCTGCAGCCTTCTTCAACAACTCAACCCTGTGGTTATGGGTCCCGGCTTTCGCCGGGACGACGAATGGAGAGAGAAGCGACCAGCTCCATCACCGTCATGCTGAGGTGCGAGCGCAGCGAGCCTCGAAGCACGACGGCCCGGCTCTCGACGCAAGGATGGAGCGGGGGCCGTGCATCCTACGAGGCTCGCTTCGCGAGCACCTCAGGATGACGGCTCTAAAGCGGTCCGGCGTGCCTCACACTTTCTCCCTCACGAACCGGTTCCGCAATGTCCCGATCCCGGTGATGTCGATCTCGACGACGTCGCCGTCCTTGAGGTCCGGCGAGGCGCCGTCGGTGCCCATCCAGATCACATCGCCGGGCGCCAGCGTGAAGTATTTCGAAAGCTCGACGAGGAAGGGCACGATGCCGAAGATCATCTCGTTGGTGTGGAAGCGGCCGGTCTCCTTGCCGTTGACGCGGATCGCGGTCTCCATGCGGTCGAGGTCGACATCGGTCTCGATCCACGGGCCCATCGGCTTGAAGGTGTCGGCGTTCTTGGCACGCCACAGCCCGCGATCGGCCTTCTGCCAGCTGCGTTCGGAGACGTCGTTGCCGATGGTGTAGCCGAACACGCAGTCCATCGCGTAGGCTTCGGTCAGATGCTTGGCTTTCTTGCCGATCACGACGACGAGCTCGCCCTCGTAGTGGATCTTCTCGGTGGCACCAGCCGGGATCACGACGTTCTCGTCATGCGCGATCAGCGCGTTCTGCGCGCGGTATCCGATCTCGGGACGGTCGGGCACGTTCGGCACAGTGCCGGCCTTGTCGGCGGCTTCCTTGAGATGCTTCAAATAATTCAGCCCGACGCAATAGAAGGTGCGCGGGATCAGCGGCAGCTCGATCTTGACGTCCTTCAATGCGTGGGTCTTCGACGTCTTGCTCCATTCGCCGAAGGGATCGCCGTTGACGGTGATGACGGTGTCGCCCTCGACGAGGCCCCAGGAAGTCGTGCCCGCGGCGGTGAATTTCAGCCAGCGCATGGTGATGTCCTTCTATTCCGCGGCCTGCGCGCGGGTCTTCCAGGCGCCCGCGGCCGGGCGCTTGAGCCCGAGATTTTCGCGCAGCGTCGTGCCGGCGTAGTCCTTGTGGAACAGCCCGCGCTTCTGCAACTCGGGCACCACGTGGTCGACGAAGTCGGCATAGGAGCCCGGCACATAGCTCGCCGCGACGACGAAGCCGTCGCAGCCGCGACCTTCGAACATTTCCTCCAGCCGGTCGGCGATCTCCTTCGGGCCGCCGACCATCGCGTCCTGCACCTGGCCGCGGCCGGAGAAGGTGATGAAGTCGCGGGTCGAGGGATTGCTCTTGCCGGAGGTGCGCAGCACGCCGTCGCGGATGCCGAGCATGCCTTGCATGCCCTGCAGCTCCTCTGATGTCAGCGGCTCGTCGATCGGTTTGGCGCCGAAATCGAAGTTGAGGCCTTCGGCGAGCAGCGACAGCGCGTCGATCTCGAGCGGCAGCTTCTGGATCACCGCCATCCGGTCCTCGGCCTCGGCCTTGGTCGCGCCGGTGACCGGCGTGATCAAATTGCAGAGGAACATCTGGTCGGGATCTCGCCCGGCCTTGGCGGCTTCGCCCCGGATCGCGTCATAGCCCTGCTTGGCATTGGCGAGGTTGCGCGCCGCGGTGAAGATCACCTCGCCCCAGCGCCCGGCAAAGCGCTGGCCGCGGCCGGAAGCGCCGGCCTGGATCACGACGGGATGGCCCTGCGGCGAGCGCGGCACCGTGAACGGGCCGCGCGAGGTGAAGAATGCGCCCTTGTGGTCGAGCCGCTTCACTTTGGTCGGATCGGCGAAGCGACCGCTCTTCTTGTCGATCACCAGCGAACCGTCTTCCCAGGCGTCCCAGTGGCCGAGCACCACCTCCATGAACTCGTCGGCGCGGTCATAGCGGTGATCGTGCTCGAGATGCTGCTCGCGGCCCATGTTGAGCGCTTCGCCGTCATTGACCGAGGTCACCACGTTCCAGGCGGCGCGGCCACCCGTCATCAGGTCGAGCGTGGCGAAGCGGCGGGCGACGTCGAACGGCTCGAAATAGGTGGTGGAGGCGGTCGAGGCGAGGCCGAGCTTGGTGGTGACCATGCCCATCGTGGTCAGCACCACGATCGGGTCCATCTTCACGCAGCGGATGCCGTATTCGACGGTGTGGGCGTGATCGTTGCCATAGCGATCGGGCATTGCGAGACGATCGTCGAAGAACGCCATGTGGAACTTGCCGCGCTCCAGGATGCGCGCGATCTCCTGATAGTAGTCCGCCGACATCGAATCGTCGCGCGACTCCGGGTGGCGCCACGAACTTGGCAGGTTGGTGCAGTTCTGCGCCTGCAAAAAGCCAACCAGCGCCATTTGCCGTGTCATGTCGTTCTCCTGTGTCCGGAACTATCAGCGAAGGTCGAGCTGGTCGGTGAGCTTGTAATCGGCGGCGAGCGCCTTGAGCTTGTCCCAGGTCGCATCCTCGATCTCGATGCCGTCCTTGCGCCGCTGCTGCTCGCGCAGATATTCGATCTCGCCGGGATAGAACACGCCGCGGCTCCCTTCCGAGGGCGGCGTCGATTTCAAATAGCGGGCGAAGTCGGCGACCTCCTTCCTGAAATCCTTCAGCGGACGGAATGCGGCGACGTTGAACACCGCCATGAAGCAGCCGTCGTTATGCCGGCCGGTCGGCTCGACGCCGAAACCGAGCCCGGTCAGGAGGCCGCACAGCACCTCGACCATCGCGGCAAGGCCCGAGCCCTTGTAGCCTTCGCTGCCGCCGAGCGGCAGCAGCGCGCCGCCCTTGCGATAGTCGGCAGGGTCGGTGGTGTCGCGCCCTTCGGCATCGATGATCCAGCCCTTCGGGATACTCTCGCCGCGCGCCACCGCGAGCTGGATCTTGCCGGCGGCGACCGCCGAGGTCGCCATATCGAGGTAGAACGGCGCCTCGAGGTCGGACGGCACCGCGATCGAAAGCGGGTTGGTGCCGAGCCGCGCCTCGCGGCCGCCGAACGGCGCCACATGTTTCGGCGAACGGCCGGAATCGGCAGCCGCAATCCCGATCATGCCTTCGCGCATCGCCATCATCGGGTAATGCGCGAGCCGTCCGACATGGCTCTGCCGGAACACGGTGCAGGCCGCGACATTGGCGGTCTTCGCCTTGTTGATGGTCATCTCCATCGCCTTGGCGTTGACGTGGAAGCCGAAGCCCCAATGACCGTCGATCACGGTCGTGGTCGGCGTCTCCTGCACGACGGTCCATTTCGCGCCGGGCACGATGTGGCCGGCCTTGATGCGATCGATATAGGTCGGGATTGCGATCACGCCGTGGGAGTCGTGGCCGGCGAGGTTGGCGTTGACGCAGCCGGAGGCGACGGCGCTCGCCTCCTCCTCCGATGCACCGGCACCCCTAAGGAGTGCCGCGCCGATGCGCGTGAGACGGTCGGCCTGGACGATCGGCATGGGATTTTCCTCGCGGTCTGCCCGCGTGATGCGCGGGTCGTGCTTGCTGTTGTCGAAGTCATGCTCTCAAAGCCCCGAGGGGCGAGCAAGGGCAGAAAATCCGGGCGGCTATACCGGGAGCAGGGTACTCGCCGCCGCGATTTCACAGAGTGGAACGGGCGCGGTCGCGATGCGGAATTTGGCTGCTCCGGCGGCGCCGGCAGGGCGCTCATCCGGGCGCCACGGCCCTCCGCCTCAGGCTGGCACACCGGTGTCCGTAATATCCCGGAAAATCGCCGCTCGCGTTCGTCAGCCGTTTACTTTGTCGTGCAACTTGCCGGATACGCTAACCACCACTTAGGCCTCTCGCGGGCAATGTTCCCCGCCAGATTGAAGGGGTTGGCCCCCGGGGCCTTCAAGGATCGTGCAGTCGAGCATCGGGCGTACATTCGCGGCGTTGAGTGCCACCAACGAAGCGATTCTGTACGCGAAATCACCAGAAGAATTGTACGGCAAGGTCTGCGAAGCCGCGTTCTCGAGCGGGAGCTTCCTGGCCGCGACCGTGTTTTTGCTGGAGCCGGATACCGGTCTCTTGAGGTTCGCGGCTGGCTACGGCGACGATGTCGCACGACTACGCAGCATCACCATTTCCGCGATCGCCAATACGCCGGAGGGAGAAGGCGTCGCCGGCCGGGCGTTCCGCGATCAGAACGCCTGCGTCGCCAACGATTATGTCAACGACGCCCGTTCGGTCGCCTGGCGCAGCGGTGCCGCGGCGGCCGGCGTCGGCGCGGCGGCGGCCCTGCCGCTGGTCTGCAACCGGCGCAGCGTCGGCGTCTTCATGGTGACGCGGCGCGAGGCCCAGTCGCTCGGCGACGAGATCGTTTCGCTGCTGGAGCGCATGGCCGCGAACGTGTCCTTTGCGCTCGACAATTTCGACCACGAAGCGTCGCGCAAGAGCGGCGAGCGCGCGATGCGCCGGCTCAACCGCATGTTCGGTGCCATCAGCGCAACCAACGAGGCGATCCTTCGCGCCAAGACCGAGCACGATCTCTATCAGCGGGTCTGCGATGCCGCGGTGTTCAGCGGAAAGTCCTTCGCCACGGTGGTGCTGCTGGCCGAACCAGACACGCACTGGTTCGAGCCCGTCGCCGGCACCGGCGAGGCGCTCGACCTGATCACGCAGACGCGCTTCTCGACCGATCCGGACAACGTCTACGGCAAGGGGATTTGCGGCGAGGCGTTCCGGACCCAGCGGCCCTGCGTCGAGCACGACATCCCGATATCGATGAGCCCGTCGCATGAGCCGATCGGCGGCAGCGGCCTGATGGCCTGCGTGGCGCTGCCGCTCACCCGGTTCGGCAAGAGCGTCGGCGTCCTGATCTTCTTCACCGGCAATTCCTGGGCGCGCGACGAGGAGATCATCGCGCTGCTCGCGGGGATCGCAGAGAATGTCTCGGTCGCGCTCGACAATTTCGGCCGTGCTACCGAAAAGGCCAAGGCCGACGCCGAGCGCGAGCGGCTGTCGCGGATGTTCGCGGCACTGAGCGCGACCAACGAGGCGATCATGCGCGCGAGGTCGCGGCTCGAGATGTTCGAGCTGGTCTGCGCGGCCGCGGCGCATGGCGGCGGGTTCAACTCCACCAGCATCCTGATCGCGAAGCCCGGCGACGATTTCCTGGAGATGATGGCGGTCGCAGGGCCTACCGCGGCAAATGCGCGCCGTCTCAACGTCTCGCGCAGCGAGGCACGCCCCGAAGGGCGCGGCGTCTGCGGCCGGGCGTTCCGCTCGCGGCGCGCCAGCATCAACAACGATTTTCTGGGCGACGTTGCCAACAACCCGTTCCGCGACGTCATCGACCGCGAGGATGCGCGATCGGGCGCGGCATTTCCGCTGATCGTCGACGACGAGCCGGTCGGCGTGATGCTGTTCATCTCCGCCAAGCGCAACACCTTCTCGGCTGAATTCGCCGAGCTGCTGCAGCGGCTCGCCGATAACGTCTCCTATGCGCTGGGGAGCTTCGACCGTGCCGACGAGAAGGCGCGGACCGAGGAGCAGAAGGAGCGGCTGCGGCGGATGTTCGCGGCGCTGAGCGCGACCAACGAGGCGATCATGCGGGCGAAATCCCGCAGCGAGCTGTTCGATCTGGTCTGCGATGCCGCGGCGGTCGGCGGCCAGTTCGTCTCGGCCACGATCAGGCTGGTGCGCCCCGGCGAGGTCTTCCTGGACAATGTGGCCGCCTCGGGCCCCGACCGGGTGCGGGCCCGCGAGGTTCAGCTGTCGGCCGACGCGACGCGGCCGGAGGGACAGACGCTGACCGGCGTTGCGATCCGCACGCGCAGGCCCTGCATCAGCAACGACTATCTCAGCGACTTCGGCTCCGAATCGCACGTCTATCCGGCCGTGCGCGACAGCGGCAGCAAATCAGGCGCAGCCCTGCCGCTGCTCAAGAATGGCGAGGCGATCGGCGCGCTGGTGTTTCTCTCAAGCGAATTCGGCACCTTCAGCCCGGAGATGATGGCGCTGTTGCAGCGGCTTGCCGAGAACGTCTCGTTTGCGCTGGCCAATTTCGATCGCGCCGACGAGAAGGCGCGGGACGACGAGCAGAAGGAGCGGCTGTCGCGGATGTTCGCGGCGCTGAGCGCGACCAATGAGGCGATCATGCGGGCGAAGTCCCGCGCCGAACTGTATCGACTGGTCTGCGCGGCGGCGGCGACCGGCGGCAAGTTCACCTCGACCACGATCGCGCTGGCGCAGACCGGAAGCGACTATCTGCGGATCGTCGCGATTGCGGGGCCGGCGGCGGAGGGCGCGCGCCAGGTGACGCTCTCGACCAGCGAGGCGCACCCCGAGGGCCGCGGCGCCTGCGGCCGGGCGTTCCGCTCGGGCAAGGCGTGCATCATCAACGACTATTTTGCCGATGCCGAGACCGCCGCCTTCCATGAGCGCGCCCGGCTCGATGGAACGCAGTCCAGCGCCTCGTTTCCGCTTGTTGTCAGCGGGCGGGTGGTCGGGGTCATGATCTTCGTCGCGCTCGACAAGGATACCTTCACGCCGGAGTTCGCCGAGTTGCTGCAGCGCCTCGCCGACAATCTGGCGTTCGCGCTCGAGAGCTTCGATCGCGCCGATGAGAAGCACAAGGCCGATGAGCGCATCGAATACCTCGCCTCGCACGACAGCCTGACCAATCTGCCCAACCGCGAGACGTTCAACGAGATGCTGCATCACGCGATCTCGGCGGCGGATCGCCATCGCCGGCAGCTCGCGGTGCTGTTCATCGATCTCGACCGCTTCAAGGTGATCAACGACTCGCTCGGCCACGACGCCGGCGACATGCTGCTGGTGGCGATCGCCGAGCGGCTGCAAGGATCGTTGCGCGCGAGCGACGTGGTGGCGCGGCTCGGCGGCGACGAGTTCGTGGTCATCCTCGAGGAGACCGCCGAACGGGACGACGTCGAGCGCATCGCCGGCGATCTGCTGATCTCGCTCAGCCAGCCGCTGACGATCAGCGGACATGAGTGCCACACCACGGCCTCGATCGGCATCGCGATGTATCCGACCGATGGCTCGGACGTGCAGACGCTGACCAAGAATGCCGACATGGCGATGTATCTCGCCAAGGAAGACGGCAAGAACGGCTTCCGCTTCTTCTCCAACGAGATCAGGGCGCAGTCGATCGAGCGCTTGACGATGGAGAGCGCGTTGCGCCGCGCGCTGGAGCGCAATCAGTTCTCGCTCGACTATCAGCCCAAGGTCGACATGGCGAGTGGAGCGATCAGCGGCGTCGAAGCGCTGCTGCGCTGGACCCATCCGGAGCTCGGCAGGGTATCGCCGGGGCAGTTCATTCCGCTCGCCGAGGAGATCGGGCTGATCGTGCCGATCGGCCGCTGGGTGCTGAAGGAAGCCTGTGCGCAGAACATGACGTGGCAGCGCCGCGGCCTCAAGGCCGTGACGATGGCGGTCAACCTTTCACCGCGGCAGTTCGGCGATCCGAATTTGCTCGACGATATCGACGCGGCGCTGGAGCAGAGCGGCATGTCGCCGGCGCTGCTCCAGCTCGAGG
Organism: Bradyrhizobium sp. UFLA06-06; assembly: GCF_054820065.1. Lineage (NCBI taxonomy): Bacteria > Pseudomonadati > Pseudomonadota > Alphaproteobacteria > Hyphomicrobiales > Nitrobacteraceae > Bradyrhizobium > Bradyrhizobium sp. UFLA06-06. Next base: position 57,098 of record NZ_JADFUD010000041.1, read on the forward strand.
TCACCGAGAGCATGGTGATGCGCAACGTGACGCGCGCGGTACGCGTGCTCGACGCGATCCAGAATCGCGGCATTCGGCTCGCGATCGACGATTTCGGCACCGGCTATTCGTCGATGTCGCTGATGAAGCAGTTCCCGATCGACACCATCAAGATCGATCGCTCCTTCGTGCGCGACCTGCCCAATGATTCCGAGGACGTCGCGATCGCGCAGGCGATCATCTCGATGGGCAAGGCGCTCGGCATGACCATCGTCGCCGAGGGCGTCGAGACCTCCGAGCAGCAGGAATTCCTGCGCGCCCACGCCTGCGACGAGATGCAGGGCTTCCTGTTCAGCCGGCCGCTGCCGCCGCGCGATCTCGCCGAATTGTTGAAGCCGTCGCAGGCAGAGGCGTCGCCGCCGTTGCAGCCTCTGGATGGCGAGGCGACCAGCGAGGCCGGGCCGGATCTAGGGCGGAAACGCGCTGTCGTCTGACGGCTGCACGGGCAGGTCGCGAACGTCGGAATCGGTCGATGCGACTTTGCGCGAGAAATCATAGGGCCACGGCAGGATGTCCTGGCCGGCCAAAGTCTGGCGCAACAGAAGGGCAGCCTCCGCAAAGCTCGCGCCGTCGGTAAGGCGCAGCTGGCGGCTCCAGGTGGATGGCAGCGGTTCGGCGGCATCGCGCATCTCGAATGCCGGCCCCCACCACCAGGCCGGCGCGGGCGGCCGTTCCGGTTCCGCAATGGCGCGCCAGCGCGCGAATTCGTCGACGATGCGGGCAAATTGCAGCTTGGCGGCGGGATGCATCGAAGGCCCTTCCTTGGGCCGGGATGATAGCATTGCTCCCACCTCGCGCAACGCGGCTATTGGCGGCCGTGCTGCCAATGCGCCGTCACGTCGGAGCCCGATTTGTTGAGGTGGACGTGCTGGTCGACATGGTCGACCCAGGACAGCGGAATGAAGTGGTGGTGCTGACCGTCAGGCGAGCTTTGCTTGGTCAGCTTGATCTTGTCGGTGCCTTCCATGTGGTCGACCTTGCCGACCGTTTTCTTGTCCGATGAGATCACATCCATATGTTCCCGAATGTCGGCAGCGTTTGCCATGCGTCATCTCCTCGTCATGATGATGAGGGGATGAAACGCCGCGTGGATGCAAAGGTTGCTAGCCGGTTCCGGCTACTTCTGCTCGACCTCGGTCGCGGTGGCCGGGCCTTCGCCCATGATCAGCAGCACGGCGTCCTCGTCCTTGGCGCCGTCCCAGTGCACCTGCTTGCCGAAATGGGTGACGAAGCTGCCCGCCGGCATCGCCACGGTGCCGTGATCGGGGTCGAATTTCGGACCCGAGCCCACCCACCATGTACCCTTGAGCACCACGATGTAGCGGTCGTTGGGATGGAAGTGCGGACGGCTGAAGTGATTGCCCTTGGTCCATTTGGTGTAGACCATGTAGAAGCCGGGCTTCGAGGGATCGCCGACCACGACCGCATTTTGCGCGCCGCGCGCATCGACCGGGCTCCAGGGAATCTGATCAGGCAGCTTGTAGGTGACAGCGGCAGGATTGAGCTCGGCGGCGGAGCTGACGCTCAGCGTCGCGGCGAGGGCCAGCGGCATCATCAGGTATCGCCAGGATCGGTTCGATGCCGTCATCGGTATGCTCCCAGATCGGATTTCTCGGGCGACTGCCGCGCCCGTATGCCGGATGATGCTAGTCACTCTCGCTCTCGCCCGGCAAGACGCGCCCACGCATGTCTGACCTCAAGATTGCGACAACGATCGGTGACACAACGCAGTTGCAATATGAAAAAGCATTTACGCCGCCGCAGACGATGATAGGTTGCGCGCCAACCAAAAGACGGGAGGATAACCTTGAGGAAGCATCTGTCGATACTGGCGGCGGGACTTGTGATCAGTGCGGCCGCGCTGCAATTTTCCACCACCGCCTCGGGGGACGATGGCTGGGTCACGCTGCTCGACAGCTCCAAGAAGGGTGACTGGGACGAGGTCGGCAAGGCCAACTGGGCCATGAAGGACGGCGCGCTGGTCGCCGACAAGCTCGACGGCAAGGATCTCTCCTATCTCGTGAGCAAGACCCAATACAAGGATTTCCAGATCCGGGCGGAGTTCTGGACCGACGAGGATGCCAACAGCGGCATCTTCATCCGCTGCGAAGGCAACAAGGTGATCGACTCCAAGGTCTGCTACGAGGTCAACATCTTCGACAAGCGGCCGGACCCGACCTACGGCACCGGCGCGATCGTCGACGTCGGCAAGGTCGATCCGATGCCGAAGGCGGCCGGCAAGTGGAACGTCTACGAGATCACGGCGCAGGGGCCGCATTTCGTCGTGACGCTGAACGGCCAGAAGACCGTCGACGCCCAGGACTCCAAGCACGCCAACGGCTATATCGCGCTCCAGTACGGTTCGGGTGTGGTCAAGTTCCGCAAGGTGCAGATCAAGCCGCTCTGACGGCGCAGATTGAGAGGAGCCCGGTCGCTGCGCGGTCGGGCTTCTTCTTGTCTGTCATGCGCTATCGATCGGTCGTCGCCCGATCGTCGCCTTGCGTGCGCAGATGATGGCCGATCACGAGTCCGGTCAGGCACAGCAACAGCCCAAGCGCCGGCGGCGCAAACAGCGCCTCTTCCTGGAAGATGCCGTTCACCAGCACGACCATCGTGCCGAAGGCGGCGAGCCCTTGCATGAGAATTCCCGACGAGGCGTAGAGACGCCAGGCCTTCAGCGCCATCGCCAGGAAGTAGCCGAGCGGCACCAGCGAGCCGATCCCCATTTGGTACAGCAACACGCCGACGGCGCTCTCCACCGCGCCGTCCATCGTGCCGGCCGCCTGCGCGGCGTTCCAGTCGATCGAGAAATAACCTTCGGAGAGGTTGCCGCCGACGCCAAGTCCGCGGCCGATCGGGTTCTGCCGAAAGCCGTCCCAGCCGCCCATGAAGCCGATCACGTGGAAGTCGCCGATCTGGAGTCCGATATAGATCGCCGCGATGGCGTACAGCACGAGGCCGATCAGCGCCACGGCAAGGGTAATGGTGGCGCCGAGCAGCCAGGTTGCCGTCCAGCCCAAGGCGACGAAGATGACCAGGATGAGGGCGCCTTTCACGCTACAGCAAATCAGCAGCGGGATCGCAGCCAGCGCCAGCCAGCGATATCCGACCGCGAACAGGAACAGGATGGAGAAGGCGATGCCGTAACCGAAGCTGATCGGGCTCATATTCGGTCCGAAGATGCGCAGCAACGACGAGAGGCCGAGGTCTTCGAACAACGGGCTGTTGAGAAAGCTGAAACGGAAGCGATCGATCAGATCGACCGGCACCCTGCCGGTTGCGCGCATCTCGGCTTCCCAGGATCCGGAGCGGGTCGCCTTCAGCTCGTCGAAATGCCAGAACGTGTAGCCGTTGGTGATGGAGAGCCAAAAATCGCGGAACAGCAGTTCGACATATCCGCAGACGATCAGCAGCGCGGCAACGGTCACCAGAAAGGGCGTGATGCGGATCTCGAAGGTTGCGGCCGTCAGCAGCGATAGCTGAAACAGAAACAGCGGCAGCGCGATGTTGCGCAGATAGACGAGGGCCGCGTGCGAATCCTGCGTGGCGCCGAGCAGGAAATACGCCGTCACGGTTGCGAGGGTGATCAACCCCCATTTCATCATTCGGTCGATCTCGGCGGAATGTTTCCGCTGGTGCAGCGCATAGAGCGCCAGCGTGACCAGCCACATCACCGCGCAGACCAGGAAATTGTAGCCCTTGACGAAATCCATCTCCTGCTCGGTCGTCATATAGGACGACAGGATCGAGACGAAGAGATTCTGAAAGAAGATGATGAAGATGGCGATCGACGGCGCGTAGGCCGGCACTGCGAGCACGATGGCGCAGCCGATCAGGCTTTCGACGACGATCGCGAGCCCGGCGTTGGCCGCCTGCATGATCGGTGCGAATGCGATCGATGCCACGGCGATGCCGAGGGCAGGAATCAGATCGCCGGCCAACAGCGGCCGCGGGGCTATCTCTGCTCGCACAGGCTCTGACCTAACGTGACCGGACGTGTGGGCGTGCCACACCAGCATCGTCGATCTAGCCGCGCATTGTGTAAGAACCGGTTAACCAGATGGGTCAGCGGGTGCCGAGCAGGGCGCTCAGCGCATCGCGGTCGACCTTGCCGGTGACCGCGTCGGCGAGGCCGAAGCCCTGCGACAGCTCCCAATGGGTCCAGCCCCAGCATTGTTGCCGGGCGTAGGCCGTAACGCCGGCGAGCCAGCGCAGCCGGCTGTCGCGCGGCGCTCCGGCCTTGAGCACGCCGAATTCATTGATGATGATCGGCCGCGAATATTGCCGTTGCCATGCGGCGGCAGGCTCGAGCCATTTGTCGATGCCGCGGTCGGGAATGGCGCGGTCCACCATCGCGAGTGCCTTGCGCTTGTCCAGCGCGGTGAGCTGCTCCCGCAGCTGTCGAACCCTGGGATCGTCGGCGCGGAACGGATAGGGCAATCCGGTGACGTCGTGCAGCGGCTCATTCGGATCCCAATGGGCCTGATGGGTGAAGACCATCGGATCGTAGAAATGAATGGCATAGACGACGTTCGGATCGTCGAGCGGCGTGAAGCCCGGCAGCGAATCCGCGCGCTGCCAGTTGACCGGCCCGGTGACCAGCGTGGTCTGCGGAAGCAGGGCGCGAATGAAGCCCGCCAGCTCGCGGACTTCGCTCTGCCATTGCGCGGCCTCGACATCCGGCTCGTTCAACAATTCCGCAAACACGCGGTCGGACGGATAGCGCTGCATGACAGTTGCGAGCTCGGTCCAGGCGCGCTTCAGTTCGGTCATCGCACTGGTGGGATCGTCCTTGTGCAGCGCGTTGAAGCGCTCGCCGGAATGCAGGTCGATCGATACCGCATAGCCGAGGCCGAGCAAGGTCTTGAGCGCCGCATCGACGGTGCGCAGGCGGCCGTCGATCTCCGCTTTCGCGGCGAAGCGCGGCATGACGAAGTCGGCCGGCACCGGCAGCCGGATGTGGGACATGCCGGCCTTGCGCAACTCGAGCAGCAGGCCGAGGGGCGGCGCCGACCGCGGATCGGCGATCCAGCCGTCGGCATTGACGCCGCGTGACAGCGCCTTGAGCCGGTCGGCCGGGACCCCGTCGATCAAGGCAGGACAGGCCCGCGCGGCGACCGACAGCAGAATGGACGCGCTGACCGCGAGGGCAAGGATCGATCGCCGCGTCATGACCGGTCAGCGTGCGATGGTTGTCGCGGGATCGTGACGGGTTGCGGGGCGCTCACGAATATATTGCCTGTTGTGTTTCGAGCCGGCCGGGGTCGCGGGGCGTCGTCCGAAGGATAAGCTCGGCCAAGCAACGATGCGGTAAAGACGTAACACGAAAATCTAACTTATGCAGGCGCTCGGCAAGGCCGCGCCATCACGCGAACAGGATTAAGCCGCCGTTGCGCGCCCTAGATCCCTCGGACCACGCCCGGCTGGCCCGGTGCGCATTCCAGCGCAGCACGGTCCCAGTTCGCGTTGATGGCCGCTGCCTCATAGCTCGATTGCAGGAATTCGAGCAGCGCCTTGTCGGGGTCTGCAGCCATTCGCACGGCATCGTAGGGCAGGATGAATTCGCCAAGCGCCTCACTGAAGAACGCAGCATCGGGACGTGCCGGCGCGCTGCGATAGCCCGCGGGTTCCGGATAGGCGTAGGAATAGAATGCGGGATAATCGATCGCGCCGCCGCCCGGCCAGAAGCCGGCGCTGCTGACCTCGTGCGAATAGGCTTCGTGCGCCACCTCGTCGGGCAAATGGGGCACGCCGCCGGGATGTCGCGGCGCGGTTCTGCCGGAAAACCGCGTCACCGCGAGATCAAAGCTGCCCCAGAAGAAATGCACCGGGCTCGCCTTGCCGAGGAAGCCGGTCCGGAATTGCTTGAACACGCGATCGCAGTTCACAAGGATCTGGTGAAACCGGCGCACGGCATCCGCATCGTACGATGCATGCTGCGTATCCTGCGAGAAGCGGATCGGGTCGGCGACTTCGTTCGGTATCTCGTCAATGGCGACGTCGATGCCGAGGTCCTTCAGATTGGTCATGACCGCTGCGTAGAAGCTCGCGACCGATTGACCGGCCAGCGCGAATTGCCGTTCGGTGCCGTCGCTGGTCGAGATGCGGAGCACGTGATCGATGAAATCGAAGTCGATCTGGAAGGTGCGATCGCCGTCGGGGATCGGCGAGGTCGTCAGCCCGCGCGCCGTGACATAGAGCGTGACGTGCCAGGAGTGATTGAGCCAGGGCGACTTCGTCAGCCGGATCTTGCCGGCGATCTGGGTGAAGAGCTGGAGCGTGGCACAGCTGTCGCGCCACGCCGCGGTCGGCAGTTCCGGCCAGCGGGTCTTCTGTGTGTTGGTCATGGCAAACCTCTGGGCTGCGCCGACAAGCTGCCTTGCGGCATAGCACGAAAGTGGTCCCGATGACTTCGGGAACCGACACTGCCGAAACAGTGGATCGGGCGGCAATCGTCCGGGAGAGTGCCGCCCTGTTGCGCGAGAATCCGGCCGAGGTTTGAAACTCAACCGGCTTCACCGTGCGGCTTAGCCGCGAAGTTTCCTCGCGGTCTCCGCGATCGCGCGGCCCTGATAGCGGGCGCCGGCGAGTTCGTTCTCGCTGGGCTGGCGGCTGCCGTCGCCACCGGTGATCGTGGTGGCGCCGTAGGGCGCGCCGCCGGTGACCTCGTCGAGCCTCATCTGTCCGGCAAAACCATAGTTCAGCCCGACCACCGTCATGCCGAAATGCAGGAGGTTGGTGATGATCGAGAACAGCGTGGTCTCCTGGCCGCCATGCTGGGTCGCGCTCGAGGTGAAGGCGCCGCCGACCTTGCCGTTCAGCGCGCCCTTGGCCCAGAGGCCGCCGGCCTGGTCGAGGAAGTTGGCCATCTGCGAGGCCATGCGGCCGAAGCGGGTGCCGGTGCCGACGATGATCGCATCGTAGTTGGCGAGATCATCGATCTTGGCGATCGGCGCGGCCTGGTCGAGCTTGTAGTGCGAGGCCTTGGCGACTTCGGCCGGCACCAGCTCGGGCACGCGCTTGATGTCGACGGTGACGCCGGCTTCGCGCGCGCCTTCCGCAACGGCATTCGCCATGGCTTCGATGTGACCGTAGGCGGAGTAATAGAGAACGAGAACCTTGGCCATGATGGCCTCCTTTGGGTGGGGGAGAGAAATTGGGTTTGGGGGGCTGTCATTGCCGGGCTTGACCCGGCAATCCATCGTTCTCAGAGACTCTTCCGAAGGGGATGGATGCCCGGGTTTTTGCGTAAAGACGCGCTTCGCGCTTTTGCCCGGGCATGACGAAGTGTGGATGTGGTACTTACGCCGCGTCGACGAGCACGAGCTCGGCATCCTCGAGCGCGGTGATCTTCAGCTTGGCTTCGTCGCGGATCGCGGCGCCGTCGCGGGCGTTGACGCGCACGCCGTTCACCTCGATGCTGCCGGCCGCCGGCACCAGATAGAGGTGACGGGCCTTGTCGGCGGCGTATTCCGCGCTCTCGCCGGCCTTCAGCGTGGTGGCGAGCACTCGCGCATCGGCACGGATCGGCAGCGCGTCGTCGTCGCCGTCGATACCCGAGGCGATGGTGACGAGCTTGCCGGAGCGGTCCGCCTTCGGGAACGGCTTCGAGCCCCAGGTCGGGTGGCCGCCCTTCGTCGTCGGCTCGATCCAGATCTGGAAGATCTTGGTCTTCGCCGGCTCCAGATTGTACTCGGAGTGACGGATGCCGCTGCCGGCGCTCATCACCTGGACGTCGCCGGCTTCGGTGCGTCCCTTGTTGCCGAGCGAGTCCTGGTGCGTGATCGCGCCTTCGCGAACATAGGTGATGATCTCCATGTTGGCGTGCGGATGCGCCGGGAAGCCGGAGTTGGGCGCGATCTCGTCGTCGTTCCAGACACGCAGCGCGCCGTGGCTGACATTGTCGGGATCGTAGTAGCTCGCGAACGAGAAGTGGTGCTTGGCCTTCAGCCAGCCGTGGTCGGCACCGCCGAGCTTTGCGAATGGTCTGAGTTCGATCATGGTCATTCCCCTTGTTGTCGATGTTTGACGAGCGGGCCGGGCGCACTGCGCCCGGCGTCTCCAGAGAATTTTTCGATCAGGCGCCGAAGCCGCCGTCGACGTTGAGCACGGTGCCGGTCACGAACGAGGCTTCCGGGCTTGCCAGGAACACGACGCCGGCTGCGACCTCCTCGGGGCGGCCGAAGCGCTGCAGCGCGTGCTGCAGGCGTTGCGTCTCGGCAAACTCGCCACCGTCCTTCGGGTTCATGTCGGTGTCGATCGAGCCGGGCTGCACCACGTTCACCGTGATGCCGCGCGGTCCGAGGTCGCGCGCCGCGCCCTTGGTGTAGCCGACGACGGCCGCCTTGGTGGCGACGTAGTCGGCAAGGCCCGGGAACGAGGCGCGGTCCGCCAGCATGGAGCCGACGGTGACGATGCGGCCGCCTTCGCCCATCAGCTTGGAGGCAGCGCGGATCGCGGTGATCACGCCGTCGATGTTGATCGCCTCCTGACGGGCGAGCGTCGCGGTGTCGGCCTTGGGATCGTCGACCGCGCCGCCCGATGCGACACCGGCGTTGTTGACCAGGATGTCGAGCCGGCCAAAATCCTTGGCGACGGTCTTCACCAGCTGATCGACATCGGATGACGAGGCCTGGTCGGCCTTGTAGGCGCGGGCGTTGACGCCCTTGCCCTTCAGCTCGGCGACGACAGCCTCGGCCTTCTCGGGAGAGGCGACGTAGCTGATCGCAACGCTGGCGCCTTCCGCGGCGAGTGCGCGGGCGCTGGCCGCGCCGATACCGCGCGAACCGCCGGTGACGAGGGCAACCTTGCCTGAGAGCTTCTTGGTCATTGGATTTCTCCATCGGTTGAATTTGATGGCACTTGGATATGCCTCCGGCTGTGGTATAGAAATAGAAACTATCGAAACTCATTGTTTCCATTATTGAGCAATCAGGACAGCGGCCCATGTCGAAACTGCCGGACTTCGAGGCGCTCGCGATCTTCGCAAAAGTCGTGGAATTACGGTCGTTTGCGGCGGCCGCGACCGAGCTCTCGCTGTCCAAGGCGACGGTGTCCAAGGCGGTCAGCCGGCTGGAGGAACGGCTTGGTGCGCGGCTGTTCAACCGCACGTCGCGGCGGCTGGCGCTGACCGATGCCGGCCAGAAATTGTCGGAGCGCGCCGCGCGGCTGCTCGCCGACGGCGAGGCCGCCGAGAACGAGGCGCTGGCGCAATCGACCACGCCGCGCGGCCTGGTGCGGCTCGCGGTGCCGATGAGTTTCGGCATCAAGACGGTGGCGCCGCTGCTGCCGGAATTCATGGAGGCCTATCCGGAGGTTTCGATCGACCTGCATTTGAGCGACGCGACGGTCGATCTGATCGGCGAGGGCTTCGATGCCGGCCTGCGCATCGCGCGGCTGCCGGATTCCTCGCTGATCGCGCGGCGGCTGTGCGGCATGCCGCGCTACACGGTGGCGGCGCCGTCCTATCTGAAGCGCCACGGCCGGCCGACCCATCCGATGCATCTCGCCGAGCACAAATGCTTCGGCTACGCCTATCTCTCGACCCAGGGCGTCTGGCACTACACCAACGCGTCGGGCGAGCAGGCGAGCGTGCGTCCCGCCGGCCAGCTCCGGGTCAACAATGGCGAGGCCGTGATGCCCGCGCTGCTCGCCGGCCTCGGCATCGCCGATCTGCCCGACTTCATCGTCGGCGATGCGATCGCGCGCGGCGAGGTCGAGGTGATCCTGAAAGGCTGGAAGCAGCCCGAGGGCGCCGTGCATCTCGTCACCCCGCCCGGCGGACCGCGTCCCGCGCGGGTCGAGGTGCTGGCGGATTTCCTGGCCAAGCATTTCGCCAAAGGGCGCGCCCAGCGGAAATAGAAATCCGCACGCCGTTCGGCGGAGAGACATCCGGCCCGCCCCGTCACATTCGTGTCATCCCTTTTAAATTGTATAACTTATGTGAACTAACCCATGATCGTGGGCTGCCACGATCGTCTATTTCTGCGTCCTGAACCGGTGTTGCCGCAAAGCGCATTTTCGGAGGAGCCAGATGATTGATCTGACCAAGCATGATTTCACGTCATTGTCGGTCAAGGACCTGCTCGATGCCCGCGAGGCCTATCACGTGCACCTCGCCCATCTGCAATCGGTCTACGCCACGGCGATCGGCCGCTATCTGATCCGGGACAACGATCGCAACGCGACGGAAAGAAAGGCGCACTCCAAACCGCAGGCGCTCGGTCCGCGCACGCTGTTCAATTCGTCGGTCAAGGACTGGTCGTGGCCCTGCATCCTCGTCTTCGTCCGCGACTGGATGAAGCGCTCCGAACTGAAGAACCATCCCGAGAAGCAGGACCAGCTGGTGCCTCCGTTCCTGTATCTGCCTGATGGTCGAGTCGTGCCCACCTGCGTCGTCAAGGTCGATCCGAACGAGGGTAGCCCCGGCAGCGTCGATCCGCCGGTGTTCAAGAGCGATCTGGTCGGCGGCGGCTTTCCGGTGCAGACCATGATCCAGGGCAAGATCCACCGTGGCTCGGTCGGCTGTCTCGTCACCAATGGCGAGACAGTGTTTGCACTCTCCAACCGTCACGTGGTCGGCGCCGCCGGCCGCGAGATCTTCGCCGGCTTCAAGAACACCGACCGCCGCCTCGGCGTCAGCGATGCGCTGCAACTCGGCAAGCGCGCCTTCAGCGAGGTCTATCCCGGCTGGCCCGGCTCGCGCGTGGTGGCCAATCTCGATGCCGGCTTGATCCGCGTCGATGACGTCAAGGGCTGGACCGCACAGGTATACGGCGTGGGCCAGGTCGGCGACGTCGTCGACCTCAATGTCGGCACCTTCCGTCTCGACATCATCAACCAGCCGCTGATTGCGTTCGGTGCGACCAGCGGATTGATGAAGGGCAAGATCCTCGGCCTGTTCTATCGCTACAAGACCGTCGGCGGCATGGAATATGTCAGCGATTTCGTGATCGGCCCGCGCGACGGCGACACGCCGCTCAACAACTATCCCGGCGATTCCGGCACGGTCTGGTTCGTCGACGATCCGGACGCCAGGAAGAACGCCAGCGGCGCGCGGATCCTCAGTCCTCTGGCACTCGAATGGGGCGGCCAGGAACTGTTCGGATCGAGCGGCAAGGTCCCGATGCAGGTTGCGCTCGGCATCTGCATGGCGACGCTGTGCCGCGAGCTCGATGTCGAGTTGATCGGCGACTGGAACGCCGGCCACACCGAGTATTGGGGCGAATGGGGCCACGTCAAGATCGGCGCCTACGCGACCGGTCTGATCGATGCGAAGCTGCCCAAGCTTGCCGCCATGATGGACGCCAATTCCGACAATATCGGCCTCGACGACAAGCTGCTCGCCGACCTCAAGCCGCATCAGCGAGGCACGTTCTCGCCGCTGGCCGATGTCGCCGACCTGGTCTGGCGCTTCACCCGGCACACCGACGAAAGCAACCATTTCGCCGACATGGACAAGCCGGGCAGGGACGGCAAGACGCTGCTCGACCTTTGCGCGGAGTCGACGCGCAACGTCGATCCGAAGGTCTGGAACGACTATTACGAAGGGATCGGCGAGGACCGGCGCGGCGCGTTGCCGTTCCGGGTCTGGCAGATCTTCGACGAGATGGTGGAGTACGCCGCCGCCAACAAGAAGCTGGAGTTCGTCTGCGCCGCGGGCATTGTCGCGCATTACATCGGCGATGCCTGCCAGCCACTGCACATCTCGCAATTCCACCATGGCCTCGATCCGAACGACAAGGCGCATGCCAAGGTGCACAGCGTGTACGAGACCACGATGATCGGCCGGCACGGCAAGGATCTCATCAAGATGATCCCTGACGCCCGGACCAGCGACGTTGCCGAGATTGTCCCTGGCGGCACGCCGACCGGCCGCGACGCCGCGGTTGCCGTGGTCGCGCTGATGCAGCGGACCGTGAAGCGGTTGCCGCCGATGACCATCGTCAACCTGTTCAATTCGCATATGGGCAGCGGCCAGGTCGAGGCGCTGTGGTCGAAGCTGAAGGATGCCACCGCGGCCTGCATGCAGGACGGTGCCAAGACCCTGGCCCGGGTCTGGGAAGCGGCCTGGCGCGCCGGTGCGGGCGAAGACCGCGGGCAGGGCGGCAAGTTCGATCAGGACAGTTTGAGCAAGCTCTACAACGACCCGAGCTTCCTGCCGGCGTTCCTGCTCCAGCAGCTGACACTGGATGCCGACGACCACCTCGTTCCGATCGGAGGAAACAGCACGCGGCGCCGCGGCGCGACAACGGCGCGACGCGCGCGTCCGCAAACAGCGAAGAAGGCCGCCAAGAAAGCTGCGAGGGAAACGGCCAGGAAAGCGCCGAAGAAGGCGCCGGCGCGCAAGCGTCCGGCCACGGCAGCTCCGGTCCGACGCGCGGCCGCCAGCAAGAAGACCGCGACCAAGCGCGGCGCGGCCAGCAAACGGTCGGTCGGAAAGACCCGCAAGGCGGCGCGCAAGCGTTAGCTAGTGCATGATGGAGTCAGGCTGAACCAGCCTCGCGGCAGACTGCTGAACCTCTCCCGCTTGCGGGGGAGGTCGTATCGCATCAGAGATGCGATACGGGTGGGGGCTCTCTCCACGATACGACTCGTGGAGAGAGCCCCCACCCCAACCCTCCCCGCAAGCGAGGGCTTTGCGCAATTGGGCGTGCGCGGGTGCAGGCCAGTGTCAGGCATTTTTTTGCGTGGCTTCT
>NZ_JADFUD010000042.1:0-67698 GCF_054820065.1 Bradyrhizobium sp. UFLA06-06
GGTTGAGTAATGCAAGCCGGCAGTTTTGGAGCGAATGCGCTGAAAGACAAGGCGGCTGTCTGGGGTGAGGTTGAACGTGTGCTCCACGCCTGCTGCTTTGTGGCGCCGTGTAACGCAACGGGCATTTTCTTGGCGAGCCGAGTGTGCCAGCCGACTAACTCTACAGCGGCTTTCAAACAGTCGGGAATTTTCAGAGAACCATACGGCTTCGGCGAATTGTCGTCACCGACCGGCATCTCAACTCTATCATCTTTGATGCGATGTTTGAACATGCGGGCATGTTGCGCGCCAAATTGGACGACGCCCGGGCTCGAAGTCGTGACAACTTCGCTACAAGATGCGATGAATCTGATATGACTTAGGACGTGACCATGGACGCTGATCGCCAATACGGTACAGATCGTACGTAGGGCCATCTGGCTCAACGGGATTGAGACTTCTCTGAGAGACTCCAACGATACGCCTGCGCTATCAAGATCAACCTTAGAGCTGTCGATTCCGTGTATATTTACTTCTTGCAGGCTAGGTGGACTTCGCAGTGCCGTTGCCCTCGGCCCTGCTGCCTTGGCGGCGGCCCTGTCGTGCTCTCTGCACAGCAGAGCCGCTTGCCTAGGTCCTAGCTGCCCCCTTGATATTGAGGTCAAGCTGCTTGATCAACGGCGCGCGGCGCACTCAATGCTTCCCGACGCCCAAGTTCTGCAGCCCTGACCGTTGAGAAGCAAGCCTAGGCTGGTCGCCATCCTCGTGGCCACGACGGAGCATTCGCGTTTCACCTCGATCAGCGGGAGAAACGGGGGCAATTGCAGAATCGCGCTCTATCTAATTTGCCGACTTGTGGCGCGGAGCCATCGTCACAGTGCGGGCACACATCTCCGAGCCGCGACTTTCCGCATTCTTTACAAAAAACAGTCCCGCAGTTCTGACATTTATGGACAGCATCGTCAGAGCCGCTGTTTCCTCAACGGGGGCATTTTGAAAAGTAGTGCATTCTCCGCCCTTCCGTCGCGGCCTGCGCGATCTCGACCAGATTAGTCCTGCACGAAGAATAGAGGTGCGCCCTCCGCGCGTCGATACAATGGCAACATTGAGAGCTTTGCTCTGACCGGTACGGTACGTGACGGACGAACTATCGCACTTCTCACCCGAGTGTGCTCCGCCCGCTTCAAATTGGATCGTTTCGCACAATCATGCTACCCGGCTTGATTCAGAACGCTTGACAGATACTCTCGCGATCAAACGACCGACGTCGTTGGCCCTAAAGCTGTATGGGAGATTATTCAGTGCGGGAACCGCTACTCGATCCGTTGTGTGTGTCACGCATGGGCCGTCATATCTTCTGGGGGATATGAGGAGCGGAGCATCATGTTGCGGATTACCGAAGACCTGATCGACAACATCTATGAGGCTGCCATTGTCCCCGACAAATGGCAGGATGTATTTTGATCAGGTCCGACGACGGATCAACTCGATAGGCGGGATTCTGTTGGCAGCAAATCGGCGTTTTCAGGATACACGGCGTCACCTGCTCTACGTCGGATTTATGAGGATTTCATCGAAGATAAAAAATGCGCTGCGCCTCAGTGTGCGGCTGTTTGATGCCGAAGTCTCCAAAACAGGATTAGCTGACGCGCTTGGGGCGCGTCGGACTCGGGGGTTTTCATCCTCTAGAACGCGGTGGACTCGCCCTGGAATCTGGTCTTGCGCGCTGCCTGCTCGTTATCAGCAGCTAGTTCGACTCACGACATCCTTATGGGCGGCCCGACGGACCGCGGTCTCGCGAGCTCGCGACGTTGCAGACAATGGTGTTGGCCTCGATGCTGCGCAGGGGCCTAAAAAATCGCTGAATTCCTGCGCGATTTGGCCGTTTGTCTCGCAACTTCTCGTCGCTGTTCCAATTACAAGAGTTCGGCTGAACGGCGAACTGCAGGTAGGGCCTTGATCTGGTGACTAAAATAAAAATGGGCTGTGCAACGTCTTGCAAGCAGCCATCTGCGAATATCTCCGGGTTTGGCTCGGCGGGATGGGTAAGGCCTGTACCAGGAAGGCGATAACGGCCGAATAGGTGGCATTAGTTGCAATGGACGTGCAGCCGCCGCGCCATTGCGTTGATGCTTCTTTAATGAATAGCGCCGTGCGCCCCCAAGCTCGCAACCCGTCAAAGCGGGCGTGCTTCTGGGTCTTGAGCAGATTGGAGTACTGCGAAAGACGATGGAATCGCGGTGAATACATACTTTGATCATATTATGAGGTCGCACGGAGGGGGCGCTAGGAATGCTGAAGGAAGCTATGAATAGCGATGTTTTGCCAAGGACGGTGTTTCCGGTGGACAAATATTTCCAGCCGATTGTCCATTGGCCGATAGCCCCATTTGTCGCCGAAGCGGAAGCGATTGAGCGGCGCGCCAGAATAGAGGTGCATCCCTTTTTCGAGTACGCAAAGAATCACCCAGATGCTCTAGCGCTTTGGGCGAGCCAGGAGGCTATCGTCACCAACCCGTTTTCGCAGATCCTGCTCAGAGTGATTGCCAAGATTGCGAATGTTCACGTTCGCTCACTCCTGATGCCGGTCGTCGATGGCGAACACAGCTCAGTCCGCGCCGGGATCGCAGATCGTTCCCACCCGTGGCTCATTTGGAAGTTGTGCAGGTCCATTGGGCTATCAGATCGACCGGTCAAAGTAACCGAAGCGGTCGCATCTTTCATCGAGGCTTTGCAGCAAACCGAGGCTGCCCCAATGCGAGCGCTTGGAGCTCTTGGTGTCGGAAATGAGCAAATGCTTCTCGCCGAGTATCGAGCGGTAGAGGCGTGTTTCGATGCTGCTTTGCCATCAGCAGACTACAAAAGCTTCCTTCAGGCGAACATTGGCGAAGACGAGGCGCATACCCGCCTCATTGCAGAAGCGGCGACCGCGCTTGAAAAGCTAGGTTATGACGCGCGCCAGTATCTGGCCGGCGCGTCGGACGGCGTCAGCGCCAGGGTGCGCTACTATGACGAGCTGCTGCGCGAAGCGCAACTGGGCCTTTAACAAAAAGGAACTGACCATGTCAGACAAGATCTTGGTAACTGGCACGAGCGTCCGCAAGGAATTGCTAAAGCCGCTGGTTGAAGCGGGGTTTGTGGTCGAGAATCCGACGCATCTGTTATCCGAGGATGAACTCGCGGCAGTCCTGGCAGACAAGGCGGGATACCTCTTGGGCGGAGATGAGTTTGCAACAGCAAAAGCACTTCAAGGCGCAAAGAAACTCAAGATAATTGCCTTCCTTGGAATGGGGTACCAATCATTTATCGATGCCGATGCGGCTGAGAGGTGCGGGATCGCAGTCACCAACACGCCCGGTACTCTCAGCAATGCCGTTGCCGAATTCACGATGGGCCTGCTTTTGAACTCGACTCGCCGTATCCATCAATATGCGCTGGCGTATTCTGAGGGAAATTCCGGGAAGGAAGAAAAACAAAGAGATTTGGCGAATCTGCATGTGGGAATCGTGGGGCTCGGCGGTATTGGCACTCGTATTGCTGAAATCCTGAGGTGGGGCATTAATTGTTCCGTCTCTTACTTCTCAAGGACGCGAAAGCCAGCCGAGGAGGCGCGCCTTGGGCTGACTTACCGGCCGCTTGACGAGCTTTCGGAGAGTGTCGACGTTCTGATTGTCATGACGCCAGGCAATCCCGAAACGCGCGGTTTGATCGGGCAAAGGCAGTTTGACAGGTTCAGGCCCGGGCTCATTCTGATCAACAGCGCGCGCGCTGAGATCGTCGACCCAACAGCTTTGTTGGACGCCCTTTCGTCAGGAAAGCTCGGCTATGCAGCCTTCGATGGATTCTACGAGCAGGCCGAGATCGCCGGTGCTGCGAAGTTGCACATACCGTCACGCCTGATGATAACCGGCCATATTGCTTCGCTTACGAGCGATGCGCGGGATGCGATGGCCAATCGGGCGGTCGCATCGATCATCAACATGATCAGATTTGGCAAGGACACCTATAGGGTCAGGTGACCGAAATGCGTGGCCCTGAACTGCGGCGCAGCACGACTGACCAGATCGTGTTCGCATTGCTTTGGGTAGCTGTCCTGCTGCTGCTCTTCTCCTGTTTGATGCTCGTTACGCTCAATTACTGGGGCATTCGGCTCGGCGCAATCGATTATCAAAAATTCGGCTCCTGGGGCCAGGTTGTATCCGGTAGCGCGACGTTTCTCGGTGTCATGACCGCGTTGGTGTCGCTCGTCTGGCAGTTTGGAAAAAATCGGAAGGAACAAGAACAGAAATCGATTGATGAACAGACGGCGGTCTATTTTTGGCTTACGTCGCAGGTCGTGAAAGAGGATGTCACAGATCTGGTGAGGGGCCGCCAATGGGATCTCGAAATACAGAACCTGACAAAGGCGCCGATCTACGTTTGGCGGGTCGAAGCTGAGGGCCGGCCCTTGGTGGATACGCAAAGGCCGATTTTGCCCAACCAGAACACATTCAATGTGCCGCTGCTGGACGATCGGGAGCCGAGCCAGATCCCAGAACCGGTCCTGTATTTTGTGTCTCGGGAAGGCGGTTATTGGCGGCGCTCCGCGACCGGGAGTCTGACAGCGCTGAGCCAATTTCCGCGTATGCGAGATTCGTAGAGGATATTGCGAGGAACAGATGGATGGCCCGAGAAGGGAGCGAACTCCTGAAGAGAAAGTGATCAGAGTAGCGCCATCATCGTCTTCCGTTCGAAGATCACTTGCCGACGGCGAAGCGCAGTATTTGGCCTGTCTCTTATACACATCGTTCGTCGGCAGCGTCAGATGTGTATAAGAGACAGGGATATAAATGCTCTTTGGACGACCACAGAGCAATGTGCGGTTGTGATTGGCCATCCGGGATATGGCAAATCGACCCTTGCTCGGTTCCTGACCACCAGATTTGCTCAAGAATTTCTCGCAAGCAAGCTGGACCGCTTTGCATTCTACGTGCCACTCGCGTCTTTGAAGCTAAAGGACAGGACCAATCAGCGCGCGATCGTAGAGTGTGCACTGCGAGCTGTTGATCTCGTGCTGGACGAAGCGGCGCTCCTCGAATTGGAGAAATCTCTCAAGACCGCCACGTTGATCTTCGACGGCCTGGACGAGCTTCCAATGACGCAACGAGCCGACGACCAGATCCCAACACGGATTGAGGCTGCAGCTTTGATACGAAGCGTCAACATCCCAAACAACGAAAGCTTTCGTACCGGCCACCTTAGCACAATTGTGACCAGCCGCGTGGTCGACTGGCACGAGGACGATCGAACCAAGATAAGGCCGGCGGCCCTGTTCGAAATCTCTAATTTCTCGCCAGAACAGGCAAGGGAAGCAGTGGTTCGCTGGCACGATGTTGCGATTCGACTTCGTGCAGAAGAAGGGCTTGACACAGTAGATCTGGAGAGGCGCAAACTCGATGTGGCCAGTGCAATCTCGACGAACTCCGAGCTCGGTGCTGTTTGCTTGACGCCGTTGATGCTGAACATCCTGCAAACGATCTATTCGGACGAGAGCCGGGATATCCCGTCGTCTGTGAGTCAATTGTGCCTCAGAGCTGTTGACCGGTTGTTCATGAAAAAGCACCTGTTCGGCGATCAAAGACTTCTCGTTACCGACCATGGCAGCTGGATTCTGGACGCGCTTGCGGAAGCCGCCTTCACGGCGCAAGAACGCCTCGTACGGGGCGGGACAAAGATCCTGACTGACGAAGACCTTCGGCGTGTCTCAAAAGACACGTGCCGGCTCTCGGCAGCGACGCCCTTCGAAACCCGGGAAAATCTCATCACGAGCATTGCGGCCCATATTCGGCGCGGACATGGCATCTTGCCGCCGCTGCGGCGAAATGAATACGACTTCGCGCACAACGTGTTTCGCGAGGTGCTGGCCGGTTATGCGTTGGCGAAGCGGCCGGTTACCCAGCGACGCGGCTACGCATTGCTCGAGAAGTGGCATCCGCCGATCCGGTATTGGGCCGGACTGCGGGCGGCAAGCGAAGAAGGAAAGAACGAAATAAACGCCTTCGTTGGTGAATTGAGAGGTGGGCCTTCAAGCCGCACGATCGAAGCTGCTCTGGCTAGAGCAGAAATGCTCAGCGAAGTGGTATCCGTCACGCATGGTCAGAACTTGATGCGGGACCTCAAACAAAGGATCCTGGCGACCCAATCCGAGCTGCTGAAGTGGCTGAGCAGGCGTTCGCTGCCGTTCTCGAAGAGGATGCGGATCGGCGATCTTCTGGGCACGTTAGGCGATCCGAGACTCGAGGCCGAGTTCAGTTCGAGGCTATTCTGGGTAGAGACCGGACCCAGGCAGATTGGGCGATCGACCAACCATATCACGAGAATAACGAAATATTCGAGCGTTCCTGCCTCACCACCGATCAAGGGCGTGCTAAGCCGCTTTGCGTTATCGGCGTTCTTGGTGACCAACGCCGAATACAAGCAGTTCCTGGATGATGGCGGCTACAAGCAGCAGGAGCACTGGCAGAGTGCCGAAGGATGGGCGTGGGCAAGCGGTGATGATGACGTCCGCAATGCCGTCCTGAACCGGGCTCGGGACGTCGCGCCGACGCACCTCACGAGCGAAGTGCTTGGGCAGCGCCTGATTGCTAAAGACTTCCCGGATCAATGCGAGCGAATGATAAAGCGATCGTCCCCGATGTACTGGTCTGCCCCTTCACACAACAGGCCCAATCAACCTGTTGTCGGAGTGAATTGGTGGGAGGCGCTGGCTTATGCGAGCTGGATCGACACCCGGCTTCGCAAGGAGGGAAAACTGGACAAAGGTCAGCAGGTATGTCTGCCGACAGAAGCCGAATGGGAGAGCGGGGCCCGGCAACAGAGTGGAGACAATCCTTATCCTTGGACTGAGGGAGCCCCTTACGAGAACGCTCATTTGCGGGCGGCAGAAAGTAGCGAGGAGGCGAGAGCCCTTCGGCCCTGCGCTGTAGGGCTCTTTCCGTTCAATTCGAGTGCTCTTCATGATATCGTCGGCAATGTCTGGGAATGGACGCTTTCAAAAGCAAAGCCATACTCTGAAGAGTCGTTCCGACAGGAAGCAGACGTCTGTGGTCTGGATGATCGGGTTGCGCGCGGGTCCTCGTGGCTATCGTCCGAGATCGAAGCGGCAGAAATAACCTTCAGAAGCTTTGATCCTCCATACAATGCCTATGAAGATCTTGGAATAAGGCTTTGCGTCGCTGAGCGAGGGAAGTGACATGCACCTTGTCAACGCCAAGCTGACAGATGCATGGCAAATACTTGGAAAGCTGAATTACGTCGATGCAATATTTAATCACATTTCAACCGCATGGAGCGACGCTCGAGGGCGCATCTTTGTTTCCATGAATCCCGATGGCGTTCTCGCCGTTGAAATGAGGCCATCGGACTGGATCACGGTTCCTCTCGATGAAATTGATAAGCTCAATCCAGAAAAGCTGGGTGTGAATGCCGACGGATATAAGCTTCATCGGCTGATCCATAAGGTGCGGGCGCGACCAGGTAGCGCAATACATACGCATTCCGAAAATGCGTTAGCTGTCGGTACGACCTGCGCAGGGCTTCTTCCAGTCTCGCAGACAGCCATCGAGCTCATTCCTGAAACGATCTGTGTCGAGTATCAGGGACTGTTCCGTGAGGCAGAGATTGACCCTGCGCTCATGGGACTGTTCGAGACAGGAGGAGTTGGCCTGCTGCGCAACCATGGGCTCCTCGTCGTGGCCCCAAACATCGAGGAAGCGGTCTATTTGCAGCATTATATGGAAGTTGCATGTAGAGTGCAGATTCTGGCTCAATCGCTGGGAGGATCTCCATTGACGCCTCCGGATCATGTTGTGACGCAGACAGCAACGGAGTTGCGCAAAGATCGTCCTGCGGCCGCGGAAAAATTGTTCAAGGCGTTTCAGCGTGTGCTCTTAAATACGAGGGCTTCCCGATGACAAAGTCGATCTGCGTCGTGGGAGCTGGTGTCGTAGGTCTTACCACTGCAATCGTACTAGCTAGCCGGTATGAGGTGCAAATCGTCGCTGACAAGTTCGGAGCCGATACGGATTCGGTCAAAGCCACGGCTGTGTGGCACGTGTATCTCGTCCCGGAAACCGCGGAAGTGCTTGAGTGGTCTTCAGTGACGCTGCAACGATTGCTTGATATATCCCGTCTTTATCCAGAATCCCGCGTCGAAATCATTCGTGGCGTTGAGCTCTTTAGAGCCCAGCGGAGGCATGTACCCAGTTGGTCGCATATTCCACCCGAGTTCGCATTTTTAACAGATGACGAACTGCGGAGGTTTAATGAGCCGGAAGGCGCGCTCCATGGCTCCATTAGCTCACTTTCGAATGCCCCTGTTAAATGGGGGTACCGATTGAAGGCGCCGGCGGCGAAAATGTCCTGCTATCTGAACTGGCTGGTCGAGCAGGCCGAGAAGAGGAACGTGCAGTTCAGGCGACAACACGTCGAGCGCTTGGATGATCTCAGCTGTCAACACGATATTGTCGTAAATTGCACCGGACTGGGGGCCGCAACCCTTGTCAACGACGAAGCCTTTGAACCGTACAAAGGGCAATATTTTGTGGTTGCATCCGATGACGGATCGCCCATCGAATATATTGGAGACGACGACCATCCAGATGGCATGGCCTACGTGATACCCAGGGGGGGAGAGGTCATGATTGGCGGGAGTGCGGAGGCTGGGCTGAATGACCTCGTCGAAACCATTAAGTGGTCAGACGTAGTAGCCCGCGCCGGCCGCTACGTTCCTTGGGTTCGGAATAGTGCAAGCGAGCGGCCCCGACAACTCGTCGTCGGGGTGCGACCAGTAAGGCCCTCTGGCATCAGGCTTGAACGAGAGGTGTTAGAGACGGGCCTATGCATAATCCATAATTACGGACATGGCGGGTCCGGATTTAGCCTCTCTTGGGGATGCGCAAACGCCGTGTCCGCCCTTATCGGATGATCAAGCCAGTATCTTGGACGGGAACAACTTCGGATGCGTGAAGCTCGACGGTTGCTCAGATCTTCCCGCAATCAGGCGGTTTGGCGGGGGCGCGATCCATCTGGGTGAATCATCCGGGATCATCGCTGCCGTAGCTTGCGAATGTCGCGACTGCAGCCTAAGCGGCGCGGCGTCTACATCGCTGGGGATCCGCATCAAGCCTCGCCTGAATGGTCGATCTCGATTGCGCCTTGCTGTGGGCTGCCGGAGCGGTGAGACGGCCGAGTGCTAACCACTCTCTCTGGTAGGAGACCCTTTCGTCGCCATGTGGCATCCTTCGGCGCAGGTGGCGGCGACGGTCGTTGTCGGAGTGGAGGCGATGGTGCAAGGTGGAAGCCTGCATCGCCTCGCAAGATCTGGCGCGGGCGTCCGGGATGCTCCTGAGCTTGCCGTTCTCAACGTGGTCGACATCGGCCTGCTTGGACCATGTCGACCGCTGGATCGGACGCTATCCCCATCCGTATCCATAGAGGCGCTTCTCCGCGCGTCGCCTAAGGCGGCCAGGCCGCCGCCGACGCTCGATGCGTTGAATCCGCCGAAAGGGACGATTTGAAGCGGGATTTGGGCGTCGCCACGAGGCTCATTGCGCAAATCAAGATCGCAGAATCGCTAAAGTTAGTCGTTCGGCTAGATCAATTGCCAAGAGACGGACCACACTATGAGCGACCGAATGCCCGATGTCTTGGAAGGGCTTGATCGCCCCGCGGATGCCATCCTGAAACGGGTGTCCGATTCACAGCAAATGTTTCGCGGCCTTGGAACGGCAGGTCGCGGCCCTCGGTCGTTCGTCAGAAACGCAATTCTCGCGAAATGTTCTCCTCAAGACCTGGCGGCCATAGGACAGTTCCTTGAGCCGATCGTCCTGAAAGAACGGACGGTGTTACAGGAGCCGAAAAGGCCCCTTGATCATGTCTATTTTGTCGAGTCGGGGCTCGTCTCCCTCAGGATTGTCGCGACCGGGAGCCTCCTGGAGGTGGCGGTAATAGGGTATCGTGGCGCGATTGGTGCTTCGCTTTTGATGGGTAGACAAACTTCGACGCATCAGGCTGTTGTGCTCTTTCCCGGAAGCGCGCACAGGATTCGTGTGGAGGATTTGCGCCGCGTGATGAACGATCGTCCTGAAATGCGGGAACATCTCTCCAGGTACGATCAAGCGCTCGCCCTGCATTGCGCTCAGACAGGATTATGCGGGGTTCGGCACGGCCGCGAAAGGCGGCTCGCGAGTTGGCTCTGTCTGGCTAGCGACGCCGTGGACGCTCGTGTGCTTCCAGTTACCCATGACTATCTTTCGTCGGTCTTGGGATTGCGCCGGGCCGGGATTACTGAGACTCTAAGCCAATTCGAAGAACAGAGGTTGATTCGCAAGAGGCGCGGTCTCTTGGAGATTGACGAACGCAACTGCCTCGAGCAAAGGGCATGTGGTTGTTATAAGCTTGTTTCAGACGCTTATGCTTCGTGCGAGTCCGTGACTTCAGCGGAAGGGGCGGCCGGCTAGAAAAGTGCTGCAGACATTTTGCTTTGGCTCTTCTGTTCACTTTGGAAGCGGACTGTCAGAGCGCTGGGCGTATTGATCCGTGCAGTCACAGGGCTCGACAAATGGTCTGGGCAGCTGACAGCAACATTTCTCGGCAAGTAGGTGCTCGCTGTACGAACCCCGGGTTCCTAGGCGCTACCTGTTGGACATCGGCGGCCGGCCCTGCTGCAAAATCACAGTCACACAGCTGGGATCGGCTTGCCACGTTTCAGCGCGGTGGCTAAGGGCGACGATTTCACGCAAACGCTACGCACGATCGGGCCCAGCTCAGCTGGAGCCGCTCGAAGGAGGCGGGCGTGTTCAAAAACTATCTGTCTGAACTGCTCATTGCATACCCGCTGTACTAGGCAATTTCGGCGAGATGTTCGGATGGAGCACGCCGTTTGCCAAAGAGGTTTACATCAGAGTAAAGCTCGCAGGTCTGGTACGTGCGGTCGCAGCAGTCGGCATCGACAATGCCACCTTCATCGCGGGCAGCACAGGTGTCCTGTCTAGTCAGATGCTTCAGACCCTTAGTGTCGTTTGACGAAGATCTTTCATCTCGGCGTTCGCGATCACCGGACGCATGTGCCCGTGCCACGATCGGGTGTCTCGGCCGACCAGCGCACCGATCCAAATGGGCGCTCCAGCATGCGGCGGACGCGCACGAGTTCGGGGCCCATATGGAAAGCTGCCGCTTGGCGATCGAGCGCGCGTTCCGATTGAGTTGAGCGGTTGCGCTGGCGTAAATAATCGAGCCATGTCGGGCAGTAATAGCGCTCGGTCCAAAGTTCAGGATCGGCGATGTCACGAGCAATCGACCAGCCATACGCGCCGGTACGTTGGCGGAAAAGCTGGATGTCCAGCATTATATTGTAGAATGCGCGGGCGCTCTCCTGCGATACCCGATATTCGATCTCCACGACCACCGGGCCGCTGCGGCCGGTGAGCGCAAGCTGTACCTCTGGATCGGCTAGCATTTCGGCGTCTTGGCGATCCCCCCTAATTCGCGGGATAGGCAGCCAGAGTCCAAGCAGGGGGAAAAGGAGCATGAGCGCAGAAGATACGAGCAACGCGATCTCCACGCCGGCAGCATCGGTGAGGCAGCCCCAACCCCAACTGCCAATGGCGATGCCGCCGGAAATCGCAGCATGGTACGCCGCAAGCGAACGAGCCGCTACCCAGCGCGGCGTCGAGAGCTGAATGCCGATGTTGAACAGCGTCACGGACATCGTCCAAGCCGCGCCGACCAAAGCCAATGCGAACGTGGTTAGAATGGGAGCGTGACTCAGCGCCACAGCCGCTACCGCGCCGCCCATTGACAATGTGCAGGCGCGCACAGCGGCTTCGCCGGTCATGCGCTTGCGTACCTCGTCAATGCCGAGCGCCCCGACAATGGCGCCGACACCAAACGCGCCAAGCATAACGCCATAAGTCCGCGCACCCCCATGCAGCAGATCACGCGCGACCAGCGGCATGAGTGCCGAGATCGAGCCGCCGATGGCACCAATCAGTATCGTGTGGGTCAGCACGATCTTGATTGATGGCGAATTTGTGATGTAGCGCACGCCCGCAACAATGGCGCGGGTCAGCTGCTCTGGTGGTAGGCGCGATGGCTCTGGCGCGCGCTTCCATAGGAACAGCGCGACCATGAGTGGCAGGTACAGCAATCCGCTGATTGCAAAGGCGGCAAGTGCGCCAGCACTCGCAACCACAATGCCACCGATCGCGGGTCCGAAGCTGCGCGCGATGTTGTAGCTCATACCGGTAAGCGTAATTGCGGCGGGCAGTGCCTCGGTCGGCACCTGCTCACTGACGGAGGATTGCCAGGCTGGCGCCCTTAACGCCATGCCGCTACCGATCAGAAAGCAAGACAACAGCAAAAAGTTTGGAGTCATGAGACCCGCCAAGTCGAAAATTGCCAGCGCGATTGCGCCGCAAAGCTCAATTGAGAGGGCACCCAAAGCGACGAGGCGGCGGTCGTGCATATCGGCAATGGCGCCGGCCGGTATCGAAATCAACATCACCGGCAGCATAAGCGCGGTCTGCACAAGCGCGACCCGGTCGGCCGACGACGTCATCTGCGTCATCGACCAAGCCGCCCCCACTCCTTGGATCAAGATCCCGAGATTTGACAACAGGCTGGCCAGCCAGACGCGTCGAAAAGTAACATAGCGCAGGGGCGCCGCAATGTTATCGGCGCGGCACGCCTGGGGTTTGGGCGAATCATTCATGTAGGCGCCCCCTTCGCTAACGATGGTTGATCCTGGAGCGCGTTAGTAATGGTCCGAGAAAATCGTGAGGTGCCCGTTCCGGAAAACGCTTTCCGCTGTAATTCGCTACGATCGCATCCTGCAAAGCGGTGCCAACCAGCCGTCGCTCTGCCCCGATAGGTGTCATGGCGGAAAAAATCACAGCAGGATCTGAGAATGTCTCCAAACAAGGCATCTCTTAGGTCTTCCACGTCAGGCAGCCGCCGCTCAATCTCACCACGACGCTCTCAACGTTATAAATTGCGAATAGAGCTGCAGGAGAGCGAATCTGCCCGCACGACGTGCGGCACTTCGTCGGAGCCGTGACGCCTTCTACGTATAATAGGCGACTTGGATGGGGCCACTTTCGTTCGCAGCTATTAAATGGACGCAGCTCACTGTTCGAGGGATCCCGAGCTTTCACTGAAAAGCACGATCCAGCCCTGATCGGAAGAAATGTATTGGGATGCTGACTGCATGCGAGGTCAGGATTGGGAGCGATGGGTTTAATCAGATCTCTTGAGCAGGAAGTGCGCAGTGAGCAGCAACGCCGCTAAGACGACCGTGAGCGTCGATACGGCGGCGATCGTGGGATTGATCTCGAAGCGTATGTCATCCCACATGCGCCGCGGCAAAGTGATCGCGCCGGAACCCGACAGGAACATTGCGATGACCACCTCGTCGAAGGAGGCAATGAACGCAAACAGTGCGCCGGCAAGCACGCCTGGCCGGATCAGTGGCAAGGTCACTTGCCAGAACGTGCCGCTAGGCGTGGCCCCCAAGCTGAGCGCCGCCTGTTCGAGCCTGGGATCAATGGCGGCGAGGCTGGCGCTAACACTGGTTACGACGAATGGCACGGCAAGACACGTGTGCGCCAGAACGATTGCCACCGGCGAGCCGATTAATCCAAAGCGTGCGTACGCATAATAGACGCCGATTGCGACAATGATCACCGGCACGATCATCGGCGAAAGAATCAGCGCGACCGTTGCCATGCGCAAAGGCCGCGGCAGGTGGACAATGCCGATTGCCGCAAGCGTTCCGAGGGTAGTGGAAAGCGCAACAACGGCTCCCGCCACCCAGACACTGAGCCAGGTCGATTCCAGCCAGTTCGCACTGCCGAAATACGCCCTGTACCACCTCAGGCC
Organism: Bradyrhizobium sp. UFLA06-06; assembly: GCF_054820065.1. NCBI lineage: Bacteria > Pseudomonadati > Pseudomonadota > Alphaproteobacteria > Hyphomicrobiales > Nitrobacteraceae > Bradyrhizobium > Bradyrhizobium sp. UFLA06-06. The sequence continues at coordinate 13,896 of NZ_JADFUD010000042.1, forward strand.
GAAGCCGGGCGGCGGGAACGTGAGATACGGCGCCGAGGAGAAGGAGACGATGAACACCACGATGATCGGGAAGGCGAGGAATAACAGGATCAACCCGACCATGGTCGTTGGCAGCAGGCGGGCCGCTAGAACTCGCGCAACGCTCATCGCAGGTTTATCCGATAGGCGTTGCCAACGCCCGGCAGGCACTGGGCCACCGCGATCAGCGCGAGCGCGCTCGCTAGTAACACCGCGGACAGTGCGGCCGCATAGCCCCATTTCAACTGATCGACCTGCTGCGCGATCAGCATGGAGAGCGTGGCGTCGCGCGCGTCGCCCACGAGGGCGGGCGTGATGTAGAACCCCAGCGCCAGCACAAACACCAACAGCAGGCCAGCCAACACGCCGGGCATCGACAGCGGCAGGGTGATCTGGCGGAATGTGCCCAAAGGCGAGGCGCCCAGGCCCGAGGCCGCGCGCGCGAGCGATGGGTCGATCTGTCGCAGCGCGTTGGCGATCGGCAGGATCATGTAGGGCAGCAGGATGTGGCTCATTGCGATTTCGGTTGCGAGTGTCGTGTTCAGCAGCCGGATCGGTTCCTCAATCAACCCGAGCGCCACCAGGGCCTCGTTGATCAGGCCGTGCCGGCCGAGCAGCACCATCCATGAATAGCTGCGCACGAGCACAGAGGTCCAGAACGGCAGCATGATGCAGATCATGATGAGGGGAGCTGCCGAGCGGGCGTGCGCCAGGGCGAGTGCGACGGGGTAGCCAAGCACCAGCGTTGCGAACGTGACGACCACGGAGGTACTAAGTGTGGTCCAGAACGTCTTCAGGAAGACAACATCTCCCGTCAGCGCCGCATAGTGATCTAAAGACCAAACGGGATCGTTGATGCTGTGCATCAGCATCGCTACGACCGGTACGACGTAGAACGCCAGCATGAAGAGCAAGAGCGGTACCGTTAGAAGCAGGGGGGCTGTCTGGCGAAACGGCCTATTCCAGCTGAGCCGTTCCGTCCGCGGGACCATGATTACTTTAGTCATGCCGAGTCCTACACAAGGATGGTGTCGGCGGCTGACCAAGCGATCTCCGCGCGCTCGCCGGGAGTACGGCGAGAGACGGCGGCACTGGTTGGTTCCTTCAGCACCATCGAGGTCCCGTCATCGGCTTTCACGAGGTATCGGCAGCGCTCGCCGGTGAACACCGCCTCGGTCACGGTGACGCTCATCCGGTTGACGGTGGGACCGCACTCTGCAACCCGGTTGGCGAACCGCAGGCGCTCGGGCCGCGTCGTCAGGGTGACCTTGGTACCACTCGCTGGCCGCATCGAGGAGAAGGCGCGAACTGGTACCCCCGCGCACTCGGCTACCACGATATCGTTCTCGACGCCCCGCACCACGGCCGGCATGAAGTTGGACTCGCCGATGAAGCCCGCAACGAAGCGACTGCAAGGCCGGTTGTAGAGGTCCTCCGGCCGGCCGATCTGCGCCACCTTCCCCTCGTTCATGACGGCGATGCGATCCGACATGGTCAGCGCTTCTTCCTGGTCATGCGTGACGTAGATGAAGGTGATGCGCAGGTCGGCGTGCAGGCGCCTCATCTCAAGCTGCAGGTTCTCGCGAAGCTGCTTGTCGAGCGCGCCGAGGGGCTCGTCCATCAGGAGTAGCCGTGGCTTGAAGACGATGGCGCGTGCTACCGCCACGCGCTGTTGCTGCCCGCCGGACAGCTGTCGTGGATACCGCCCCCCATAGCCCGCAAGGCGCACAAGCTCCAAAACCTCGCCGACTAGCCTTTCTCGCTCTGCCTTCGGCACTCCACGTTGTTTCAGCGGAAAACCAATGTTTTCGGCCACTGTCAGGTGCGGAAAGAGGGCGTAGTTTTGGAACACCATACCGATGTTGCGGCGATAAGGCGGCTCGCAGATCACTGATACCCCATCAATCGAGATATCGCCCGAGCTCGGAACCTCAAAGCCCGCGATCATCATGAGCGTCGAGGTCTTACCAGAGCCGCTGGGTCCCAGCAGGGTGAGGAATTCACTCGAGCAGATATCGAGTGAGACACCGGCGATGGCCGCGACGCCTGCGTAATTCTTCTTCAGATCGGTGAGAGACACCCGTGCGCCGCGGCTACAACTATCCTGCTGCGGCGAAGTCACAAGGCTCGATGCTTGTTTCATAGACTGCGGTATTCCCCAGCAGTGGCCCGCTGCACTCGGGATCGAAAAAGGACGCGCTAACCGAGCAGCCAGTTGGCGAACTTAGCATTGGCCGCGGCTTGGTTCTCAACCCACCAATCGTAGTTGTAAGACACCAGCTGCTTCTTAATCTCGGGGGCGCTCGGCAGCAGCCTTAATTGCGCGGGCGGGATATACTCGTTGGCGTTCGTATTGACGGGCCCGTAGGGCGCGGCCATTGAGAAACGCGCCTGTGGGATGGCCATCGTCGAATAGGCGATGAATTTCATGGCATTGGCCTTGTTCTTGGCTCCCTTGGGGATAGCCCAGGCATCGCGCTTGGCGATCGCCTGATTCCAACAGACCCCTATCGGCAAGCCTTGCTGCTGCAGCGGGACGGTGCGGCCGCTGAAGGCGGTGGTCATCACGACCTCGCGATCGGTCAGCATCTGCCCGGGTGCAGCACCCGTGGCGTACCACTTGGCCACACTATTCTTGATCTTTTCGTAGCTGGCCAACGCCTTATCGACGTCGAGCGGATATAGCTTGTCCGACGGCACGCCGGCCGCTAGCAACGCGATCTCCATCTCCGGAGCGCCAGGGCCGATGCCCCACATGGCGCGGGGGCCGGGGAACTTGCGGATGTCCCAGAAATCCGCCCAGTTCGCGGGCGCGGCGCCTTTGAAAGCATCGGTGCGGTAGCCCAGCACGATGCACCAAACCGTCATCTCCAGCCCATATTCGAAGCGATATTCGTTGCCGACTCCATCGTCGATCAGCGAGTAGTCGATCTTCTCGAAATAGTCGCCGGTCTTCATCAGGCTCATAATGGTGCCGCGACCCGCCCCTACCAGGTCCCATTCGACATTGCCGGTGTCAACCATCGCTTTGACCTTGGCCCCATCGGCGTCGGTGAAGTCGCGCACCTTGATGCTGGTCGCTTTCTCGAAAGGCTCGAAATAGGCTCTCCGCTGCGCCTCCTGACCGATGCCGCCGTAGCCGGCGATGCGCAGCTCCCCCGAGCCCTTCAGGATGTCGGGAATCTTTTGATCGGGCAAAGCCGATTGCGCGCCCGCTGGCCGAATCACGAAGGGGGCCGCAATTGAGGCGGTGATCAAGCCGACTGCGCGCCGACGGTCGATTGAGATCGGGTTAACCACGAAAGTCTCCCTCACTGTGCAAGTGAAGCTGCAGCTCCAACCGATTCGCCGAGTATTCGGGCTCTGTCCGAAGCTGCGACGGTAAGTCGAAGTGACACGCGATCAGATTCGATCGCCCAATGAACGCTCCCCCCAGAATTGGCTGGTTAGGCACCCGCCGCACGGGCATCGTAATGACCGTTCGCGCAGAAATTCGACTAAAAGAGCGCGGGAACGGCGAGATTCTTCGAAATGTCGGACCTGGCGCGGTTTTAGGCGGTGAGTACTCCGAATTTCCCGCTTGCAGACACGTCCGGGTATCAGACCCGCGTCCCAAAGCGGCGCGAGAGAGCCAGATTGAAGGTGCGCGATTGCTTCATCCTGCGTGGAATTGCGCAGTAACCGGAAGTGAATGCCCTTTCTTCCGCGAGACAAGAGAGCGTGGCGTCAGCAACTGTCGTATTTGTGTCCGGTGTGCTCAGATAATTGTCGTGGTTTCGGGTATTCGCCGATCCGGGCCCGCAAATTGCGCACTGTCAAGACGATGATCTCGCTCCTCGGATGGCGCTCCCGAGGCTCGCGCGAGCTTATCTACTTTGACAAGCCTGCTCTGACCATTTGATCAATTCCCCATTTCGACCCACGCGGCTAGCCCATCGATACGATCACCACTAATCTCTGATGAGGGCAGGCATTAGACTAAACGCTGAACTGGGAAATTTTGCGTCGGTAGCGCAATATGAGGATGGAGTGACCTGCCAGCCTTGATGCAGACGACGATTCGTCGCAGCTCACGCCAGTAGCGGCGACTACTCTCGTGTAGACTGCACTATGCGCTTAGTGGCCTTATCCCAAGAACGGCATTGCGCTACGAGTCGAATCCGATTGAACACTTTCATCGAATTGTATTGGGACGCTTGCTGCTCCCTCCCATGTGCGAAAACTCGTGCCGCAATATTTTGGCGTCACACTCGCTCAATGCGAGGGCGAGGTGTCAAATAAGGGGCACGCTCTTACCAGCGTCGTAAGCGAATACGAAGCATACACGCGTTGAGGCACCTGGAGGCAAGCCGGAGATAGGCCGACGGCCGAGATCCGGATTCGAAGGACTCGTGCCCGCGTGCATCGGCAGCGGTGTCGCGCTGTCAATCGAGACGAAACTGAGCCACCGCCCTCTGTCTTTCCTGCCATGCTGTTCCTGTCACATTTAGAGCGAGCAGTACTCCATCTGGTGTCGTGCACAGCGCCCGGATTCCCGCAGACACGAAGGTCATTAAGTTCTTCGAGGGAGTGAATAGATTCGAGAGCAGCGGTTTGCGCCGTCGCAGGCCCGTTCTTTGAGCCACGCCTGGAAGCGGCATCCGTCTCCCGCGCCTTGCCCGCGTACATAGGCAAGAAAATGAGGACCAAACGAAAAGGACGACGAATTCTCCAAAGTAGTCGCAGAATTTCGAAGTCGACGCCGAAGACAATGTGGAATTTCGACTCTAGGTGTTCGGTACTCTCTGCACGGGATGGGAATAGTCCTAAGCGCAAAGCCAGCCATTGTTGTCGTCGCGAGTCTTGGAGATCTCTGCGCCGATCGGGCGCTTCTTGAGCGAAAGGAGAAGGTCATCACCAGGAGACAGATTAACTCTGTCGATGACGGCACAACGGATACTTGCACGTACATGGTCACGCTCACGAAGTACATGGGCGATGACCTTAATCTGAATTTACGCTAGCGGTTTCTGCGGGCGCGTGTTCGCTAGATAATCCGTTTGGCACAGTTGAGGTCGAATGTTTCTGACAGTTGATGAGTGCCCCGTGTTCATGCAGCAAAAGCGAAACGTCGCACAGGGCGACCGGCGATCGTTGGAGCGCAGCGATTTAGTAATCCTTGGCGTCCTCTCGTCGATGACTCACCAACTTACCTCGATGGACACTCTAGAAATCACTCATGAATGCTATCCGAATTGACGGGAATGCCATTGCCGAGGACCTGCGGGTTAGCGTCGTGCAGGCCGTGGCCATGCTTCAAGCCCAATGCAATGTTACCCCAGGCTTGGCCGTGGTGCTGGTCGGTAGGGATCCGGCCAGCTCGGTTTACGTGAAAGCGAAGGCCAGACAGGCGCAGGCCGTTGGCTTTAAGTCTCAGCAATTCTTGCTGCCGAACAACGTCGATGAAGTCGAGCTAATTGAGTTGATCGCGGACCTCAACCTTGACGATTCCATCGATGGCATCCTCGTTCAGCTTCCGCTGCCCGAGCACATCGACCGTTGGCGCGTGTTGGAGGCCATCAATCCAGTCAAGGATGTGGACGGCTTTCATCCTTACAATGCTGGAAGGTTAGCGGCGGGTCGACCAGCTCTCGCCCCCTGCACTCCACTTGGGGTTATCCATCTCATCAAGACTGTCGTGAATGACTTGAGCGGGCTTGACGTCGTCGCCATCGGTCGCTCGAATATCGTCGGAAAACCTCTGGCACTTATGCTCGGCGATGCCGGTTGCACTGTGACAGGGGCGCAGGTCCAGACGCGCAACCTCCCGGATCTCTGTCGAAGAGCCGACATTGTCATCGCTGCCGCCGGTTGCCCGGAACTGGTCCGGGGTGATTGGATCAAGCCGGGTGCGATTGTCATTGATGTCGGCGTTAATCGTGCGATCGATTCGACCGGTGCTGCCAGGATTGTCGGGGATGTAGCGTTCGCGGAAGCGAGTAAGCGCGCAAGCTACATAACTCCTGTCCCTGGCGGTGTAGGGCCCATGACTGTCGCCTACTTGCTCACCAATACCGTAAATGCAGCGGTGTCGCGCCGCGGCTTGTCGTTGGTGACCAATCCTGAGGCCACGTTTGGCCATGCTGGCTCCGACAAGGACGTACGAAAGCGTGTCTGTGAAAGACACGGAGCCACTTCATGACGCTACATGGGGGCGACGCGACCTTTGTGATATTTGAGCTAATTGATAGCCGATGCCGCTAAGCAGTTGCTGCTGCCGTTTCCAAGACGATTCCGCTTGGACTGATAGCAGTATCAGGTCCAACTCGTTCGAGTGTGTAATAATCCCGTCGGCAGGATAATTGCTACCGCGGGGGCAAGGCGCCAACAGCCTCTCGGATTACAGGATCGGCATTCGGCTTATTGTCGGCGATCCGCGCTCAATTTGTGAACTCCCGTTTCCGCCGATTCAGCGGTCCCTGATATTTGGGTCGCTCTCGTTTGGATGGGGATTGGACCGTCATTCGCGTACAAGGCCGCTTCTAGGTCTTCCAGTCTTCCTCTCTCTCTCTCTCTCTCTCTCTCTCTCTCTCTCTCTCTCTCTCTCGCGCGCGCGCGCACGCGTCAACTGCTCACGCCAGCGCCGACGTTGACGATACAAAAGCATCGCGTTTTGGCGATCTGGCGCAGAATTTCAGCTCCGTGAAGGTCTATCTTGTTTAGTTTCAGATCTCAGGCCCGATAGTATACGCGCGAATGATTGGCGTGTTCTGCGGAACAATGCACGGATCAAGACGCGTGCGAGGGAGGGCAAATTTTGCAGAGTTTCGTGCACTCCGGACACCTTATCGCGCGAAGTGGCATCACTTATCAAGCGCAAGAGCGAGCCACAGCCGCTCGAGGTCGGACGAGTCGCTTATCGCGCATGCGCCGGAAACGGCATCCAGGTCGAATGTTGCGTGTTGAGTCGCCTAGCCAATCTCGAACCGATCACATTAAGCATTTCGCCACGCTGATCCTGGGCCGCTCCCAGGTCCACCTGCAGTCATTTTTCTGAGTCGTTTAATGCAAAGCAAGCTTCCTTCCCATGCGGAATACGTCATTGTCGGTGGTGGTATTATCGGTCTGTCTATTGCCTTTCACCTCACGCGACTTGGGCATCGCGACGTTCTGCTACTCGAACGCGATCAGCTGACCTGCGGTACGACCTGGCACGCGGCGGGACTGGTCACTCAGCTTCGAGCCAGCGAGAACATGGCGAAGCTGGCCCAGTACACTGCGGGGTTGTTCCGAGAACTCGAGGAACTGACCGGCCAGCACACCGGCTTTCGGCAATGTGGGTCGATCACGGTCGCGACGACGTCCGCTCGGCTTGAGGAGCTGAAGCGAGGTGCGTCGATGGGGCGCTCCTTTGGTCTAGATGTCGAGATGATCGACGCCGCCGAGGCCAAGCGACGTGTACCGTTGCTCGATGTGGCAGATGTACTTGGCGCGGCATGGATTGCCTCCGATGGCAAGACCAGTCCGGTGGACACGGCGCGCGCGTTCGCGGCTGGCGCTCGGCAAGGGGGGGCAAAAATTTTGGAGCGCGTGCCAGTGACGCGCATCGTGGTCGAGAAGGGTCGAATCGCCGGCGTCCAAACTGCGCACGGCGACATCCGCACCGAAAAAGTCGTCATCTGCGCGGGGATGTGGAGCCGGACGTTGGCTGCCGATCTTAATTGGACCGTGCCGTTGCATGCGGCCGAGCATTTTTACGTTGTGACGGAGTCCATTGCGGGTTTGTCGCCCGAAACTCCCACAGTGCGTGACCTCGACGCGTGCTTCTATGCAAAAGAAGATACGGGAAAATTGTTGGTAGGCTTCTTTGAGCATAACGGCAAGCCTTGGGGCATGGAGGGTATCCCCCGTGAATTCAGCTTCGAATCGCTGCCTGACGACTTGGAACATATTGAGCCTCACCTCGCGAATGCCCTGCGGCGGATGCCGGTGCTCGAAAATGCGGGGCTGCAGCTGAGTTTTAATGGCCCCGAGAGCTTCACGCCCGACAATCGGTTTCTATTAGGGCCTGCACCCGATATCGCTGGCCTCTATGTCGCCTCGGGCTTCAATTCGTGCGGCATCGAGTCTTCCGGGGGCGCCGGCAAAGTCATGGCCGAGTGGATGTCAACGGGCATGCCCGCCAATGACTATTGGGAAATGGACGTCCGACGCGCGATGCCATTCCAGCGCAATCGCCGATATTTGCGCGATCGAACGGGCGAGGCGGTTGGGCTCCTTTACGCGTTGCACTGGCCTCACAAGTCGCCTGTCACCGCCCGTAACGTGCGGGCCTCGCCGCTCCATGATCGGCTGGCAGCTGCCGGCGCGAAGTTCGGCGAGGCTGCTGGGTGGGAGCGGGCGCAATGGTTTGGCGCCTCTGAAGCGCCGGCGAATGCCCATGCCACATTTGCTCGCGACGACTGGTTCGAGGCGAGCGGTGCCGAGCACGAGGCAACCCGTTCTGGGGTCACGCTATTTGATCAAACCTCCTTCGCGCATCTGCTGGTGCAGGGCCGTGATGCGCTCTCCGTTCTTCAGCGCCTCTCCACCAACGACGTCGACGTTCCCGTGGGCCGTATCGTGTACACGCCGTGGCTCAATCAGCGAGGGGGTATGGAGTCCGATGTCACGATCGCACGAACGGACGATGAGGAGTTCCTGGTGGTCACCGCGGCTGTGCAGCGGATGCGGGATCTCGCCTGGCTGCGAATGCATGCCAAAAGTGCGGGTCACGTGTTTGTCACTGACGTGTCGTCGGGCTACGCATGCATTTCCGTCATGGGGCCACGTTCGCGAGAACTGCTCATGCGCGTGAGCCCGGCGGATTTCTCTGACGCTGCATTTTCTTTCGCGACGGCCCGAGAAATCGAGATCGGCTATGGCATGGCTCTCGCTTTCCGCATGACCTTTGTCGGAGAACTTGGATGGGAGCTACACATCCCAACCGATCAGGCGCTAGGGATCTATGATGCGCTGATCGCTGCCGGACGCGATCTCGATCTGCGCCACGCTGGTTACGTGGCACTCAACACGTTGCGTCTGGAGGCGGGTTATCGCGACTGGGGTGCGGACGTGAGTGATGAAGATTCGCCGCTCGAAGCGGGACTGGGATTCACGATCGGCTGGAATAAGGCTGAGGATTTCATCGGACGGGCGGTGCTCGAATCACAGCGCGGCAAGGTTCCGCGCCGGCGCCTTGTGCAGCTAGCCGCACCTCGTGCGGTGCCGCTCATGTTCGGAACAGAGCCAGTCTGGCGCGATGGATTGCTCGTGGGCTACCTGCGCTCTGCCGGCTTCGGCCACACCCTGGGCTGTGGCGTCGGCATGGGGTATCTCCACTCCGAGAGCGGGGTAAGCGCCGAATGGCTGTCACAAGGGACTTTCGAAATCGAGATCTCTGGCGAAAGACACGCTGCCATCGCCTCCCTTCGCGCCTTCTACGATACCAATCGCACGCGAGTGAAGGGCGAATGGCGCAATTCTGAAGGCCTCATCGCTCCGGAGCTGCTTAGAGCACGGTCTCAGGGATGACTCTTACATCCTGCTTTTCTGTGTAGTTTACGAGGCGCCGGCGCGGGGCGGTGACTGCTATGTGCGACCATTCCATGATCCTTGCCTTGTCCTGCCCCGATCGTCCAGGGATCGTATCGGCGGTTTCTAGCCTTCTGTTCGACGCTGGCTGCAGCATCCTCGATGCTCAGCAGTTCGACGATACTGAAACTGGCCACTTTTTCATGCGCGTTGTCTTCGGTCGTCTCGAGCAAGCGACCTCAGAAGCGGAGATTTCTGCATCAATCGAGGAACTCGCCAAGCGTTTCGCCATGACATTCACGTTGCGGCGGAGCTCCGCAAAAAAACGTGTAATGCTCCTGGTTTCCAAATTCGATCATTGTCTGGCCGATTTGCTTTATCGCTGGCGTATCGGTGAATTGCCAATGGAGGTAACGGCAATTGTTTCTAACCACAGCCGCGAACATCTGGTCTCTACCGATCTGGGCGAACTGCCGTTCTTCCATTTGCCGGTCACCAAGCAGACGAAGATGGAGCAGGAGGCGCGAACGTGGGAATTGGTACAGGAGACCAGTACGGATCTAGTTGTTCTCGCGCGCTACATGCAGATTCTGTCGGACGGCTTCTCAGCGAAATTGGCAGGTCGCTGCATCAACATTCACCACTCCTTTTTGCCAGGCTTCAAGGGCGCCAAGCCCTATCACCAGGCTCATGAGCGAGGCGTCAAGTTGATCGGCGCGACAGCGCATTATGTAACCTCCGATCTCGACGAGGGACCGATCATCGAGCAGGATGTCGAACGGATCTCGCATCGTGACACGCCGGACGATCTCATCCGTAAAGGCCGCGACATCGAGCGGCGCGTACTTGCGCGTGCCGTGCGCCATCATCTCGAGGATCGAGTTGTGCTGAATGGAAAGAAGACTGTCGTCTTCACCGGCTGACCGGAGCATTGCGCCCCAACTTGCCCGGCCGGTGCGACGATAGTGCCGCAGTAAAGCTTTTCGAGGCGCGCCAGGAGGTAGACATATTTGGTTATGAGCGCGCGTTAAAGGCGTGGGATCGGGGCCACGCGGACTTTTCACATATTGAGCACAGCGACAAGGCTGCCAAGAAAGACAAATTGGATGCATTTTCGTTGCTCGGGGCGAGCTTGCGGCGAGACGGCGCGGTCTCGGGATCATTATCCGGATGGTCTGCGGTAACGTTTGTATCCTTCCAAAAGGCTGCCTGCCGAGTGGGCCGTGACGTTATGAACTTTCCTAAACGATAGCCAGCAGGTCAGTATCCAAATCGGGGCGTTGTGACGTCCTTCCCAGACATTCTTGGTCCTGTCGATCGATCATTCGTGAACAAAATGCGCGCTTTGCGCTGCAGACAGAGAGTAGCTTTTTGTTGAGCGCGTCGAAGATCAGGGCCACAGGCTTCCCGGCGCTCTAGGCTCCCGAAATAGATACATTGGTGGAGGAACTCGCGATCGGCCCCCGAATCTCGGAAGAAGTGCTCGCATCGTCGTCTTCTCTCAATCGCCCGAGCAGCACAGACAGGATCGCCGGCGTTCAAGCACCTGCTCGCGGCTCTCTGCGAGCGCAGACCGGCGCGCTGCATCAAGGCACTGCAAAGCTAGACCTGCCCCTTGTTCTGTTTACTTGAACTCTCTAGCGCCGCTCGAAGCCGGTCGTGAAAGTTTCCCATTAGTCCGGCAGGCGCGCAATCAGGCGGAATAGACCTCTTATTGAGGAAATCCGGCCTAGGTGCCTGGTAATATCAAAATCGCATTAACCGTGATTGCAGGGTACCTTGAATAGGAAGCGCAGTTTCGGCCAACGGCGAAATCGCGCGAGCATTGATTCGCCGTTGAAACGGAGCGTCCGACGGCGATCCTGACGATCGAGAACTATGCGAGCTTCAATCGGCAAGTCCGTGAGATAGAGGGCGGCAGCCTGGTCGTCTACGCCGGCGGCTTCCCGGCGGCGGGGGTCATCGAGCTTCTAGCAAAGATTCTGGCGACTGTGCCGGCCGACGTGCCGTTTCTTCACTGGGGCGATGTGGATGGTGGCGGCGTGCGCATTTTCCGCTACCTGGAGGAAAACCTGCCCCGGGGGCCGCAACCGCACCTGATGACCAAGGAGCTTGCTGAGAAATCGGGCCAGCCGGCAGATGCTGATCCAAGCTTGGCCTCGAAACTTTTTTGCGAGCTTCCATGATGCGACGCATGGAGGGCTTGTCTTACGATTCAACCCATGAGATCAGCAAGTTGCAAGCTCGTGTAAACGGCGCGTCACCTCTACCATGGCCGATTTCAACCTCGATGGCGAAGGCTGACTACTATCGCAATGCACTCGGGCTCCTCTTCATCTTGGTAAGGGGCTGCGAATCCTTTTCGGACGAGAGTTTTCCGAACGACGTCGGCGTCTTCGATGGGGAAGTGAAGCTCCAAGCACTCGATTTCTGGATTCGCTATCCCGACTACCTGGCCGACGAGCTCCTCGCGAAATACGAAGCGACCGGTACAAAACGATATCTTGATACGGCTCGCCGGATTTTCGAAGACGAAGAGCCGGATCTCCGCCGCGTCCCGATGTTGCGGAGCTATTTCGGAGCCTATGAACCGATCGATACCGCGATCGCACACCTAAAGGCGCGCGGGCTGGTGACCCCCAGGACGAAGCCGCTGGGCAAGGCCGCCAATCATCGCGATTTCCTCGTGAGCAAAGGAGCCTTCGAGCTCGTCAAGCGGATCGTTGCCGAACTGCCGGAATTTAGTTGGTACGAATCTAGGGTGCGCTTAGTGCTCGAAATGGCCGACGGCAGGGGCGGCGCGGCCCTGAAGCAGCGGCAGCATGAGCAGAAGGAATACCATGAGACCAGGCGCCGAGATCTGATTCCCACGATCGCGGAACGCGTTCGCAAGCGTCTTGCCGATGCATTGGAGGCTGCGAATGGCTGAGCGGCGGAAGCCCAAGGAGACGAGCGGAGACTGGGTCGAAAACATCGCGTCGAAGTCGAAGCGGACCCCCGCCGACGTCAGGCGAGTCCTGGAGCGCTACAACATTAAGCCTAGGGCCGAAATCGCGATCCCACGAAGGCTGACCATTCGGTCGGTCGTCTTCAAGGGCCAGAAATCGGTAGGCGTGCAGACGCCCATTGATTTCGAGTGGACGGATCTCGGCCCTGGATTGCACGCCATCTTGTCCGGCCGGAATCTGCGAGGCAAGACGACCCTCCTGTACATCATGAGATGGTGTCTGACCGGACGTCGCTCCCTCCCGTCCGAGATGACGGAGTGGTTCGCCGTTGTAAGCCTCCGATTCACCTTGGACGAGCGGTCATATGAGGTTCGCCTCTCCGATGCCGTGAGGTCCGAGGGCAAGTTGATACGGTTCGAGGAGGAGCGGGAAATCCCGGTGCGCATGTTCGCGTCGGAGGACGAGTTCGAAGAGGTGATGTCCGAGTTCTTCATGAGTGAACTTGGATTAGAAAGGCTAACAAATCACACCGTGCGCGACGGGAAATCGATCGACCAGGATCACGATTGGCCGTGGCTCTCGACCGCCATGACGATCGAGCCCGATCCCGGCGCGTTGTTCGGATCTACGCCACTCGCCGCGATGCCGCTGCGGATGATGCAAATGTTCGTCGGCATGCCCTTGGTGGGAACGCGGAATGATCTGACCGCGGCGGTCGGTCGGCTGAGCCATGAGACGCGGCAGGCTGACGAGATGCAGAAGCGTGTCCGCACGCAGGCCGAAGCGAGGATCGCCGAGCTGGAGAAAAGCCTAGAAGAAGCCAGGAAGCGGATCCAGTCGAAGCCGAGCGCGCGGGAATTGCGCCAGGCGGTTCGGACCGCAAACGTCAGATATACCGCTTGTGAAGAGCGGTTGCGCCGCCTGAAGATCGTGCGAACGGCGGTCGACGCGGACGCATCGGCGGCAAAGGAAAGCTATGACCGCGCCCGACGGGAACTCCGGGAGTTCAAGGAATCGAGAGACGCAGGTTTCATCTTCCGTGCTCTGAAGCCGGAATGCCGTCCGAGTTGCGACGAGGTGATCACGGAACAGCATCGGAAAAAGACCGAGGAGCAGCATGTATGTGCGGTTTGCGGCACGCCGGACAGACCTCAGGCCGAGGGTCTCGTCGCCGCCGAAGAGGAGCGACTCGTCGGCGCGGTTGCGGAGGCGAAGTCTGAGTGGGAAGCGCAAGACGACCGCGCGCAGTCCGCCGATCGAGACGTCGTCGATCAGGAAGCGCGTTTGCTTGCGGCGGAGCGCGCATGCCGAGAGGCAGAGCAGGCGGTTGAAGATCCGCAGCCGCACCTGGAAGCCGAACGCGACTGCATCAGGCTGGAGGCTCAAATCGAGGAGCTTCGTCGTCCGGTGGCCATGGCTCGCGAAATCGAAGGCGACGACCGTGACATCCTCTCGGCGGCGGAGACCGTTGCCAAGGATCTGATGAAGCCGGATCAAGAGGCGATACTAGCGCGGGTTTCCGAACTGACGACCAACTATGCCAGGCGGTTCGGCATCGAGAACCTCGAAAGGCTCTCTATCGATGGCGCCACGCGCATGAAGCTCATAAAGGGCGGACAGCAATCTTACTTCTCGGCCCAAACGGCCGGCGAGAAGGTGCGTCTCAAGGTGGCGGCCACGCTTGCGATCCTCAAGATCGCCGAGACCAGGGCGTTGGTCGTCATCCCGGCCTGCTTCTCGTCGACTCTCCCGGCGCCAACGAGATGGTGGCACCGGACTATGAGAAGCTGATCGCGGGCTTGGCGGAACTCGCGACCGAGCTGCCTCATCTGCAGATTTTCATTACCGGGATCGACAAGCCGGCCATCCGAGAGCGTGTCCCTTGCAGCAACTTGCGCTACGCTGAGGGCGACGAGTATCTCTGGTGACGCGATGGAACCCTTAGAACAGACCATGACGACCCTGCTCGAGCGGGGGCATTCGCCGACGTTGGCCGACTTCGGCGGACTTTCCGTCGTTGCTTCGGCCGTCGACGTGATTTCGGCCAGCAGATTTTCCGCCGAGTTCGTCGAAATCGCTTTGGAGGAGGCCGGTGATGAACCGGCGGCCCAGCAGTTTGCCGCGCGGGTGATAGCGCGCGTTCACGACGACTTCAGGCTTAACTCTCTTGTCGAAGTGCTTCAGACGAACCGACTGTCGGACGATCTGGAGGAAGGCATCTTCGACCACTGGCTTAGTCTGTCTCAAGATGGCAGCGCCACCGTCACCGTGCGCACCGCCGCGCTTCTCGGCGCCCTCATACTGAAGCGCAACAAGCCGCGCCGGGCGCTCAGGCTTGCGTCGTCAATTGCGAGCGCACGTCTGGATGATGATCCGTTCTATTTGGCGCACGCGGCCAGGGTCGGTGGATTTCTTCATTCCGAAGAGCCTCACGAAGGAATCATCGAGTTTCTTAGGGACGTCGTTAAGGTCGAAGAAGCCGCGGACGACGCGAACTTCGAATTGGGTCTGTACAATGTGGGCGAGGCGCTGAAGGAGAGAAACCCCGCGGGAGCCAAAGAGCTGATGGGCGTCGCTCGCCTCTCGTTCGACTCGGCCGCTGCGGCCAGAGAGGCCCGGTCTGACGCAAAGGCCTTCTCGATCGCCATCAGTCTGCTGGAAGGCTTCTATCAGCGCCGTCCCGCCTCCGAGATGGGCGAATGGGTAGTCGCGCTCAAGCGGGAGGCGTTCGCCCATTCCGCATACGTGTGCGGATCCGACGACAATCCCCTGCTGGGATCGCGTGGTGCTCAGATCGCCGCGTGGGCTTCGCTCGGCTTGCGCCTGGCGCGCCTTGCTGACGAGATCGACCAAGCCGTCTGGCTCGACGGCATCAAGATCATCGAAGAAGAGTTGCTCACTGTGTACACGGCGAGCCGGACGATCTTGGGCGGACAGCGGGCCGGCGGAGTCGAGGCAATCGTTTCTCCACGAATCCAGTCCAACCTCTTGCACAACCAAGCGCACGCGTTGGCGCTGCGGCGGTGGCTGTCCGAGAATGCAACGTCCGACAAGGCGGCGGCAGCGGCCGAGCTGATAGGCCTCGTCGATGACTACATCGCGGGACGGCAGCCGCCAAACCCTCTTGATGCGACGAGCGGAAGCCCGCTGCTCGCCGCACTACAAGAAAGGGCAAAGGAGTTCGGCGCATTCGATGCCGCGTCTATTGCGGTAGCTAGGATCCATGAGATCGAGAGCAGTAAAATCTCTCATGCGATCATGGAGTGTCTTGAGGCAGTAAGGATCGAATTCGCGGAAGTGGAATCGTTCGCGAAGTATGATGAGGTCAGGGCGGACTTCCTGGCGCTCGCCCTGAAAACCTTGCTCTTTCTCGAGTTCCGCCTCGACGCAACGGCGGCCCAAGATCCCATGGGCGCTACCTGTTCGAGAATCCGGACGGTAGCACGCCCCTCGAGAAAGAGTTACAGCAGGACTATTTACGATTCCTTCGCTCTTCGAAGCTGGGTACGCACGACGAAGTGAGGGGAGTGGCTGCGGGGCGCGCGGATGTCTTTCATGATTTGGGGCGCGTCCGGATCATCACCGAGATCAAGCGGGAGTCGGACGACTGCTCCTTCGATGCTCTGCTCGACAGTTACGGAGAGCAGACCGCGGCGTACCAGAACACGAACGTCCCCTTGGGAATGCTGATGGCGCTGGATCTGACAAGGACCCGAAGCGCCGGACAGCACATCAGCGCCTTGCACAGGGCGGCCGTGGGCGACTTCCTCGATGACGGCGTTCGTCGCGGCGTGCTGGTAGTGAAGATCCCCGGCAACCGGATCTCCCCGGCAGTCGCGACGCAGAGGGGGCGGAAGCGACATCAAGGTGGCAATGCGCAGCCGGCGAAGCCCACTCGGCGTAAATCGCCGGCGAAGAAATCCGCGAAGGGCACCACCTAGCCGGATTTGACGTCGCGCAAAGTCGAAAACGACTCCCCTCGACTCCTTCGCGCTCGCTTGGGCGGGCAAAAAAATCCGGCGAAATAACTGAGCGACATCAGCGACCTATAAAATCGATTCACTCTTAAAGGCGGAAATCGAGTCGCTCTTATAGAGGAATCGAGTCACTCTTTCGGTGTCCGCACACCAGTTGTCAACCCTCTGACGGAATCTCAATTGGTACGGCAAAGCCGGCCTTAACGCGGTCCATTATGACCATCGTTTTGACCCCCTTTATGTCCGGATTTTCGTAGAAGAATCGCCGAGTGAATTGTTCATAATCTTCCATGCTACGAGCGGTAATGTAGAGTACGAAGTCCGCATCGCCGGTGACGTAAAATCCATTGACCACTTCAGCTGACGATTTGATCGCCTTCTTGAACCTGTCGATGATATCGGCGCGCTCCCGTTCCAGGCTCACGAGCACAAGCATCTGAATGGGGTTTCCCACGGCCTTCGGGGAGACGATCGAGACATCGGCCTCGATGATGCCATCCGAACGGAGCCTCTTCAGTCGTCGTTGACAAGCGGTAGCTGAGAGCCCGGCCAGTTCACCGATAACCTCGGAAGTTAGACGATTGTTTTTTTGCACGAGCTCGAGGATGCGCGCGTCTATCCGATCGTATTGCATAATCGCCTCCCGGGCGGATCTCGCTCAAAATGCCCGCCGAATGCAGGAAATCGTCCCAACGGCAGAAAACCGCGACGTAAATCTTTTTGTGACACCAGTATCCTGAATAAATAGGTAAATTCAACGGGGGGCGCGCTAGATTTTTGGTTAGGGCAGAATGTATTGAGAGTTTTCGAAACGGCACGCCTCTTGTTGACGTACATCTCGGCCGAGTCTCGCGCCGCTACTCGGTTGACCAATGTTGGCGAAGCTGCCACGGCGCACGCTCAAAACAGCCGGTGACTGGCGCAGAAAATAGGGCTCACATCGGCTTGCAAACTTAGCAGCCAATAGCCGATCGCCCACAGGACCTCTTTGCAACTTCGAAGGGGTGTTCACATTCGCTCAGTGGAGAGGGGAGCGACCCGTGCACACGGCAGCGAGTGATGCCGGGCCAAGTACCTCCTCTTGCATCAGCTGCTTTGTGAGGCTCATTGATCGCCATCTAACGAGCAACTCGAAAACCACGCAGAAATTGTGCGTGTCTGCGTTCTTAAAGCAGGAAAACGGCGAGGTGCTACTATAGCCTGAGGGTTTGGATACCGTGGGAGCTCGTGGATGAGTTCCAGTCCGATAACTACGTCCGCACGCCTTGGGAAGGTTGCGGGCCCGAAGCCATATAATCACCAGCTTGAGGCACATCAGCATGGAAAAAATACTGCACTTTGAGCGGGCCGAATTCGATGAGCGCGTTGCGGCCGTGAAACGAGAGATGTCCAAGCGCGGTATCGATATTCTGCTCGTGTCTGAGCCTCCCAACCTGAATTATCTAACTGGCTACGACGCCTATTCTTTCTATACTCCACAAATCGCGATCGTGGCGCTTAATCACGTCGAACCCATTTTTATCACGCGGTTCATGGACCGCATCTCGGCAAAAATAACGACTTACCTGGCAGAGGATAACGTCAGGGCCTTTCCGGATGAGTATGTAAACTCGCCCACCTTGTCGGCGTATGACTTCATGGCGGGCGTTGTAAAGGAAATAGGTAATGAAAAGGCAAAAATTGGCGTGGAGATGGGAGGCTTTTACTACTCCGCGCGCGCGCATGCTGATCTTGTCAGAGCACTGCCGAAGGCTGAGTTCGTAGACGCCGACTTGCTGGTCAATTGGATCCGCCTCACGAAGAGTCCAGCAGAAGTGTCTCTAATGCGTCAAGCTGGTCGCATCGGCGATGCGATGCTAAAGCGGGCGATCGACACCGCAGAGCCCGGTGTACGCGAATGCGATCTTGCGGCTGCCGTCTATCACCAGCAGATTTCGGGTACACCTGAATTCGGAGGCAGCTACGATTCCTCGGCCCTGCATCTTTGTGTTGGCGAACGCGCTCTCGCGCCGCACTCCGCGTGGACAGACAAAGTGCTGCCACCTTCTGCAACGATCAATGTCGAAGTTCACGGGAATCGGCTTCGCTACCAGATCAATGTAAGCCGTACGATTTGTATCGGAAAGCCGTCCCCCGCCTACGAGAGATTCTCCGAGATCGCGATCGAAGCCCTGAATGCGGGCCTCGAAAGTGTCCGTCCTGGTCGCACCTGCTCAGAGGTCCACGGTGCCTTCGCGCAAGTACTCGCCCGTCATGGACTTGAGAAAGAGGGAAGGCTCGGTTATCCGATTGGAATCGGTTATCCACCCTCGGTAGCGGAGCGCACTGCGAATCTTCGCAAGGGAGACGAAACGGTCCTTCAGCCAGGCATGTGTTTCCATATGATGCCTGGTCTGTGGATGGACGATAGGAGCGTCGCCATCACGCAGCCGTTTGCCGTGACCGAAACGGGCCACGAACCCCTGACTTCGACACCGCGTATCCTGTTCATTAAATAGCGGACCAAGTGTCGCTCGCAGCCATAACAGCGCTGTATTTCGGCGGCGGTCCCGCTGCCGCCGAAGCGTCGCGGTTCAATCGGGGTCAATGGCCATAGCGCCGGCGTGGATGTATCTGCTGATGCCGATGAGAACGCGAGGCGCCAGAAACTCTGTAAGCGAGTGAGTGGCGCCGCACATTGCGCCATTGGGCGGATCATTCCAAACCCGGTCGCCTGAGCGGGGATAGGTTAAAGAACGGTGTGATAAAAGCTGCGCACTACGCCAAACAAGCGCAGAAATTCTGCGGCGTTGACCTCATATTGGTGAAATGCGGATCTTGAGCCCGGTAATCTCTCTGGGAGAGAAGCTGGCTAAACGCTCCAGATTCAAAATAGGCGAGAGGTGATTGAGCTCTGCAGATCCCACCATAGGTGTTGAACGCCTCACTGCGGTTAGGGCTCGGTTCTGGCGCTCATCGCGGCGAGCATTTCATAGTTCCTGCGTGCGGCGCTGTTTCCGCGTGTCCTGTTTGCATCTGAGGTTGCGAGTTCCGCATCGAAGATGTTCGGCATGAGGCTCAAGAGGCTAATAGCCAGCGGCAGCGAGGTGCGTGAGTTGATCCCCGCCTTCCGGCTCGCTCAAACTCAAAGAGATTGGAAATTGTTGCCCAGGTTGTCATGGGACCCGTTTGTCAAGGGAGTATTCGTCCTCTTCACTAAGAGGAGCAAAACAGAGGAAATCGGAGGGAATGAAAAGGCGAACACTTATTAAATCCGTTGCAGCGGCTGCGGCTAGCGTTCTGACCGCACCCCACGTCAAGGCTCAGTCGAAAAAATTTGTCGGCACGACATTGCGTGTAAACGGATACGGCGGTGCATGGGATGAAGCTCTTACAAAGAGTGTGGCCGCGCCGCTCGAAGAGAAATGCGGGCTAAAAGTTCAATTCATCGCCGGCACTCAAGCAGCGGACCTCGTTAAGCTGATCGCAAATAAGGACAATCCCCCATACGACATGTTTATGGCGGATAGTGCTTACATGGTCGAGCTCCTTAAGGCCCGCGTCATCGAAGAGGTCAAGGCGTCGGACGTTCCAAACATCAATCGGATTCTTCCCGGGTTTCGCGAATTCGGCGATTACGGTGTGCCATTCAGCGTCTCGTCCGTCGTTCCCGTCTACAACTCAAAATACATCAAACAGCCGCTTACCTCGTACTCGGATATTGCCCGGGCGGATTTGGCCGGCCGCGTGGTCATTCCGGCTCCGACCCTCGACACCGCCAGCCTATACCTTCTTGGCATAGCCGAGGAAAATGGCGGCTCGATTTCGGATATGGAGCCAGCATTCAAGATATTGGCCGCCGCGAAGCCGAACATTGTCGCGCTTGCGCAGGCAACCGTCGCCGAGCTGCAGATGTTCCAAAACGAAGAAGCGCAAGCGGGCATCTTCTGGGATGGCCGCGCCCATGAACTGCGCACGAAGGGCGTTCCCATCGTCACCGTTGTCCCGCACAAAGGCATTTACTCGGTCCCCGTCTATATCAACGTTGTCAAGGGAATGAAGCATCCGGAAGCCGCACACGCCTTCGCTGAGCAGCTACTCTCCGAACAAGGCATGCTAGGGCTGCCCGAGGCGCTCCGGTATGGCGTAACGACCGATGTGAAATTGACCGAAGAACTCAGCAAGGACCTCCTCTTCAATTCGCCTGAGCGCAATGCCCTGAAAAGGAAAGTCGAGTGGGACAAGTGGATCGCAACCCGCAGCGCGCGGATCGAGCAGTTCAATAAGATACTTCGAAGATGAGTGGGGGGCTCAGTAGCGCCTCGTGTTCGTGCAATCTTCACAGTGCGCGTAGCGCTGCTAACGGCTGGCGCCCCGGCGACCGTGGTGTTCTTGGCGTAACAAGCGTCTCAATGTGCTGCTTTTTCGCCTTCCCGACAGTCGATGAGATGAAAGCCTCGTGTTCGGCCGATCGGGTGCAGAAACTCTGCCAGCGACGCCTTATATCGGTTAGATTTAGATCTGGGCCCCGATTAATATTTGGGGCGAGAGATGACACTCTTCGGTTGATGAAAGTGTCATGGAAATCGAAATGCTCGGAGCAAAGTGACATGACAAGGAAAAGCGGCGCGCTCGGTATATTGCAGTTACAGAATAGGCCGCAGACCATGGCCGGATCGCTCAGCAATCCTGCTAC
Organism: Bradyrhizobium sp. UFLA06-06; assembly: GCF_054820065.1. NCBI lineage: Bacteria > Pseudomonadati > Pseudomonadota > Alphaproteobacteria > Hyphomicrobiales > Nitrobacteraceae > Bradyrhizobium > Bradyrhizobium sp. UFLA06-06. Next base: position 35,066 of record NZ_JADFUD010000042.1, read on the forward strand.
ATTTTCATTTTCGACGATTTGCCGCCAGGTTTCGGGTGCTTGGACCAAGAATGTCGTTTTTGGCGGTGAAGACGACAAAATGGAAGCCGCGTACATAAGCGCGGCGAGAGAATTGGTGCGTGACGGCGCAATCGCGATCACGAGCAATTGCGGATTTACGATCAAGTACCAGAAGGCAATGGCACAGGCGTTGTCAGTACCAGTGTCGATGTCCTCCTTGCTGCTCCTGCCCTATCTAGATGTGACGATCAAGGGCCGCATTGGCATATTGACCTTCGACTCCCGACCACTGACTTCCGATCTGCTGAAACTTGCCGGACTTCGATCCTATGACCGCGTTGTGGTTGCCGGTATTGAAAATTCTGAAACATGGAAAGCAATGTCGCGGCCTGAGAATGACTACACGGTACCGCAGCTGACCAAAGATGTGCTTGCCGCCATCGCGCTCCTACGTACGCGAAATGAGGACGTCGAGGCGATACTATTTGAATGCACGGGATTTCCAGTTGTGGCCCAGGAGGTGCGCGAGCAGACGGGTTTGCCCGTGTATGATGCCGTGACGAACGCGAAACTCTTGATGAGCGGTTACAGTATTGCAGCTTAAGAAGCGAATTAACAGGGAAGACTACTCTCTTGCGCCGCGGGTTCGAAAGTGGGCAAAGCCGAGGACGGACGAAAAATGAGAAATTCCGATGCCATCTGGCACATCGCGGAGGAGAAGGCTCCCGCGTTCCATAAGCTCAGTGACGATATTTGGGAAAAACCGGAGCTAAACTTTCAGGAACGTGCTGCCTCGGCGGCGCACCAGGAAATCTTGCGGGCGCAGGGCTTTCGAGTTCAAACTAATGTTGCCGGCTTACCGACAGCGCTAATGGGCGAAGCCGGCAAAGATGGTCCAGTCGTCGCCATTCTGGGAGAATTCGACGCACTTCCCGGGTTGAGTCAGGAAGCCGGCGTTGTGGTTCGCAAGCCGCTAATTCCTGGAGGCAATGGGCACGGATGCGGCCACAATATGCTCGGGTCGGCGGCATTACTTGCAGCCACGGCAATCAAGGACTGGCTGGCGGCAACAGGCCAGAAGGGCCGCGTACGCTACTATGGATGTCCTGCGGAGGAAAATGGCTCTGGTAAAGGGTTCATGGTGCGAGCTGGCGTTTTTTCTGATGTCGACATAGCAATCTCTTGGCACCCGGCCGATTTCACGGGAGTATTCAAGCCGACATCGCTGGCTTGCGTGGAGATCGATTTCACTTTCGATGGCCGCGCGTCCCATGCGGCGGTAGCGCCGCATCTCGGACGAAGCGCGCTCGATGCGGTCGAGTTGATGAATGTCGGCGTAAACTACATGCGAGAGCACATGCCATCTTCAGCGCGCGTCCACTATGCGATCACTGACACTGGGGGTAACGCGCCGAACGTCGTGCAGGCTCGCGCTTCCGTGCGCCAGCTCATTCGGGCTCTCAACCTCAACGACATGTGGGATCTAGTCGGCAGGGTAAAGAACATTGCGCAAGGCGCCGCACTCATGACGGAAACGCGCGTGGAAGTGAAGCAGCTCTCGGGCGAGGCAAATCTTGTTGGTAACCGTCCGCTCGAGGAGATTATGCAGGCTAATCTCCTTAGGCTTGGCGGGCCGAGCTTTGATGCAGCTGATCATGCCTATGCCGCGCAAGTCCAGAAGACATTTTCTGCTGAGGACATTCGGACAGCGTACGCTCGTTATGGCATGAGCCCACAAGAAGGTGAATCGTTGAGTGAAAGAATCTTTCCTCTGGACTACGTTAGCGAACATCTGGTCGGCTCGACGGATGTAGGTACCGTCAGCTGGGTTGTACCGACGGTGCAGTGTCGGGTGGCCTGTTTTGCGGTAGGAACGCCCGTACATTCCTGGCAACTTGTGGCGCAGGGCAAGATGCCGGCGGCACACAAGGGATTGACACACGCAGCGAAGGCCATGGCCGGTGTTGCTGTCGACATTTTCAGCGACATCGGCCTTCTGACCGCAGCCAGGAAAGAGTTTAAAGCGTTTCGCGCCAAGAACCCATTCAAAAACCCGATTACAGATGAGATTGTACCACCACTTGAGATAGCCGCGCGTTGATGCGCGGTTAGAATGCTTAGACAATCTGCAACGGCACCTCACGGTCCACGACGAATGCGACCAGAGCGGCGAATTGCTGCGCTTGGGCTAATGGGTCCGACGAGATATCACTGGCGAATCGGCGAATAGCCTTCGTGGGGCGCTGATAAGCTCGAACTGCACGCTGGTTTCGGCCTGGTCATTTGTGACGTACGCAACATCGTCCAGATCGAACTTGTCGAGCCTGGCGATCGCACGTTCGAGAGTCGGATCACGGCGGGCCTGCCTGCAAGACCCGGATGTTCTGCAAAATCGAATACCTCATGGAGGCAACTTCTGCCCCTCTCTCAAGCCGATCGGCATTCTTCACACGGCGTAATCGCGGCTGACGTCTGCTTGAGTACATGAGGGTCGGTAGGATCGGCCTCAGCAGATTATCGAAAGGGAGCAGCGCTATTAAGCAGTACGTTGATCTGGACATCCCTATGGAAGAAGCCAGCATTTGCGTTTGGACCAGACGGCGGCGTGACCTTGCGGCGGCAGCCGGCAATGCTGAACGGATCGTTTTTGAAACCGGCTCGCTGTCCAATTGGCTTTGGCGCCAACTCAGGACGCTGGGCTTTCGGGTGATCTGGCGTTATCGATGCACATCAACAAATCGGATCAGAACGATGCCAAGGGGGTGGCCCGAAAAGGCCCGCATGGGATGGAAGGGGGCGGAAAGCTGGAAACCCGTTCGATGCTGGCGACTAGAACCAAGCTGGTGAATCTGCGGCGCGACCTCGACAACAAGATGCGTGGTCTGTGTAAGGGGCTGGGAATAGTGCTCGGCAAGGCCGGTTCGACCAACCTGGCTCGCAAAGTAAACGCCGTCCTCGTTGAAGTGCCGGATTTGCAAGATGGTTCGCGCCGCTGCTCCTTGCCCAGTCCTGTCTGACCGAGCAAACTAAAAAATTTGATCAACAACTTCCTGGCGATGGCGAAAGGCGAGCAAACTGTTTGGCGAATGATGACCGTTCCCATCGTCCCCTGACCGCTCTGGCCTTCGTCGTTACCATGGACAACCCCGCTCGCTTCAGACGTTCCGCCGATGTTGGTGCCTATCTCGGCCTGACACCAAGACGTTATCAATCCGCCGAGATCGATCGCACTGGCGGCATCTCCAAGCGCGGCAACTACCAGGTTCGAACTTATCTGTTCGAGGCCGCGAACGCCCTGCTGACCATTGTCAGGCAAGGCTCTGCGCTCAAGTGCTGGGGCTGCAAGCTGGCCAAACGCGCATCGGCGAACAATAGCGAAGGTTGTGCCGTCGCTCGCAAAATGGCTACCATCCTCCATGCAATCTGGACCGATGGCACCGAGCTCCAGGCAGAGATGCGCACCGCATGAACCAGTCTTAAACCAACACAGATCCGCCGTCGGCGGAACAGGCGGCCCCTGCCGGGACGAAGGTTCTTGGCAATCTCGAAGTCGTCCCTGCAGGCTTTACGCACCGCGCTCTTCACATCGAGATGCCACACCTCTCGAGCGCCATCATCGGTGCTCCTGCATTGAGACCAGAAAGAGCCATGAACCCGACAGTTGATCACTTTTGTCTGTCGGGGTTGTCGCCGTGCCCGCGACTAAGCGCGGATTCCGCAAGAACCACGACGACAGCATGATCAACATTGATCAGCGCGATGAGCTCGATGTGGCGATTTGACCGATAGAACGCGAGCGCATTTGGAGTCTGCCGCACGACGTGAACATGTTGTGATTGTCAGGATCGCCGCAAGCCATCCTCTCTGGTCAACTACCAGTGCTAGTAATTGATCTAAACAAAGGAACACGTCACCTATCGAATGATGAGCGTCCGCCGGTCAAACGTCACCTGCAACGAGTTCGGCATGCAACGTCAACCACAATGTGTCGTCGCCAACGGCCCTGATCGATGGGCGGGCTCGTCGCGTGCGGAAATCCTGCGCGCTCAAGCCTGCTCCAACCGCAACCTTGACGGCGCTATCGGTTCCGACAGCATTCGACAATGCGCGCCTCCTGACACGGAGATTCCGTTATTTTCCATCATTCGCGCTCGTTGGACACGAACCTGCGGAGCCTCGAGTTGGCCCTTATCGAACTCGGAAAGATACAGGCGATCGCTTCAACCTCGTCTCGGACATCGACGGATTTCAACGCTTATCTGGCATTCACATCTGGCTGCAGCATTGGCCGACGTGCATAGCGAGCGACCGGCGATTGGGGGGCTCGTTGAAACATCGTTGTGCGGTGGAAGGGATTCGCGGCGGTATAGAATGATGAGCCGTCGCGGCGGAGCACAACCGACCAGCTGAATGAGGTGGGCGAGGATAGTCCAATTCAAAGGGAGACGCGGCATGCGGCGCAATGACGAAATGAAGCTCGGACTATTCCTCATTCAGGCGGGATACCACGAAGGTGCATGGCGCGACCCGAGCGTACTAGTTGGTGGTGGAGTTGACATCAGCCACTATGCTCATCTGGCCGCACTTGCTGAAGGCGCGGCATTTCACTTCGTCTTCCTGCCCGATAGCCCAAGCGTAGCTGAGCAAGATAACGCGGCCATAGCTCGTGCAAGCCGAAACGATCAGTTCGAGCCAATCACGCTGATGTCGGCGCTTTCCGCGAGAACACAAAATATAGGCCTGGTCGCGACAGCGACGACGACGTATTGTCAACCTTATCATCTTGCACGTATGTTCGCCTCACTTGACCATCTTTCGCGGGGACGTGCGGGCTGGAACATTGTCACCTCAGCATCTAAGTTCGAAGCGGCGAACTTCGGTGAGAAAGAACTTCCAGACCATAACACGCGCTATGCTCGAGCCAGAGAATTTGTAGACGTTGTCAAGGGGCTCTGGGACTCGTGGGAAGACGACGCTTTCATTCGCGACAAGGAAAGCGGTATTTTTGTTGATACCACGAAGTTACATCTTCTTAATCACCAAGGGAACTACTTATCAGTCAGAGGTCCATTGAATGTCGCAAGGCCGCCCCAAGGGTATCCCGTTTTGGTTCAGGCTGGCGCATCCATGGCAGGAATACGATTCGGTGCAGAAATCGGTGAGGTCGTGTTCACCGCAGAACCTTCTTTGGAAAACGGCAAACGATACTATGCGGCTCTTAAAGAGAAGGCGCGCGCATGCGGACGGCACGAGGATCAGGTTCTAGTCATGCCGGGCATTATTCCGATCGTCGGGAGGACGAAGGAGGAAGCCTCTGATAAGCTTAAGACACTACAATCATATACACCTATTGACGTGCTGATTGCCACGGCCGATCGTTGGCTCGGGTTTGTCACCGACTTGCGTTCCACCAATCTAGACTCATTGGTTCCGGAGACTTTGCCGCAGACGAATCTCATGCAGAGCCGTCAAAAGGTGCTCCTGGACCTGGCGGCGCGCCAGAAGTTCACTTGGAGGCAACTGATCCGTTTGATATCAGACAGCCATGGCCATCTAATGGTTGTTGGTACACCGGACGAGATTGCTGACACTATGGCGGATACATTTGATCGACATGCGGCTGACGGATTCAACGTAATTCCGGCGACTGGTAACGGACTCAAGGATTTTGTGGAGCTCGTCGTGCCTGAATTGCGCCAGCGGGGCAAATTCAGATCCCGGTATTCGGGACAGACTCTGAGAGAGAATCTTGGTCTCAAGCGACCGCTCAATCGGTACACGCAAGCAGGTGCAAGCAGTCGTCCGTGAAAGAGGCTGCCCAAGCCGTTGATCGGGCTACGGCTCCTGGCATGGCGCAGTTCTGAGACTGCAAGACATCTACCTGGAGCGGCTGACCTGCTTCGAGCATCTAAATGGCGAGATCAAGCGGCGAACCGAGGTGACCGGCATCTTCCTCAATCAAGAGGCCATCGTGCGTCTCGTCGGCCCGATCCTGCTCGAACAGAACCATGAGTGACGATCGTTTCGAGCGATTGCGGCAGTGCGACGTCAGGCGAAAGCTCGCTTTTGTCGATACGGCGCTTGAGGTCGACGAGTGAAATCACAGCTAATGTCGTGAACCGGAAGTTCGCAACGTCGCGTCGTGTTCTGCTGGGGCATTGTATCGGCAGAAGCGCTCGATGGAAGCAAGGATGTCATCGGCGGATTTGGTCCATCGGAACGGCTTGGGATCGGCGTTGTGTCGGTCGACGAACGAAGTGATGTCAGCCCTGGCGACGCTGCGATAGACGCCGCGCCTAATCTTCTTATCGGTGAGGAGCGCGAAGAAGCGCTCGACCTGATTGAGCCATGACGAACTGGTCGGAGTCAGGTGCACATGCCAACGCGGCCTTCTAGCCAGCCATCGCCGGATCAGCGGGGTCTTGTGCGTGGCGTAGTGGCGTAGTTATCCATGACGAGATGGACGTCGAGTTCACGCGGCACGGCGGCCTCGATCTCGTCGAGGAACTTGCGGAACTCGGCGGCACGGTGCCGTCCGTAGCATTTGCCGATGACCCGTCCGGTCGCGATGTCGAGGGCGGCGAACAGCGATGTGGTGCCGTGCCTTTTGTAGTCATGGCTCCTTCGGGCCGGCTGACCGGGACGCATCGGCAACATCGGCTGACTGCGGTCCAGCGCCTGGATTTGGGACTTCTCATCCACACGCAGAATGATGGCATGCTCCGGCGGTGAGACATAGAGTCACACGACGCGCACCTTGGCCACGAAGTTTGGATCGGTCGAGAGCTTGAACGTCTCCAGCCGATGCGGCTGGAGCCCGAAGGCCCGCCAGATGCGTTGCACCGTCGACACCGACAGGCCGCTGGCCTTCGCCATGCCGCGGGAACTCCAATGGGTGGCGTTCTCGGGGCAGTTCTCCAGCGTCCGCACGATCACGGCTTCGATGCGGGCATCGTCAATCGTGCGCGGCGCCCCGGAACGCGGCTCGTCGTGCAGCCCGGCCACGCGCCGCTCTACAAAACGCCGCCGCCACTTGCCCACGGTCTGCCGGCCCAGCCCCAGCTTGGCCGCCACTTCGTTGTTCTGACCGCCTTCCGCGCAGGTCAACACGATCCGCGCTCTCAGAGCCAGCGCCTGCGCCGTCTTCCGACGCATCGTCAGTGACTGTAGTTCGGCACGCTCATCATCGCTCAATATCAGGGTTGCAAGTTGCCGGGCCGCCATCAGATCCTCCGTCGCTGTTGCAGCCGCCATCTCTGGCACAGCGACGCGAATCTACTGCGCAATCTACGATTGCGAACTTGTGACTCGGGACACTAGATTGATGAGGCTTGGATTCGGGATCACCTGGGCGAGATGGTCCGCGGGATCGCAGCTGGGCGGGTGAGGTTCGCAATGTGTCGCTGCTGATGGCCTCGGCCGTCAATGCTGAGGGGGTCCGGGAGATCCTCGGCAATCTGTGAAGCGTCAAGGAAGACAAGTCCGGCTGGTCGTCGTTTCTGCGGCATCTCGTCGATCGCGGCCTCAAGGGCGTGCAGTTGGTGATTTCCGACGCCGGCCGCGGCCTTGTCGAAAGCGTTGCCGAGTATCTTCCGGATGCGCGCTATCAGCTGCACGCTGCACGGTCCATTTTTATCGCAATATCTTCAGCCGCGTACCGTCGACTAAGGTTCGTGAGGTGAGCCAATATGCTCAAGGCCGTTCACGCTCAGGAGAGCCGTCCTGCTGCCTATGAAAAGGCAAGGCTCGTCGTTGCGGACTTACGGGCCAACCGGATGACAAAGCCGCCGACCTCGTCGAACAGGCGGTCCATGAGACGCTCACTTACTGCGCTTTTCCGGACATCCATTGATCTTGCCTGGCATCGGATTCTTCCAGCTCACTGAATCTAGCCTTCAAATCGAAAATCGTAATCTCGATCTTGCTTTCATCGATGTTCGGAATACCGCGCAGTAGCTACAAAGTCGCTGAATGTCTGCGTACATCGCGCCAGGTTGCAGGAAAACAGATCGCTCTTCCAGCTACGTTCAAACAGCGTAGTCGCAATATCTTCGCGTCGCTTGAAACAAACCAGAGGTCCCGACAGGGGGATTCCATGCACTTCAGAGCTTCGCCACAAACGGCTTCTGATTTTAACGCAGAGGAATGGCAGGCGCGGACTGATCTGGCTGCGGCACATCGGCTCGCGTTCATGCACGGCTTAAGTGAGGGTATCGTCAATCATCTCACCCTGCTTGTGCCCGGTCGCGGCGACCGGTATTATCAACTCCCTTTTGGACTGCATTGGTCCGAGGTCAGGGCGTCGTCCTTCATGGAGGTCGGCATCGATGATGCCGAGGTTAAGCGAGGCGACGGCAAAGTTGATCGCTCTTGCTATTGCATCCATGCGCCTATCCATAAGGCGCTGCCCCACGCGAAAGTCGTGTTTCACACGCACATGCCTTTTGCGAGCGCATTGACCCGCCTCGAGGACCCCCGGATCAAAGACATCGGTCAGACCGAAGTCTGGATGCGCGGGCAGATCGCCTATGACGATGAATATACCGGCCCTGCTTTCGAACCACAGGAGGGCCGACGCCTAGTAAAGGTAATTGGAGACAAGACTGTCCTGTTTATGGCCAATCATGGCATCACTACAGTCGGCGAAAGAGTTGCCGACGCCTATGATCGGCTCTACTTTATCGAGCGCGCCGCGCAAGTGCAGATCTATGCTATGTGGACGGGGCAGAGGCTCAAGAAGCTCCCGGAGCATGTGGTTGAAAAAACTGAGCGCGAATTCGCGGCGGTCTCTCGTCAAGGCACTGCATCGGCGCAGCGCCATTTCGATGCGCTAAAGCGCATTCTCGACCGTAAGGAGCCGGACTACGCAACATAGCGGCACGCGTGGAACGTCGCGCCCTTCTCGTCGTTGGGCTGGCAAGGCCGAGCGGTGAGGCGGTACCCTCATCAATCCTCGGACGGAGTCTCGATCGGTACGACAAATCCAGCTTTTACGCGGTCCATTATGACCATCGTCTTGATCGCCTTAATGTCTGAGTTCTCATAGAAAAATCGCCGGGTGAACTGCTCGTAATCTTCCATGGTACGCGCAGTAACGTAGAGAACAAAATCGGCGTCGCCGGTTACGTAAAATCCATTGACGACTTCAGCCGACGATTTGATGGCCTTCTTGAACCTGTCGATTATGTCTGAACGTTCGCGCTCCAAGCTCACCAGCACAAGCATTTGAATAGGTCGTCCTACGGCTTTCGCCGAGACGATTGAGACATCGGCCTCGATGATGCCTTCCGAACGGAGCCTTTTCAGTCGTCGTTGGCACGCCGTAGCTGATAGCCCGGTACGTTCGCCGATCACCTCGGAAGTGAGGCGATTGTTCTTTTGCACGATCTCGAGGATCCGGGCGTCTAACCGATCATATTGCATGTTGGCTTTCAGCCTTGAGGTGATTTCCGTCGCAAAAAGCCTGCGTGATGCAGGAAAACCTCTAAGCGGCAGGAAAAATGCGACGCAAATATCATTGCGAAGCAGTATCCTGAATGTAGGGGAAATTTCAACAAATGACCGCGTGGGACTTTCAAATGGACCGTCAAACTGTTCGACGCAAAAGTCCACGTTTGGTTGGTCTTGCTAGCGAGTACCTGCAAAGTCTGCGTCGTCACGATTTTTTAGCCGGGACCGCGCTCATCGACGGCCGCTGGATTGCGAGCGAGCAAAAGGACGTTGTGGTCGATCCTGCTACTGGGGAAGTGATCGCGGATGTTGCTCGTTGCGGTGCCGCGGAAATGAATCTGGCGATTACGGCAGCTGAGCGATCGTTTCAAGGCTGGAGAGAGCTATTGCCAGGCCGGCGCGGGGCGATTCTTAGGGCCTGGGCGTCATTGATGCGCGACCATTCGGAAGAACTCGCTATCCTGGTGACGAGCGAGCAAGGCAAGCCGCTCGCTGAGGCGCGTCATGAAATTGTGTACGGTGCTGGATTTCTTGAGTGGTTCGCTGCAGAGGGGGAGCGCGCATATGGAGAGACGATCCCCAGCCACAAACCTGGAAGTCTGCTTCAAGTCCGAATGCAGCCAATAGGTGTCGCGGCGGCCATCACTCCGTGGAACTTTCCAGTCGCCATGATGACACGAAAGGCGGGAGCCGCTCTTGCAGCCGGTTGCCCGATTATTGTGAAGCCGGCTCCCGAGACGCCACTCTCTGCTCTTGCCGTGGCTAGATTGGCTGAAGAGGCCGGGGTCCCGCGGGGGGTGTTTCAAGTGATAGTCGGTGATCCGGTCGAGCTTTCGGCGCCTCTATTGCGCGATCCAAGAATACGAGCTCTTTCGTTCACGGGCTCTACGCAAGTTGGGCGTCTGCTTCTGCAAGGGGCGGCCGCCACAGTAAAGAAGGTGTCGCTCGAACTCGGGGGGCATGCCCCTTTCCTCGTCTTTGACGACGTCAAACTTGAGAAGGCTGTGGACGGGGCAATGGCGGCGAAATTTGCAACCTCGGGGCAGGATTGCCTGGCTGCTAACCGCATCTACGTCCAAAGAGGCATCTACGACGCCTTCGTCGAAGGATTTGCTGCGGCAATGGCCAGGCTCAAAGTTGGTCACGGTCTAGAGCCTGAAACGGATATCGGCCCAATGACCAGATTGTCCGTCGCCAACAAGTGCAGAGCCCAAATCGATGATGCGGTTAAGAAAGGGGCGCGACGTTTTTCCGCTGATCAAGGCGCTGATTTCGGTCCAAACTTCGTTCCTCCGGCTCTGCTTTGTGATGTCACTGAAGACATGCTCATTGCGCGCGAGGAAACGTTTGGACCGGTGGCTGCTGTCACTCCATTCGATTCTGAAGAAGAAGTCGTCGCCCGCGCCAATGCTAACGAAATGGGGCTGGCCGGATATGTCTACACGGACAACCTACGTCGAGCGCTTCGACTTTCCGAGCAAATCGAGTGTGGCATGCTCGGCATCAATACGGCGTCATTCACGGGGCCGCCCATTCCGTTTGGAGGCTGGAAACAATCCGGGCTTGGTCGCGAGGGCTCGAGACACGGCTTAGCGGAATATATGGAACTGAAATACGTTTGCTTCGGCGATTTGGTGGCTTAGGAGAACTGGCATGAATGATATCGCGACCATCGCTGAACGAGACCGCTCGAGTGTTCTGCATCCCTTTACTCAGCTGAAGGATTTCGCGAGTGGTAAGATCGGTGATCCCACGATCGTCATGGGCGGCAACGGCATTCGGATCAAAGATGCAAAGGAGCGCAGTTACATCGATGGTTTTGCTGGTCTGTATTGTGTAAACATCGGTTACGGTCGTACCGAGGTGGCTGAGGCCATCGCGCGGCAGGCTTACAAGTTGGCGTACTACCACACGTACGCGGCCCACACGAGCGAGGAGCTGGCGACCCTCTCGGATCGTCTCGTACGTATGGCGCCGGGCAAGCCCAGCAAGGTATTCTTTGGGCTGTCCGGATCGGATGCCAACGAGACCCAAGCAAAGCTCGTCTGGTATTATAACAATCTCCGCGGGCAACCTAAGAAGAAGAAGATTATCTCGCGCGAGCGCGGCTATCACGGCTGTTCAGTGATTTCCGGTTCGATGACCGGCATGTCTTTCTACCACGATCACATGGATCTTCCCTTTCCGGGCATTCTGCACACCGGCACACCACATCATTATTGGGGGGCTGAGCCAGGGGAAACCGAGGAGGCCTTTTCTCGTCGGCGTGCAGCTGAACTCGAAGCGCTGATCGTGCGAGAGGGGCCCGAAACGATTGGCGCATTCATCGCCGAACCTGTGCTGGGTACGGGGGGTATCACACCGCCGCCTACCGGATACTGGCGCGAAATTCAGGCCGTGCTCAGTCGGTACGACATTCTTCTGATCGCGGACGAGGTCATTTGCGGATTCGGTCGAACCGGAGCTGACTTCGGAAGCACGCTCTACGGGATCGAGCCTGACCTGGTCACGGTAGCCAAAGGGCTGACATCCGGCTACATGCCCCTCTCGGGAGCCATCGTTGGCGAAAGAGTTTACAGGGTGATGGAGGAGGCCGCCGATCGGGTCGGCGCGTTTTCACACGGGTATACCTATTCTGGCCATCCGATTGCGGCCGCTGCTGCCAACGCTGTCCTCGATATTGTTGAGAAGGAGCGACTGAGCGACCACGCGAGAATCGTCGGCTCGCACTTCCAAAAGCGACTTAAGGAACGGTTCGCACAGCTGGAGATCGTCGGAGAGGTGAGGGGAGTAGGCTTACTCGGCGCGGTCGAGTTCGTGGCTGATCGTCAGATGAAGCGGCGATTTGATCCGCAGGTCAAGGTGGGCGCCCGCATCTCGAAGGCTGCTCGTGATCGCGGACTTATTGTCCGAGCAATGCCGCATGGAGACATCCTTGGTTTTGCCCCGCCGCTCGTTGTATCCGAATCTGAAATAGACGAGATCGTTGATCTGGCGTATCGAGCGACCAAACAAATCATGGACGAGCTAGCGAAAGAATCGACAATTGCTTGAAGAGAAAGCTGCTGGGTAATTTCCCGTTCTTGAACAAACGTTTGCCGTGGCAGGGCCACTCGCAGCAGAAGGGTTGCTGCATAGACGTTCAGCCCAGGCGCGTGCCACGCTACTCCGTCCAATGAGACGAAAATGTCCCATGAGACGAAAATCGTCGCGCGAGGGATCGTGCGATGTCTGCGGCGATGAATTCAGTCAGTCAATACCTGGAGATCAACCAATATGAAAAAGAAACTGCATTTTGAACGAGCCGAATTCGCCGCACGTCTAGGGGCCGTGAAAAAAGAGATGGCCAAGCGAGGCATCGATATTCTTCTCCTCTCGGAGCCCCCCAACCAAAATTATCTAACCGGGTACGACAGCCTCTCGTTCTATACCCCACAAATGGTCATCGTGGCGCTCAATCACGAGGAACCGATCTGGTTCGCGCGGTTCATGGAACGGCCCCAAGCAGTCATGGGCACGTATCTTGCTGACGATAACATCAGAACCTATCCGGATGAGTATGTAAATTCACATACTGGTTTATCGGCGTACGACATCGTGGCCGACATCGTAAAGAAGCTCGGTGGTGAAAAGGCAAAAATCGGCGTGGAGATGGGAGGCTACTATTATTCCGCGCGCGCTCATAGTGATCTTGTCCGAGCCCTGCCGCTTGCTGAGTTTGTGGACGCCGACCTGCTGGTCAATTGGATCCGCATTGTGAAGAGCCCGGCCGAACTCGTTTGCATGCGCCAATCCGGTCGCATCGCCGACGCGATGATTAAGCGGGCCGTCGATACGATCGAACCAGGCGTGCGTGAATGCGATATCGCAGCTGCCATTTATCACCAACAGATATCGGGCACGCCGGAGTTCGGGGGAAGCTATGATAGCTCGTGCCTGTTTTTTGGCGTTGGCGAACGCGCTCTAGCGCCACACCCCCAGTGGACCGACGAGCCGCTGCCGGCGTCAACGACAGTCTATATGGAAGTTCACGGAGTTCGGCTGCGTTACCAGGTCAATCTCGCCCGCACGGTTGTGGTCGGGAAACCGAACCCAGCCTACCAGAAATTTTCGGAGGTCGCGATCGAAGCTTTGAATGTGGGACTTGAAAGTGTCCGTCCGGGTCGCACCTGCTCCGAGGTCCAGGCCGCCTACGCGCAGGCGCTCGCGCGTCATGGATATGAGAAGGAGGCGAGGCTCGGTTATCCGCAAGGAATAGGCTATCCGCCCGCCTCAGCGGAGCGGACGGCAAGTTTACGCAAAGGAGATAACACAGTCCTTCAGCCGGGAATGTGCTTCCACATGATGGCTGCCCTCTGGCTGGATGACAAGAGCGTCTGCATTACGCAACCCTTTGCTGTCACTGAAAACGGCCACGAGCCCTTGACCTCGACGCCTCGCAAGTTGTTTGTGAAGTAGCCAAGCGAGAAAATTTGCAGCTGTTGATGTTCTGCTTCTTCCGGCGGCCGTCCCGCTGCCGCCGGCACCGGCGATTCGACCGCCGCTGCCGCTCGTAGCGCCTGCTCCAGACGCAGTTGTCGAAGTGGGCGAGAAGGCCCTCCACATTCGATCAAGCCGCCGATGAGATGTTCGCATTACGCAAGTTTTGCCCAATGGGGTAGGGGCGAGCGATCTTGCCGTCCTGCTTGATCATTGTCGTGCTGATCGGAAATTCGACCTTCAAGGAGCTCGTGAAAGGGGTTCGCCGTGTCCAGCTTCGCTGGAGTCCGATCGAGCGGAGTGTCACGCTACCGTTCAGCCTCGGTCCGGAAAATGCCATGTTCTCGCCGCAATGGCAAAGTCCTCGGCAGAGCGCGGTTTCGGAAACACCAATGCAGTGTTCATCAGAAACGCCGAAGCGGGTGGGTCGTCCGCTCGCATCGTTCTGTCGCTGCCCGAGCGCTGGCGGTCATTCTAATCAATCCATCATCGAGGATGATTTCGGCACGTTGGAACGGTTGCTGGAAAAGGAGGAGCATCGGCTCGATTGGGAGTATCGGCATTCGGCACTGAGAGGACCGCGAGCCGGCGCTTGAGCAAAGGCGACAGCAGGACTAAATGACGAAAAACCTCACATTCTGCCGATTGGCACCAGATTTCTGCTGTTCCAGCGAACATATCGGTTAAATTCAAATTTGCGGTGCCGGTAATATGCGCAAGGGATGGACTCGTTAGTTGACCAACGTTCGGTGTGAGATGCGCTGAAGGAATCGTAGGGGCTCTTCGCTGCGTCATGGACGTATCGCTGACTGTCCATCGCGCGAGTACACGGCTGTTATCGGTGCGCCAATCGAGCAAAACCACAAGGCTGATGCTGCTAGCCAGGTTTGAGGTGCCTATTGAGGACGAGTTCAGGCCGCCAGAATTTCGATCGCCGCAGTCTCGTCTTACCGGCGAGCTGGCATCATTTCCCTGGGCTAATGCTCCATTTCTGCAGTTCATGGGTCTGGAGCTCGAATGTCTGCGCACACAGTGCGCGGCCTGATTCTTGCTCGGGCGGCTGAGCGGCGACCGCTAGCGAGGCGTGGCGCTTCGATGTGCCAATCGCAATCCTCCGAGGAAGAGTGTGGAAACATTCTCGAGCGTGCCGCAGTGGCTATTTGGTCGGACGAGACATAGGTGACTGTCATCTTTGCGGGGAAAAGAGAGGAGATGGGGAAATGAAAAGAAGGACTCTCTTAAGATTCGCGACAGCGGCTGCAGCCGGTGCTCTGGCTGCACCCTATGTCCATGCTCAGTCGAAAAAATTTGCCGGCATAACGTTGCGTGTGAACGGACACGGCGGCATCTACGACGAAGCTCTCAAAAAGGGCGTGACCGCGCCGCTCGAAGAGAAGTATGGGCTAAAAGTTCAAGTCATAGTCGGCGGAACATCGGCGGATATCATCAAGCTGTACGCGAACAAGGAAAATCCTCCGTTCGACATATTCATGGCCAGTAGCCCCTACATGCCCGAGCTCATCAAGGCCGGCGTCATCGAAGAGGTCAAGGCGTCAGACGTTCCCAACGTCAAAAGAATCCTTCCCGGATTCCGCGAATTCGGCGATTACAGCGTGCCATTCAGCGTCGCAGCCGTCATTCCGGTGTACAATTCAAAATACATCAAGCAGCCACTTACATCGTACTCGGATATTGCTCGCGCTGATCTGGCGGGCCGCGTCGTCACTATGGCCCCGGCGACCAGCACCAGCCTGCTGATGATTCTGGGGCTGGCCGAGGAAAATGGCGGCTCACTCTCGAATGCCGAACCGGCCTTTAGGGTGCTGGAGGCCGCCAAGTCCAACATTGTCGCGCTCGCACAGACAACCGTTGCGGAAGTACAGATGTTTCAAAACGAGGAGGTCTATGCGGGTATTTTCTGGGACGGTCGGGCCCACGAATTGCGCACCAAGGGCGTTCCCATCGTAACCGTTGTCCCACCTAAAGGCATTTATGCGTCGATAGACTATTTCAACATCCTCAAGGGCGCGAAGTATCAGGAGGCCGCCTACGCGTATGCGGAGCAGTTGCTCTCCGATGACGGCATGCTCGCAGTACCACGCGCGCTTCGGTACGGTGTATCGACCGACGTCAACTTGCCGGAAGAACTTCGGAAAGATCTTCTCTTCAACTCGTCCGAGCGTAATGCTCTAAAAAAGAAAATCGATTGGGAGCAGCTGCAGGCAAAACGCAGCGAGTGGATCGAACGGTTCAATAAGATAGTCCGGATCTAGGCGGCTGCGCGCTTTGTCTCGAGGGACGCTTAGTGGTGCCTGGTGTTACGCGGATCGTTGAGGCTTCGCGTCGTCGCGGTGTACGTTTGATAGGACCGACAGAGTATGAAGGGTATATCGTGAAGCAGTCTCTGCTCAATCGCCGCCTCCTAAACCTAGTGCTGATGCTGGCCCCAATGGTCTTGCTTCTCACTGGTTTTCTGGTGGTTCCGTTGCTGGGATTGCTGCGGGCGAGTTTTCTAGCTGGTAACCACCTTCTCGAGGGAAGCGGTTTCACCCTGAGCCACTATTTTCATTTCTTTTCGGATTCTTATTACTCATCAGTACTTTTGGAGACGTTTGTCGACGGATTTGTCGTCAGCGTAATCTGCCTGCTAATCGGTTTCCCAACTGGATATTCGCTCGCCCGCCTTCCGTCACTGGCGCGGCGGTGGCGGACGATTATCGTCATCATGCCGCTCACGCTCAGCCTCGTGGTCGTTGTATTCGGCTGGTTGATCATTCTTGGCCGTAACGGATTGGTCAATTCACTTCTCGTAAGTCTTGGCATTTTCTCTTCTCCGAAAATTCTCCTCTTTTCGCGGCCTGCCGTGCTAGTCGTTTTGGTGCAGCAGTTTCTTCCGTTCATGATCTTGTCTGTTATGAGCGTGGTGACTCAAATTCATCCAGTGCTCGAAGAGGCGGCTGCAAATCTGCGAGCCAACCGGTTCGTTACTTTCCAGAAGGTTGTCGTTCCACTCGCGCTTCCTGGCATTCTGGTTGGCTTCAACCTTGTCTTCGTGCTGTCGATTTCAGCATTCGTCACACCTCGTCTCATCGGCGGAGGTCGCGTCGCGATGCTTGGGAGCCTCATCTACGAACGCATCATGACCGAACTAAACTGGCCGTCCGGCGCGGCGATGGCATTCGTGCTCTTCGTGGGCGGCCTTGGATTCACCGCAGCGCTCAATGCCTTAGCTGCATCACGTTTCGTCATGAGAGGAGGACGCCATGCGCTCTGATCGCATTGACGATGTGATGGCCGTATCCGGTTCGTTTATTCGAGCGCTGGTGTACGTGATGCTCGCGCTGCCAGCGATTCTGGTGATTGTGTCATCGTTCACCAGCAGCGACACTATGAATTTTCCGCCGACCGGCTTTTCGCTGCGCTGGTATCAAACGGCTTGGGACAATGAACTATTCATGACTGCGCTCTGGACCAGCACGTACGTTGCCGTGCTCGTTGCCATCATCGCACTCGTGATTGGCTTTGCCGGCGCATTCGCAATCAACCGATTTTCGTTTCCAGGGAAGGTATTCTTGCAAGGGCTTGCCTTCTCGCCATTGATTGTCCCTGCCGTCGTACTCGGTATTGGACTGTTGCAGCTTTTTGCGTCGCTGGATCTTACGCAGACGATCTATCCGTTGCTGCTCGGGCATCTGGTGATTGCCATGCCATACGTCGTGCGTACGATTCTCGCGAGCCTTACTCTGCACGACCGTATGCTCGAAGAAGCGGCGATGAACCTCCGGGCCACGCCCTTCCAAGTCATTCGGCGTATCACACTGCCGCTCATTCTGCCTGGCTTGCTATCTGCTGCGATCTTCGCCTTTGTGACATCGTTTGGAAACGTAACTGTTTCCGCGTTTCTCACCTACGGCGGTAACGTGACCCTGCCTGTACAGATTTTTGCGTATGTCGATACCAGCTATGATCCGCTCGTTGCTGCCGTGTCGACCATTATGATTTTGGTGACACTGGTCGTTATCTTGGCGATCGAGCGCTTGATCGGCGCGGAAAGACTAGCGTAGCGAGGAGTGGAGATGCTGCCTCTATCGAAAGAGTGTGAAAACACTGCCCGAGACGCCGGCGAGTTTGTCGTGGAATTACGCTCCGTTTCCAAGCACTACAGTGAAACGATTGCTGTCGCGAATGTTTCTTTGGAGGCCCGTCGTGGCGAACTGATGTGCTTGCTTGGCCCATCGGGCTGCGGCAAGACGACGACTTTGCGCATGGTCGCCGGATTTGTAGAGCCGACCTCCGGCACCGTAAGTATCAACAACGTCGACATGACTCATCAACCGCCTTATCGGCGGGATACTGGAATGGTGTTTCAGAGCTACGCCTTGTTTCCGCATATGACAGTTGCTGAAAACATCGCATTTGGTCTGGAAAACTTGAGGTGGCCGCGCGAAAAGCGCGAGAAGCGCGTTGAGGAGATGCTCAGGCTTGTCGAGCTACCTCACTTGGCCCAGCGTCTTCCAAATCAGCTATCTGGCGGGCAGCAGCAACGGATTGCGCTCGCGCGTGCGCTGGCGATGCGGCCTGCAGTGCTTCTTCTCGACGAGCCGTTCTCGAATTTGGACGTACAGTTGCGGGTGCGCATGCGCGAGGAGCTGCGTGAGGTGATCCGGCGCATTAATGTTACTACTCTGTTCGTAACACATGACCAGGAAGAGGCGCTGACGATGTCAGATCGCATTGTGGTCATGAACGCTGGTCAGGTCGAGCAAGTCGGCACACCCGGTGAGATATATGAAACACCATCGACCTCCTTCGTGGCGAAATTTATCGGTTGGTGTTCTCTGCTCAAGGGAATGGTAGGAACTGATGGCACTTTCACCTCAACGGGTGGCCTGCGTCTCGTTGGAAATTGGAGTGTTGGGCCTGCGACCGCGGTGATTCGGCCGGAACACGTCAAGCTGTCGGCTGATGGCGCTGCTGGGCTATCCTATCAAGCCCGCGTCCTTCAGGCACACTATTACGGTGGGGCGACACGGATCGTGCTTGACGTCAACGGAGAGCAGCTGACGATGCAGGAGCGCTTTCCGTTCGGGCGCCATCCGAGGCCCGGCGATCTCCTCAGCGTAACAATAAGCATGAGCGACATCTCCGTCATTCCAACGAATGAAGGCAATCCCTAAGCAAGCCCTGGCGTGGTTTCGGCGTGCTCGCTTTTGCTCCGGAATTCGCGGCCTCCGACCATCATTAGCAGATATGTGAATAAACTCGGGACGATGCCCTCATGGATCCACTTGGCGGCATTACAGTTCTCGACCTGACGACCGTTCTCTTGGGGCCCTACGCCACGCAGATTCTCGCAGATATGGGCGCGAACATTATCAAGGTGGAAAGCCCCGAAGGCGATGTTGTCCGGCAGATCGGGCTGGGCCGCAGCCCGGGCATGAGCGGCATGTTCCTCAACACCAATCGCGGCAAGCGCAGCATCGCCATCGACCTGAAGAAGCCGGAGGGTCGCGACGCGTTGCTGCGGCTCGCGCGGCGGGCCAATGCGGTCGTGTACAATGTGCGTCCCCAGACGATGGCACGGCTCGGACTAGCATTACAGTTGCATTTTCATGCAGGTTCTGAATCCATGGGCGACCATGATTCGGGATCTGATGATTGGTGGTGCGTCGGTTGAAGATACGCTGACGCTGTGGGCTTCGTCGTTGCGAGATACCAAGCAACGCATCCGTCCGCTGTTTACGCAGGAGCGGGTCGCGGCCTCGGTGGGGCAGTTTCTCGATGGACTGTTGGGCAACGAGCCGCGCAAGACGGGTTGGATGCGGGCGGAAGCGGCTGGCGATCCAGGCCCGTGGCGCCAGCAGGCGATCCTCGGTCGGGGGCAGTGGGATGCCGACGCGTTGCGCGACATTGTACGTGAGTACGCGCTGGAAACGCCTGGCGATGAGGATGCGGTGCTGGTTATCGATGAGACCGGCTTTTTGAAACAGGGCAAGGCCTCGTGCGGCGTCGCACGCCAGTACACTGGCTCGGCCGGCAAGATCACCAATTGCCAGATTGGAGTGTTCGCCTGCTATGTGTCGCGGCATGGCCATGCCTTCGTCGACCGGGCGCTCTATCTGCCAAAGGAATGGACGAACGACCCCGCTCGCCTGAAGGCAGCGCATGTACCGAACGATGCGGGCTTTGCGACGAAGCCCAAGATGGCGCGTCAAATGATCGCTCGCGCGATCGCCGCAAAGGTGCCGTTCTCGTTCGTGGCGGCGGACAGCGTGTATGGCACGGGTGGGATCGAAGCGCTGCTGCGCAAGGCAGGCAAAGGCTATGTTCTCGGTGTTGCCTCCAATCACGTGTTTCGTTTCTGGGGCAAGCCGCAGCCTGTCGCCGGCACCGCCTCCGCGATCGCGCAGAGCCTTCCCAAGAAGGCCTGGCGCCGCCTGTCGTCCAGCGAAGGGACCAAAGGTCCGCGCTGGCACGACTGGGCCTATCTTGAGTTGGCCGATCTCGACGCCAGTGAATACAACGACGATCTTGCCGGGGAATGGACGCGAGGTCTTCTGATCCGCAGCAACATCACCGACGGCAGCTTGGCCTTCTTCTCCACTTGGTGTCCCAAGGGCACGTCCATGCAGAAGCTGGTGTCGGTGGAAGGTCATCGCTGGGCCATCGAGGACAGCTTCGAAACCGCCAAGAACGAGCTCGGTCTCGACCACAACGAAACTCGCTCCTGGCATAGCTGGCATCGCCATGTCTCACTCGTCATGCTTGCCTTCGCCATGATGGCCGTCATCCGTCATCGGGCCAACACCGGGCCATTGCCCAAAAAAACGCGACCGCGGCCTCGATCGAAGCATCGTTCTTAATCCGCTGGTCGATCCAGAAAATCCGCCGCATCGCCATGAAGCTTGCCCAGCGGCGCATCCCGCACGCCCACATCCTCGCATGGTCGTCCTGGCGCAGAGCTCATTAGGCCACCGCGCGCAAAGCCCATCTCAGGCAAAAATTGCAACTGTAATGCTAGACTATGAGGCGTTTGCCGCGATCAATTCAAAGATCGTGTATGTCGGCGTTTTCGGGTACGGGCAGTCCGGCCCCTATGCTGCAAAGCCCGCGTATGATGATCTCATCCAGGGCGCACCGACAATTCCTACGCTCATCGCCACCGCTGGCGACGGCACGCCCCGATACGTGCCAATCGCTATGGCCGATCGCGCAGTAGGACTGATGGCGGTCAACGCCGTCCTCGGCGGACTGATGCATCAAGTCCGCACTGGCCTTGGTCAGCGCATCGATGTGCCGATGTTCGAATCGATGACCGAATTCGTACTCAGCGATCATCTCGGCGGCTTGAGCTACGATCCGCCGCTCGATCATGGCGGCTATCCGCGCCTGCTTTCCAAATACCGGCGTCCATACAAAACCAGCGATGGCTACATCTGCGTGTTGATCTACAACGACAAGCAATGGCGGAGCTTCTTTGAAACGGGCAGCCCGAGTTTCTCGCGCAGCCGCGCTTTGCGAACCACGCTGCGCGCCACAAACACATCAATGACGTCTACGAAGAAGTTGGCCGCATCTTCCTTTCCCGCACGACCCCGGAATGGCGCGACCTCTTGGAGCGCGCCGACATTCCGGTTATGCCGATGCATACGCTGGAAACGATCCTTAGTGATCCTCACCTCAATGCCGTCGGCTTCTTCAAGACGGTTGAGCATCCGGTCGAAGGACGCGTTCGCCAGATGCAGGTGCCTTCCACCTGGAGCGCCACCCAACCGCAGCCGGGCGGCCCTGCGCCGACGCTTGGCGCGCACGGGCGGGATATTCTCCGCGAAGGCGGCTTCTCGGCTGACGAAATTGAACGGCTGGGACAACAAGGGGCTGTGATCTTTCCGGTGCCGCAGTAACGGCCGTAACTCGGCCGAGAGAAGCTCCCAGCGATGGACATTTTGCAGACTCAACGGAGTTCGGACGGCGGATTTTCAACAGCCTCTGCCCGATCGGTATCATGATCGGGATGACAGTCTAGTCTATCATACGACCCTTGAAACCACACGACGTTGTCCCTCCCGAAGCCAGTGTTTAATGGGGACACGCTGCGAGCAGCCTCGTAAGCATCCGACGGCGGTCGCGGATCGTCTGCTTGCGCGCGCGACGACGGCCAGCGAATGATAGTTTTCAGGCTGGTTGAGCCGATTGGTCGCCGGAACGGGCCCGCTTTCATTGCCGGGGCAGGAGCTCGTGAAACCTGGTCTGCGGTATTTCGGCGATGCGGGCGAAGACGTCAGCAAGCCAGGCTTGCGGATCGACGTCATTGAGCTTTGCGGTTTATGCCGACTGCCGAACTATGCCGAACAAGCTTGTTTTCCGCAAGATTCACCGTGAGCGGCGTGTAATCGGCTCGGCATAGTTTGTCTGCCGAGCATTCTGCGCGCAGCATTCCAATTTGGGCGGCGGCGATCAAGGTGAGACTTCGTATTGCCACATGGAGGAATGTTCCCGAACACGCGATCGTTGCCTCATCTATTTTGCTGCCGAGAAGACGGACGGTCGGTACGGGGAGGCCGGTCGTGGAGCTGGCCGGGGATGCGCAACGACCGGCCCGCCGTACCGCAGGGCTATCGCATATGGCTGAGGGCGGCCATGAGGAGGGCATTGTCCCATCCGGCGCGCTTGATTTTGCGGTGCAGGGAGGCGCGATCCGGGTGGGGTTCGCAGGATGTTGAGGGCGAGCCTGCGCAGGATGGCGA
Organism: Bradyrhizobium sp. UFLA06-06; assembly: GCF_054820065.1. Lineage (NCBI taxonomy): Bacteria > Pseudomonadati > Pseudomonadota > Alphaproteobacteria > Hyphomicrobiales > Nitrobacteraceae > Bradyrhizobium > Bradyrhizobium sp. UFLA06-06. Next base: position 57,742 of record NZ_JADFUD010000042.1, read on the forward strand.
GGTTCTCGGGCGCATGGTCGCAGCGCGAGCGGTTGCCGTCCTCGGCAAAATGGACGTCGAGCACCCAATGGAGCCGGTTCTCGATGCCCCAATGGCTGCGGGTGACGTGGAGCAGCCGCTTGGGAGGGAGGTATTTGGACAGGAGATAGTGGCGCACGACGGGCGCATCGGCGCGCTGGCCGCGCAGGCGCCTGCGCGAGGTGACGCGCCCGACCGCAGCGGCACCTGGAAAGCCGTAGAGGCCAGCCAGATTTGTATTGCGCATGACGCTCGCGCGTCGCACTTCGCACCGATCGTGGGTGGAACGGTCGATCTGCTCGGCGACGCTGCGCTTGCCCGATCGGGCAAACTGTTGGGTAACCGCGGTGAACAAGCGCCCGCGATTGGCCTTGATCGCCAGAACATAGTCGCCGCCGCGCTCGCGCACCGCAGCCGCAAACGCGCGGGTACAATGCAGCGCATCGGCGGTAACGATGCAGCCTTCCAACGACAGAAGGTCCAGCACTTCCAAAGGACCCGCCGTCTCGTTGCGACCAGATGCCTTTTGTTGAGCCAAGGCCATCCGGGCATCCACCGCAAAGACGTTGACCAGGTGCAGCGGGGTGGCCTTTCCGCCGCGTTCGTAGGCCCCGCGCAGGGCCTTGCCGTCGACGGCCACCACCCCGGTAAGCTTGATGCCATTGGCCTTGGCAAAGGCTGCCATGAAGCGACGGAATGCGAGCTCGAAGGCTTGCGGTCTGAGCAGGCGAAACACCGGCTGAATGTATCGTGGCTCGGGATGCCATGCTCCAGGCGAAGGAAGAGCCGCAACAGCTCCTCCTTCGATTGTCCGAAGTCCGCCATGTCCGAGCACGACTCCGCCCCACACAGCGTCGCCGCCAGCGCGATGAGCAGCACTTCCAACAGATCGTGCCTGGCATTGTCCGCGCGGCGCTGAAGCGTTCGCAGCAGCTTGTCCGGGTACGCGCCCGGATATTCTGCCTGTAACCTCGTCAGGAGCTCGGCGCCGGTTCGCCACGGCTCGGCCTTGAACCACTCCTGCAGCTGCAGCTGTGGGGTCGCCTGAACGAGCGGATCAGGGCGACGACGACCTCGCTTCGCTTTGAGGATCGGCCGGTCCGTCGGTCGAGATGCGCCCTCTTTCCAAGCCGTTCGCAAGCTGGCGTCGATCGGCGGGGCCGCAGTAATCGAATCGCCCGCCGACTTCGCATCGGCAAGGTTGGCCAGACGTTGCTGCGCAGACCGAATGTCACGCAGCAACGCGACCGGGTCTAAGCTGATGCAGATTGCCTGCTGTCGGGCTCGAACCGCATCGGAGGTTCGTGGGTCGGCTGCCAGCCGCTGATGCGGCGTCGTCGGCGCACGATAAGATTTCCGGACGCGTGCGCCATCGCGCTGTTTTCCGATCAGCTTGAACGACGGCTGGAAGAAGTTCACGAACAGGCGCACTGAGCGATAGAGTTCTGCGAGCAACGCAGCCGCCTCAAGCCCCTCAAACCGCCGATAACTAACCATCCGTCGGACCACGGCTCCGTTCTTCTGTTCGACAAATGCCTGGTCGTTCTTGCGGTAAGGTCGGCAACGCGTGAAGACAATGTTCGCCTGCTCGCAATACGCTTTCAGCGTCTCGTTTATGAACACGGTATCATTGTCGGTATCGATCCCTGGAGCGAAAACGGCAGCTGTCGGCGAAGTTCGGTCAACACGGTGCTCAGGAGAGTTTGCTCGCGCACCAGCAACGGCGCACACTCCGTCCAACCGGTCGCAATATCCGTGAGCACCAGCGTCTGGATAAAACTGCCGCGCGCCGAGGGGCCGCTGTGGGCGACCAGATCGGCTTCGACAAAGCCCGGCGCCGGATCCTTCCAGTCAGCGGACGTCCGCACCGGGATGCTCCGTCGCAATGCGCTCGCCACCGGCCGACGGCGCTGGCGCCCACCCAGCCGGATCTTGCCCAGCGCCCGGTCGATCGTCGACGCGCTCATCACCAGCAGCTTCGCGCGGATTTCAGGCGCCAGGCCCATGTGGCCGTTCCGTTCGATCGACTCGATTAGGAGCGGCAACAGCGCTTTCAGTCTCTTGCCGCAAATCCGGTCCGAGGCCTCCCAAAGAACTTCCAGCGCATTTCGTTCAGCTTCCTCGTAAATCCGGCGACGGGTGCGCCGAACCGGGGATTGCCCCGCCTCGGAGCAGGCGCATCGCATGCTTTCGATGGAAGCCCGTCACAATCACAAACTCGTCGAGAATGCGCGCCTTCTCCGTGCGGCTTGCCTCTCTGTAGCGCTGCCCCACAGCGGCCGTCAGTTCTCTTCGAGTCGCCATGCTCAGTTGCCTCATTATCGCCCCCGCAGTCCCATCCCACTGGGGAGCAAATTACGTGAGGCAACGGCTCAGCATTCAGGAACATTTTCAGGCGGCGCAATGCGCCTACCTGCGTGATAGCCGCCCGACGTCGTCGTGCGCCGGTTGTTTCTGCGCACGCTGGCGCCTCACGTCGGCTTTGCATCCGGTTGCGCGGTTGCGATGATCGCCAAGGCCGCCCTGGAGCGCGCCGGCATCCGTGGCTACGTCCACCACCGCGCGCACATCTTCCGACACAGCCTTGCCACCGAGCTTCTCCGATCCGGCGCGACCTTGTCAGAGATGGGCCAGTTGCTGCGACACGAGAGCCATGACACCACGCGCATCTACGTGAAGGTGGATATCCAGAGACTCCGCACATTGAGCCTGCCGTGGCCGGGAGGCGTGCAATGACCCCTCTGCGATCCGCACTCGAGCAGGATCTGAGCATACGCCAAGGGCTTGGATACAAGTACCAGCATCAGGCCCGGCGGCTCGCCGAGTTCGTTTCCTTCATGGAGAGGCGCAAGGCCACGACCATCACCACGAAGCTCGCCGTAGTCTGGGCAACTCTGCCATCCGATCGGCATGCATCCTGGGCCCTGCGATTAACCCACGTGCGCGGTTTCGCGCGCCATGCCGCGAACATCGATCCCAAGACTGGGGTGCCACGCGCTGGCATCTTGCCACTCGTGAAGCGGGCCAAGCCCTATATCTGCAGCTACCGTGTTCGGCCTCGGCACTTGCAAGGAGAGTGCGCCCCGGCTTGCTGGTCTGATGTGGGGCGCCGAAGAACTTTCCGCCTCGCTCGACGCTACCGAGAAGGCATCGGCTGCCGTATTGCATCTGCACACAGAACTACGTCTCGCGCGCTACACGGAAGGCTAGCGGGCCGACTACCACCGATCGCTGTAAACAGTTTCGGAAACCTGACAAACAGTAGCTGGCTCGCGAAGTTCCGATAATTATCAATCGACTGGGCTGCCAAGTCGCCTGATGGACGACGGTTCGTGTCCGCGGGTTGCGCTAAGAATTAGAGATCCTGCCGTTCGATCAATTGGCGCCGAGCGATGATGTTCGAGCGGATGGCGGCTAGCGCGTGGTCTTGTGCAAATTCCATAAGAGTCTATTGAGCGCTGATTTCCGCGCTGGTGCTTGCGGCTCTCAGGTCTATCTGCGAGCTCCGATGGAACGTCTGGTCGATCCTATCTATGACGTGATCTGAACCCTCGCCGCAAGATGCTGAACTAGGCGTCACAAGGCATCATCGGTGTTGGCATCGATGCGTGGTGCCGCTTCGATCAATTCTCAAAATCGCCGCTCGTGATCTGCTCATGCAGAGCCACGTCGACCTGATGGCCGATCGCATGAAAACTGCGAATGGTCGAATACGAAGCAGAATTTCGGCGACGAGGGGCCCGACATTGGAAAATGTCGGCTTCATGGGCCTGTTAGCATTTACTCAAAGAGGGGGGCGGGACGTTGTGCGCTGCTTGGCCTCGCGTATCGGGTGACTTGGCGTCCGCACGGCTAGCGCCGCGTGTTTCTAGGCAATCTCGAGGATATCTGCGGCGACATAAGTCGGTAGAGCTGTGTCGCAAGATGGGTGCGCGCGCCCCCTCGAAGTCATTGCTTCAAGCGCCTTCCCCCAAGCGAGGCTCGTGACGGCGATTTCTTGGAAGGACGGAAGTGATTTTCCAACTTGGAGGTTTGTCCATGAAAGTGACGAAGAGTCTTGTCCTCGGTTCGGCGGCAATGTTCGCGAGCGTCGTAGCACAGGCCGCCGATCTTCCTGTGAAAGCGAAGCCCATCGAGTACGTAAAGGTCTGCTCGCTCTATGGTGCCGGATTTTACTACATCCCGGGCACTGACACTTGCATCAAGCTTAGTGGCTATGTGCGTGTTGAGGCCGGTTTGCGCACGAACTATTACGCTTATCCCGCCGACAGTGGTTTGGGGGGCGCGCAAAACCGACTCAGCAACACCTATACGGCCCATTCACGTGGATCTCTAAACATCGATACGCGCACTGCCACTGAATATGGCGTAGTGCGGACCTACTTCCAAGGCGTGTTCAAGTGGACTGATGCGGGCTACAGCGGGGCAGGAAACGGATCGACCGTTTACTCGTCGCTCGGCGGTGTTCAGGCGCCAAACAACGCCAATCCGGGCGCCGTCGCTGGCGGTGTACTAGGTACCTATGACGCCTTTATCCAATTCGCTGGTTTCACAATCGGTCATGCACAGTCGCAGTTCTCCTCGCCCTGGGCCGATTTTCCGGGCAACTGGTACGACCTGCCGGGCAGCGGCGGGTGGGAGCGCGTGAACCAGCTCACCTATACCGCAGATTTTGGCCAGGGCATCACGGCCTCCTTCTCGGCTCAGGATCAAGTCGCCAACTACACAAGCAACATCTGGAACGTGAGTGCCGCGACACCCGCAGGTCTCGCCTTTGGTGCGTACGGTGCCAATGACATTGGTGGAACGCGCGCTCCGGACCTCGTTGCCATGCTTCGAGTTGACCAGCCTTGGGGCCTCTTCCAGGCGTCGGTTGCTGCCCACGATAACCACGCGGCCTACTATGGCGCAACTGAGGTCACCGGCCATCCAGACGACAAATGGGGCTGGGCTGGTCAGCTGGCATTGTCAATTAAGAATATCCCGACCGGACCGGGTGACACGATTAATATCCAGGGCGTATATACGAAAGGGGCAAGCCGTTATGCCTTCAATAGTTATTTCGCCAGCGTCATCGCGATGTACGGCGGTACGAGTTTGGCGGGTGCTTACCAGAGTGTCGGACTTGCTGGTCTCTCTGACTCCGTGTTCGTGACCGGCTCCGGCCAGGAGTTGACCACGACATTCGGCTTTAACGGCGGCTACACCCACAACTGGGATCCGCACTGGGCCACCAGCCTTTACGGTGGGTTGGGGGCTGTTCGCTATAACAGTACAGCCAAGGGTTATATCTGCAGTGCGGTGGTCTCAGGACTCACGTTGTCGACCGGGTTAGCTGGCTGTAACCCCGACTTCAACTATGCGAGTGTCGGGACATATACCTCTTGGACTCCAGTCAAAAACCTGACCTTCTTGGCCGATCTCAATTACATGATGCTGGATCAGAAGTATGCGAGCGGGAGCACCGTGACGCTGCCACTGCAGTCGGGTATTGCAAAGCCGGGAGCTGCGTATGAGCTGAAGAACCAAAACAGCCTTACGATGCTGCTCCATGCTCAGCGCAACTGGTGAGTCTCTTTCAATCTAGGGGAAGGAGAAAAGAAACGGCTCTGTAGGTTAAAGTGTCACCTCCAAGAAGGCCTTCGGCATGCCTCGCCGGAGGCCTTTTAGAAATGAGATGCGTTATTCGGGATGCCAAACTAGGTGGTAGCGTCGCGATTGCGCCCGGTAAGATTCGCGAGCTGGCGTTGCCACCGAAATCCAACACTTGTTATTGTGCCGACGCCAGTTAGGAAGCGTAGGTCTTAAAGCAATTCGACGTCATAACAATAGGCTGCTTTCTTCTCAATCGCGCGCCATTCGCAATATTGCCACGCGCTCGGCGTTCTGCGGTGGGAGCGCTCTTATTTCTGCAGGAAGAGCCTTAGTTTGGGACACCAACGCCCGGTCAACCGGTCGCGGTTTATACATCGGAAGATCAGCGTGCGCGGTGGCGGAGTCCTTGGAACTTGGCACATCGTGCCATGTATCTTTGCCAACACATGCGCGCTCGTGTCTGCACTGCGAGGTCCGCGGCTTCGATATTCGTTGATCCGTTCGCCAATTGGGCCGGCGGGCGCGGCCCGTTTGCGGATGCACGAAAAAATTCATCTAGTGAAGAACGAGCGTGCAATGCTCGATGCTCTGGTAGAAGAGACGAGAGGTGTGTCAATGGGTCATGGCGGCTGACACAGATACCGGATCTGACAAAATTGTGCTTGGTGCCCCGCGCCTCGGTGAGGGGGAGCGGCGTTTCAGTGAGGCGTAACGACCGCCCTCAAGTCACGGACCGCGCGATGCAACTGGCGACGCCTTTCTCGCTTACGGCGACATCCGCCGGTGGAGCAGGCGCCTCAACTCGTGGCCTGGAAAGACGGCCGGACATGGCCGACAGACAGTCCGATCATGAAAGCGAAGAGAGGACGGCGCCGGCCCGACCATTCGCTTGTGTAACCGTCGAACTACGAACATGGTTCGAACCATGGCGGACGGGCAGCGAGCTTCTGTTCAAACTGCAGGCAGAATATCCCAGAGGCCTATTCTGACAAGCTTCTGCGAACGCTTCAGCGTCGCCTCAAATACTGGCGAAGCGAGCAGGCGAACGCGCTCCTGGGCCGGCAAGACAGCACGAGCTGACAACGTTGCAACGCCTAGTAACGAGAATGCCGCGCCGGAGGAGACCGGCCGGTGCGCAATGCCGGCCAGCTCCACGGCCGGCCTCCTCCTCCCTTCTGCCCGCGAGCAAATTACGTGAGGCAATGACGCACGTGCGGGAGCACCCACTCATGAGGCAATACGAGTTCTTTCACAGATCGTCGCGCTATGGGCGCCAATTTTTCAAGGACAACGCGATGACTGACCGACCTATCACATAAGGCAATGATCGAATGGGCGGCGGGCCTGAGGCGCGCGCCGCGGCAAAGATCGCCGGCGAAAGCTTCTCCGGCGCCAACTGCGCATAATACCCGGCCAAAAGCGCCGGTCAGCGTTGCCAATTCTTCCTTTGTGATTGCGCCAGCAGATGGTTTCTTGCGACCCCGCGACCTGAATAACTGCCCGTTCCTAGGCACAACTCCGCTGCCGCCCGGACCGGTGAATCATGATCCTAAAGACCACCTTTCTTCAACGGCTTGCAGGGTCCTATTTCAATACAATCGAGAGCGTGCTCAAGCGATAAAAGATCGCAGCGGCGCCGACGAAGTCGTCGCTGGCTTGCGGCTGTCGCCCTTGTTTGAACCAGGATTAGGATCATGCGTCGTGCCAGACCGAGATCGTGTCCCGTAGCGTGGTGTAACTCGCGGTGGGACACCGCGTTCGCCGGCATGGGCCGGACAGGTCAGCTGGCGATTGCCGGAAGGCTGACGGTGGGATCATCGCTCAACGGCGCGATGGTTTCCAGCGTCATGTAGCGGGCCCGCTGGACGGCCCATTCATCGTTCTGCTCAAGCAGGATCGCGCCGACGAGGCGAACGATCGCGTCTTCGTTGGGGAAGATGCCGACCACCTCGGTCCGCCGCTTGATCTCGCCGTTGAGGCGCTCGATCGGGTTGGTCGAGTGCAGCTTGGTCCGATGCTGGGGCGGGAACGTCATGTAGGCGAGCACATCAGGCTCCGCTGCGTCGAGGAAGCCGGCAAGCTTGGGCAGCTTGGGGCGGAGCTGGTCGGCGACCTTTCGCCACTGCGCTCGTGCGGTCTCGGCATCATCCTGGGCAAACGCGGTGGCGATGAAGGCGGAGACGACACGCCGCCCGCTCTTGCCGGCATGGGCCAGCGCGTTGCGCATGAAGTGGACGCGGCAGCGCTGCCAGCTGGCGTTGAGCACCTTGGCTACGGTCGCCTTGATGCCCTCGTGGGCGTCGGAGACGACCAGCTTGACGCCGCGCAGGCCGCGGCGGGCGAGCTTGCGCAGGAATGCGGTCCAGAACGTCTCGGCTTCGGAGGGACCAATGTCCATGCCGAGCACTTCGCGCCGGCCGTCACTGTTGACGCCGACCGCGACAATCACCGCGACCGAGACGATGCGGCCCTGCTGGCGCACCTTCACGTAGGTGGCGTCGATCCACAGATACGGCCAGTCGCCCTCGATCGGGCGGCCGAGGAAGGCCTTCACCTTGTCGTCGATCTCCGCGCACAACCGGCTCACCTGGCTCTTGGAGATGCCGGTCATGCCCATCGCCTGCACCAGATCGTCCACTGAGCGGGTCGAAACGCCGTGCACGTAGGCCTCCTGTACCACGGCGGTGAGCGCCTTCTCGGCCATGCGGCGCGGCTCCAGGAAGCCCGGAAAGTAGGAGCCCTTGCGCAGCTTCGGGATACGCAGCTCGACCGCGCCGGCGCGGGTCTCCCAGACCCGGTCGCGATAGCCGTTCCGTTGGGCCAGACGCTCAGGATTCTTCTCGCCGTAGGCCGCCCCGGTCTGGCTTTCGACCTCCAGCTCCATCAGCCGCTGGGCGGCGAAGCCGATCATCTCGCGTAACAGATCCGCATCAGGGCTCTTCTCCACGAGGGTGCGAAGGTTCATCATCTCGTCGGTCATCGGTGGTTCCTCGAATCAGGTTGGTGTCAGCAACCCGACCCTACCGACGAATCATCGATGACCACCGCAAAGCCGCCCGCCCGCTACGGCGCTGTTTGGGGGCGCGCGTGCAGGCGGCTTTGCTCTACCGAGCTACACCATCACTGGGGAGTACGTCATGCCAAGCTGATGATTGCTTGTGGGTGCAAGTCCCATCCGGCCAAAGCCCAAGCAGGCAAGCCGGGACCGAGTCTTGCGGGCGTCGCGGTAACGCGGGGTCCGAAGTGTAGACAGGAGTCATGCGGGGTGCGGGAATGAGCCTCGAAAGGTGGAAGTTCGCGGAGGCCGAGTGTGTTCCCTAAACACGAAGGCAGCACGAGCATCGTCGATAGGCGAGACGATGCCGCTCCGTCGGGGTCGATGGCCGCATCACGCATGGAAGGCAACCATCGGAACATGAGAGGCCCGACCGGGTCTGCTGGATTGGTCTCCAGCGGGGGACAGCGGCAAGGCACTGCCAGAGCCGCTGTCCGAGCTGAGGTCGGGAGTCGGACTGGTCCATACTACCTGTGAAGTCGTCGAAGGCAACGAGACGCATGGAGGGAAGGGACCAGCCCGAGGGGAGCCTGCGCGAGGAGGCCAGGGTCCGGACACAGAGCCGGGTTACCTTGCCGCCGAACCTCAAGCGGGTGAACGCGGCAGCCAAGCAAGCTGCCCAAACCCGGTTCACGGCCCTGCTGCACCACGTCGACGAAGACGCTCTTCTTCGGGCGTTTCGACGACAAAAGCGGCAGGCCAGCGCGGGGGTCGATGGGGTGACGGTGGCGAAGTACGAAGAGGAGTTGACGGATAACCTCCGTGACCTCTGCGGACGAGTCCACACCGGTCGCTACCGGCCACAGCCGGTGCGGCGCGTCTACATCCCCAAAGCCGATGGCGGTAAGCGGCCTCTCGGTGTGCCGGCGCTAGAGGACAAGATTGTCCAAAGCGCGGTAGCTGAGGTGTTGAGCGCCGTCTACGAGGCCGACTTCCTCGGGTTCTCCTACGGCTTCCGGCCGGGGCGGAATCCTCATATGGCGCTTGATGCTCTGCATACGGCGATCATGAGCCAGCATGTGAACTGGGTGCTCGATGCCGACATACGCAGCTTCTTCGACTCGGTTGACCACGAGTGGCTGTTGCGGATGGTGGCACACAGGATTGCCGATCCTCGCATCTTGCAGCTCATCGGGCTGTGGTTGCGGGCTGGCGTTCTTGAGAGCGGCGAGAAGCAAGAGACGGACAGGGGAACGCCGCAAGGGGCGGGCGTGGCTCCCTGAACGCAAAAGATAACTTTGCGGTGGAGTAGCGGTCACGGAACTATCGGTGGCGCCGGGCGCCTTTCC
>NZ_JADFUD010000043.1:0-66972 GCF_054820065.1 Bradyrhizobium sp. UFLA06-06
AGGCGATGACGATGCCCCCGCGGCAAGGCGAGCTGACGATCGAGCGGATGTGCGTGCTGGCTGGCGTCAGTCGGGCCAGCTATTACCGGCACTGGGCGGCTTCCGCCCCACGTGCCGAAGAAACCGGCGTGCGGGACGCGATCCAGCGGCTGGCGCTTGCCTATCGGCATTACGGCTATCGCCGGATCGCCGCCCAGTTACGCCGTGAAGGCTTGGCGGTGAACGGCAAACGCGTGCTGCGCCTGATGCGAGAAGACAATCTGTTGTGCTTGCGGCAGCGGCCGTTCGTGCCTGTGACGACAGACACGCGCCACCCCTGGCGCGTGGTACCGAACCTCGCCCGCGGCATGGTGCCGAGCGGCCTCGACCAGCTCTGGGTGGCGGACATCACCTACATCCGTCTGCAGGAGGAGTTCGCCTATCTCGCCATCATGCTCGATGCCTTCAGCCGGCGCGTGATCGGCTGGGCTCTGGAAACGCACCTGGAGGCGCGTCTGGCGGTTACAGCGCTCTCCATGGCGTTGGCGGTGCGCCAGCCGACGCCCGGCAGCCTGATCCACCACTCCGATCGCGGCATCCAGTACGCCTGCGGCGACTACACCGACCTACTTCAGCGGCACGACATTGCCCCGAGCATGAGCCGGGTCGGCAATCCCTACGACAATGCCAAGGCGGAGAGCTTCATGAAGACCCTCAAACAGGAGGAGGTCAACGGCCAGACTTACCGCGATGCGCAGCATGCCAGAAATGCAATCGGCGCCTTCATCGAGGACGTGTACAATCGCCAACGGCTACACTCGGCCCTGGCTTATCGGCCGCCAGCCGAGTTCGAAGCAAGTTTACCGCGATGCGGGGCTGCTGCGCAGCAGCCCCGCATCGCGCCCGTAACCCATCAACCGGCCCAGCCGCCTCAGGCGCTCGGCACCTGTCCCTGATTATCGTGTCTCACATCAGGGGTGCAGTTCACTATCCGCGGATGGGCCTGTCCCGGATTGCGCTTCGCTGCATCCGGGCTACGCGCCGATCGCTGCGTCTCTCAATTCATCCCCTGCGCGCCGCGCACCAGTCTGCCCGGGCGTCCGCCGGTGGCCTTGCCCTCGCGCTGGGTCACGATGCCCGACACGATGGTGGCGTCATAGCCGTCAACCTGCTGCAGCAGGCGGCGGCCGCCGACCGGCAGGTCGTAATGCACCTTCGGCGGATGCAAATGCAGCCGGTCATAATCGATCACGTTAACGTCGGCCTTGAAGCCAGGAGCGATCACGCCGCGATCATGCAGGCCGACCGACAGCGCGGTCTTGCGCGACTGTGCCGCGACGACGAACGGGATCGAGAGCTTCTCGCCGCGGCTGCGGTCGCGCGTCCAGTGCGTCAAGAGATAGGTCGGGAAGCTGGCATCGCAGATGATGCCGCAATGCGCGCCGCCGTCGGACAGGCCCGGCACGGCGCTCGGCTCGCGCAGCATCTCATGCACGGCGTCGAGATTGCCGTCGGCGTAATTCAGGAACGGCACATAGAGCATGCCGCGGCCCTCGTCGGTCAGCATCGCGTCATAGGCGAGCTCTTCCGGCTGCCGGCCCTGGCGCCGCGCCTGCGGGCCGAGCGCGTTCTCCGGCGGCTGCTCATAGTCCGGCGGATTGCCCAGGAGGTACATCTTGTCGTAGTTCGGCCGGAAGAACAGCGGATCGTCGGTCGCCGTTGCGCTCTCGCTCAGGATCGCCGCGCGCACCTCGGGCCGGCGCAGCTGCGCGAGCCGCTCGGCCAGCGGCAATTTGGCGATCTCGCGATAGCTCGGATGGGTCTGGAACGGGTTGCGCGACAATTCGAGCCCGAGCAGCAGCCCGACCGGCCGCGCCGCGATCTGGGTCGTGATCGACAGGCCGCGGGTGGCGGCTTCATTGATGGTGTCCATGGTCTGCCGCCAGCGCCGCGGCGCCTTGTCAGCCTGGGCGACGGAGAACGAGATCGGGCACCTTGTGTTCTCCGCGACCCGCAGCATCATCGGCAGGTCTTCGTGCACGGTGCTCTGGTCGAGCACGAATTGCAGCACGCTGCGGCCGACGCCGTGCATCGCGCCGGCGATCGCGGTCAGTTCATCCTCGCCGGCTTTCAGCGTCGGCGTGTAGTCGCCGGTCGAGGTGCGGTGATTGAGCGTGCGCGAGGTCGAGAAGCCCAGCGCGCCCGCACGCACGGCGTCGCCGGCGAGCGCCGCCATCGCCTTGTTGTCCTCGGCCGTTGCGGGATCGCGGCGTGCGCCGCGCTCGCCCATCACATAGACCCGCAGCGCCGCATGCGGCAGCTGCGCGCCGATGTCCATGTCGAAATTGCGCTTCGACAGCCACTCCATGTAGTCGGGGAAGCTCTCCCACGCCCAGGGAATGCCGGCGGAGAGCACCGGCTCCGGAATGTCCTCGACGCCTTCCATCAGCTGGATCAGCCTGGTGTGGTCGCTCGGCCGGCACGGCGCGAAGCCGACGCCGCAATTGCCCATGATCGCGGTGGTGACGCCGTTCTGCGACGACGGCGTGATGTCATGGCTCCAGGTCACCTGGCCGTCGTAATGGGTGTGGACGTCGACGAAGCCGGGCGCCACCAGCTTGCCGCGGGCGTCGATCTCTTCCTTGCCCTTCGCCGAGACCTTGCCGACGCCGGTGATCTTGCCGCCTGTGATCGCGACATCGGCTTCATAGAGGTCGCCGCCCTTGCCGTCAGCGATGGTGCCGCCGCGGATCACGAGGTCTGGGGTCGAGGTCATGGCATTTCATCCCGAGGCTGTTTTTGGTTGACGGCATCATGGGTCAGCCCCTGATGCTGTCAACCAGCGCCGATGAAGCTCTGGGATGCGCTGGCGCTGATTTGCCAGCTGGGATCGAGCGTTGCCGTCCGGCGGAAATTTGTTCCGCCGGCAACCCGCCGCGAACTTATCGCGCGCCGAAGAACGCTGTCTTCTGGGTCTCTTCGGCCTGCAGCCTGGCGCGAACGCGCATCAGATCCTTCCAGCCGATATAGCCGACGAGGCGCTGGTCCTCGCGCGAGATCACAGGCAGATGCGAGACGTTGACCTGCATCAGGCGGTCGGCGAGCCGGTCGAGATATTCGTCGGGATAGGCGACGGTGATCTTGCTGCCGGCCAGCAGCTGCTTGAGCGTCGCGGTGCGATGCTTGCCGGCGCGGCGCCAGCGCAGCACGGAGGGCGGGTCGATCACGCCGAGCACGTGATGGCTGGCGTCGACGACGGGAAAGCTCGGGTGCCCCGTCTTCGGGTTGGTCAGGAAGGCGGCCGCGCCGTGCAGCGTCATGGTGTCGGCGACGGTCTCGACCGCCTTGGTCATGACGTCGCGCACGCGGGTCAGCGCGAACGGATCGACGCGGTACTCGCGCACCAGATGATGGCCGCGCCGCGCCACCTTCTCGGTCAGGATCGAGCGCCGCATCAAAAGCACCGTGACGCCATGCGCGGTGCCGCAGGCCGCGATCAGCGGCAGCAGCACATGGGTGTTGCCGGTGAGCTCGACGGCGAAGAAGGTCGCGGTCAGCGGCGAGCGCATCGTGCCACCCATCGTCGCCGCCATCGCCAGCAGCGCCCAGAAGCCGGGGCTCGCTTCAGGCAAATAGCCGCTCAGCGCCGTTCCCATCGCACCGCCCATGATGAGCAGCGGCGCCAGCACGCCGCCCGACGTGCCCGAGCCGAGCGCGACCGACCAGATGACGGCTTTCACCACGAGCAGCAGCAGCGCGGCCTTCAGCACGACGTCGCCGCTCAGCATCGACGCGAGGTTGTCATAGCCGACGCCGAGCGCCTGCGGCTCGATCAAGCCGCCGAGGCCGACGACCAGGCCGCCGATCAGCGGCCACCACATCCAGTGGATCGGCAGCTTGAGGAAGATGTCCTCGCAGCCATAGACCAGTTGGGTGAGCACGCCCGACAGCAGCCCGGAGAGGATCCCGATCAGCATCCAGGCGCCGAGCTGCAGCACCGAAATGTCGACGCCGCCGGTGAACGGGAACAGCGGCGCGGGCATGTGCAGGAAGGTGCGTCCGACCGCTGCCACCACGGCGGCGACGGTGACGGGAATGAAGCTGCGCGGCGTCCATTCGAACAGCAACAGTTCTACCGCGAGCATGATCGCGGCGATCGGCGTGCCGAACACGGTGGTCATGCCGGCGGCGGCGCCCGCCACCAGCAGGGTCTTGCGCTCGTTGTCGCTGACCGGGAGCATCTGCGCGATCAGCGAGCCGATCGCGCCGCCGGTCATGATGATCGGGCCCTCGGCGCCGAACGGGCCGCCGGTGCCGATCGACACCGCCGACGACAAGGGCTTCAGGATCGCTACCTTGGGGTCGAGCCGGGAACGGCCGAGCAGGATAGCTTCGATGGCTTCGGGGATGCCGTGCCCGCGGATCTTCTCGCTGCCGAAACGCGCCATCAGACCGATGATCAGCGAGCCTGCGACCGGCACCAGCACGGTCCAGAGCCCGAGCGGCGAATCCTGCAATTTCAGGTCGGCGAAGCTGAACTGGCCGAAATAGGCGATGTTGGTGGCAAGCTTGATCAGCTGCAACAGTCCCGCGCCGGCCAGCACGCCGGCGGCGGAGACGAACACGGCGATCGCCGAGATCACCACGACGCGGGGATCGGTGGTGAAGTCGCTCAGGAGGTGGCTGGCCTTGTCGCCGATCTTGGCGGAGGCGCTCGATTTGGTGGAAATGACGCTCATTGGTGGCGTAAGGCTCGGGTGAAGTGGACGCGGGGCGTCATATCGCATTGCGATATAATTACAAGCGGGAGACATCGAATGGCAGCGTTGAAAGGACCGTCGAAATCGCCGAGGCAGGACCCAAAGCGGGTTCCCAGCCAGGGCGATTACGAAACGCTGTCGCAATTTCGCTATCTGATCCGCCGTTTTCTGGAGTTCAGCCAGGATGCCGCGAAGGCCGCGGGCCTGACGCCGCGGCAGCATCAGGCCTTGCTGGCGATCAGGGGATATCCGGGCGGTGGCCCGGTTGCGGTCGGCGATCTGGCCGAACGGCTGCGGCTTCGTCACCACACCACGGTCGAACTGGTCGACCGGCTGTCCGAGGCCGGGCTGGTCGAGCGCGTGCTGGATCCGGCCGACCAGCGGCGGGTGCTGCTGAAATTAACCGGCCTTGCAGCCGATCATCTCGCCGAACTGTCGGCGGTCCATCTCGATGAGCTGTCGCGGATCGAGCCGCTCCTGAAGCAGGTGCTGTCGCGACGGTCGGAATGAATTCACGTCGCGCAAACTCTATCCACGTCATTGCGAGCGGAGCGAAGCAATCCATAGCTCAGCAGCACGAGAGATGGATTGCTTCGTCGCTATCGCTCCTCGCAATGACGGCGGTGAAAGCCTCTCAGGCGCGCGGGCTGGCGGCCTCGGCCTGATACGCCGAAGCCTGCGGCTTACGCTCGGTGACCAGGGCAAGCAGCACGGTCAGCACCATGAACACCACGGAGGCGCCGAACACCCAGTGCGGCATGTGCTGGTCCATGATCCAGCCGAACAGCAGCGGGCTCACGATGCCGCCGAAGTTGAAGCCGGTGGAGACGATGCCGAAGGCGCGGCCGGCGGCGCCGGGGGGCGCCGCGTTGCGCACCATCATGTCGCGGGACGGCGCGATCACGCCGCCGAGGAATCCGGCGAGCCCCATCGCCAGCGTGAGCGGCACGGGCGGCAGGTTCGTCAGCGCGATCAGGAGCACCAGCACGGCATTGACCGCAAAGCAGGCCGCAGCGACCTGGCTGTGGCGGTGGGTCCAGTCGGCGAGATAGCCGCCGGCGAGCACGCCGGCCGCGCTGGCGCCGAGGAATGCGGTGAGCGCGATATTGGCCGTCGAGAACGACGCGCCGTAGCCGCCCATCAACGCGACCACGCCGAAATTGTTGATGCCCGAGGTCGACAGGCTGAGCAGCGTGAAGAAGGCCGTCAGCACCATCAGCGCCGGCGTGATCACGCTCGCCTTCGGTGCCGCATCGTCCTTTGCTTTGTTCTTGTTGGCGCCGGCATCGGGAATCCCGAGCACGATCAGGAACAGCGCCACCAGCGGACCGACCGCGCCGGCGACGATCAGCGCGCCGAGGCCGCCGATCGAGGCGACCAGCGCCGCCATGATCGCGGGCGCCACCGCGCCGCCGAGGAAGCCGGCAAAGGTATGGATCGAGAATGCGCGGCCCATCCGCGCCTCGTCCATATGAGCCGAGAGGATTGCATAATCGGCCGGATGATAGACGCTGTTGGCAAGGCCGAGCAGCACCGCGCAGACGATCAGCGACGTATAGCTGAGATGCAGGCCGAGCCCGATCAGCGCGCAACCGCCGATGGTCAGTCCGATCAAGAGGATCTTGCGTGCGCCGATATGGTCGGCGAGGTAACCGATCGGCGCCTGGGTCAGCCCGGAGACCACCGCGAACACCGTCAGCGCGAGGCCGAGCTCGACATAGCCGACGCCGAGCTGCTGCTTCAGGAACGGGAACAACATCGGCAGCACGAAGATATGGAAATGGCTGACCCAATGGGCGACCGAAATCCCCGTCAGCGTGCGCAGCGCGCTGTCGGCCTTCGCTTGCTGCGGTGCGGCCAGAACGTCGACCATGTCGTCGAAAACCCCAGTTCCATAGCGTTTTCAAGCGAAGTTAGTACCGGTTCGCGTGAAGAAAACGCGTCAAACAAAATGCCCGGCAGGGCCCGCCGAAAATAGAGATTGGCCGCTAATTGTCCATGAACGCGGGCGCATGGCTGCCCCCGGCGCGGGCGTGCCGGATCGACACATGCGGCATTAAATGCGGCGACAAAGCGCGGCGGCACGGCGATGATCGGCCATGATCGACCCCAAAAAGCAGCTCCGCGTGCTGGTGTCGGAGGGCTCCAGCACCTCCGGCCGCGAGGCGATCACGATCCTCGGACTGGCCGGCCATCACGTCGAGGTTTGCGACCCCTCGCGCTGGTGCCTGGCGCGCTACTCCCGCTTCGTCCGCAAATACCACCACTGTCCGCCGCTGCGGTCGGATCCAGCCGGCTTCCTGCGCTTCGTCGAGCGCCTGTTGGCCTCGCGGCATTTCGATGTGCTGCTGCCGACGCATGAACAGGGATTTCTGTTCGCCCGCGCCGCGGCGGGGCTGGCATCACGTACCGGCCTCGCGCTGCCGGATTTCGCCAGCTATCGCGCCGTGCACAGCAAGGCCGGCTTCAGCCGTCTGCTCGACCGGCTCGGTCTGCCGCAGCCGACGACCCGGATCGTGAACTCGGCCGAGGAGCTGCGCGAGGCGGTGCGGTTTCCATCCGTGGTCAAGACGTCGGTCGGCACCGCCAGCCGCGGCGTCTGGTTCGTGCGCGACGCTGGTGATCTCAATAGAGCGCTCTACGACCTCGAGTCCGCGGACGATTTTGCCGGCGAGGTGCTGGCGCAGGATCTGATCACCGGCACGGTCGAGAAGGCGCAGTCGGTGTTCTGCCACGGCACGCTTGTCGGCTTCCATGCCTACCGCCAGATTGCGGCCGGTGTCGGCGGCGGCGAGGCGATCAAGGAGAGCGTGAGCAGGCCGGCGATCCGCGCCGGCCTCGAGACCATCGGCGCGCATCTTCGTTGGCACGGTGCGCTCTCGGTCGACGTCATCATGCCGCTCGACAGCGCAACGCCGCTGTTGATCGACTGCAACCCCCGGCTGGTCGAGCCGATGAACGCCTTTCAGTCGGGCGTCGATCTGGTCGATTTGCTGCTGCGCGTCTCGCGCGGCGAGACCCCGGCGCCGCTGCCCGAGGGCCGCGCCGGGGTGCGGACGCATCTGGCGATGCAGGCGCTGCTCGGCAGTGCGTCGCGCGATGGTACGCGGCGTGACCTGATCCGGGAATGCGGCCGCATCGCCGCGGGCGAAGGGCACTACCGGGGAAGCAGTGAAGAGCTGACGCCGGTGCGGCTCGACTGGCTCAGTGCCGTGCCGCTGGCGATGACCACGGCGTTGCTGCTGGCATCACCGCAGATCGCCTCATCGCTCGCGCGCGGCGGTTTTGGCGCGCATCTGCTCGATCGCGGCAGCATCAAGGCGATCGAAAATGGCGATTTCCGATAGTATCCTTCACCGCGAATTCACTGCACGACCTTGTCTGCACGCTTCAATAGCTCGGGTGGGATCTCGACGCCCACGGCCCGGGCCGCCTGGAGATTGAATATCAGCTCTCGCCTGGTGACGACGCCGACCGGCAGGTCGCCCGGCTTCGCGCCCTTGAAAATCTTGTCGGCGAACGTCGCAAACTCGCGCCATGTATCGGCGACGTTGGCGCCATAGGTGATCACCCCGCCCGCGTCCGCCTGGCCGCCGGGAAACATCGCCGGCAAGCGGTTCTTCACGGCCAGTTCACCAACTTGCTTTCGATTGCTGAAGGGCACCGGCACTTCCAGGACCAGCAGCGCCTCCGCGCGTTCCTTTGCCATCCCGGCAATTGCGGCCTCCAGATCGTCCGCACTCTTGACCTTCACGATTTGCGGCTCCAACCCCAAGGCCTTGGCTGCGGCCTCGTTGGCACGGTCAATCGGAGCGAGCCCGCGTTCATCGGCGCCGGGGATCGTTTGATCGCTGAGAATCGCAACGCGCGTGATTCCGGGCAATGCCTCCTTCAGAATTTTGAATTGCTTGCTGGCCTGCTGCGGATCGAGGTTGGTGAGGCCCGTGATGTTGCCTCCCGGTTTTTCCATCGAGGCGACAAGCTTCAATGCAACCGGGTCGGTCACGATTGCAAAGATCACCGGAATCGTCGACGTCGCCTTCTGCGACGCCACCGACGCCGGGCCGCCGAGTGCAAGGATGACATCCACGTTCGCACCGACCAGCTCCGAGGCGAGGCCCGGAAGGCGCTCGAGCTTCGACTCGGCAAATCGCGGTTCGATGACGATGTCGGGGCCTTCGAGATAGCCGCGGTCGGCGAAGTCGCTCAGAAGGTTTTTCTTGATGGAGTCGAAGAGCGGCGACGGGCTGCCGTTGAGAAGGATTCCTACTTTCCTGGGGGCTTGTTGCGCATTGGACGGTTCGCACGTCGACGCGATCATGCAGAAGACCGTGAGCACCGCCTTCGCAAACCTCATGGCACCGCCCCCCGGGCAAGGACCCAGCGTCCATGCGGAGCCTAGCACGGCAACCAATCCGGAAGGGGGGCCAGCCCATGACCCCGCTGCGACCTAATGTCTGCTTGGCGACGATGAACCGGGCTCGGTAGCTCGCAAGCTACGAGGCCGCCGCCCGCGACCCGGCGCGCAACTGCGCCCGGGACATTTGGATGGACATCTGCCGCGCCTCACAATGGCTCGTCATCATTGCCGTAGCGGTCGAGCTTCGGCGTGGCGATGTCGCCGTCCTCGTAATAGTCATCGTCCTGCAGCGCTGCGGGCGGCGGAGGCTTCTTCGACTTGTCGTCGGTCTTGTCTTTGGTCTTGGCGCCGTCCTTGCTCGTCTTTCCGGCCTTGGCCATGCGTTTCCCCTGCACGGGTCAAATCAGCAGCCGGAATTCTACTCCAGTTTGCGGACGCTTGTAACGTGATGAGAGGGTGCGGCGGGGTCACACCTCGCCCCACCGGATAGCTCTAAAACGTCGCGCCGGCCTTTACCATGTAGGTGCGGCCGGGCAGCGGATAGGCCGAGAAGCGGCCCTCCGTGAACGTGCTCGCGATGGCGTAGTCGTAATAGAGCGCGTTGAACAGGTTGTTCACGCTCAGCGACCAGAAGAAGCGGTCATACTGCCCGCTCACCTTGATGTCGGCGGTGGCGTTGCCGGGAATCCGGCTCTGGGTGTTGGCCTGGTCGTTGTCCATGATGCGCGAGCTCCAGGCCCGCACCGTGGCGTCGAACACCAGATAGTTCTGCCAGATATTCCAGGTGACGCCGAGATTGCCGGTGTAGCGCGACACCAGCGGCACGTCGTTGCCGGCCCAGATGCCTTCGCGGAACACCGCGCGGGTGATCGCCATGCCGCCGCGCAGGGTGACGCTGTCGCTGACCTTGAGCGCCGCGCTGGTCTCCGAGCCATAGCGGCGGGTGGGGTCGAGGTTGGTGTTGTAGAACAGCACCGGATTGAAATGGATCTCGTTCTCGAGATCCATCAGATAGACGCTGGTCTGGACCTGGAAGCGGTTGGTCCTGACGCGAAAGCCGCCCTCGACGTCCTGCGAGGTCTGGGTCTTGAGCTGGAAGGTCTGCGGGATCGGGGCGAAGGTCAGCGGGTCGAATGACGGACCCGACGCGACGCGTTCGTCGACATCAGGCGTGCGGAATGCGCGTGCCGCGCGGCCGAACACCGAGAAGGTGTCGGTCAGGCGATGCTCGACGCCGACATGCAGCGCGTATTGCGTCTCGTTGCTGTCGAGCGGTGCCGCCTGCGCGTCGAACGCGAACGGCGCGTTCGGGTCGTAGCGATCGCGCGCCGAGACGCTGGTGTTCTGCACACGCGCGCCGTAGGAGAAGTCCGTCGTCGGCAGCACGCCGATCGTGTGCTGCCAGTAGCCGGCCACGGACTGCTGCTCGATATTGTAGATGTGGAACGGGTCGACGCCCTGATAGGCGCCGCGCGACTCGCGGAAGGTCGAATCGTAATAGTCGATGCCGGTCAGGATCGTCGACGGCATCCCCAGCATCACATTCTTGACGCTGAGCCGCGGCGTCAGCGACCAGGTCTGCAGCGCGGCGTCATTGTAGGTCGAAGCGAAGCTGATGGTCGGCACCTTGCCGAAGAAGCCGCTCTGCGTCTCGCGCTGCCGCCAGCCGCCGTCGACGATGAGGTCGACGCCGTTGATCAGCGTCCTGGTGAAGCCGGCCGTGACGCTGGCGGTTTGCTGGTTGGCATAGTCGAAGGGCGTCGCGGCGCCGCGGCGATCGATGAGCAGCTCGTTGACGCCGATCGACGGATCGACCAGCCGACCGCCGGGCAGGCCGAGCTTCTGGTCGCTGCCGGCGACGGTGAGGAAGGCGGTGAGATCAGGCGTGGTGTAGTTGATGTTGCCGACGGCGTTGCGCTGGTCGAGCGCATTGTTGACGCGGTAGCCGTCGGACTTGATGCCGTTGCCGTAGAACGAGGAGGACCACGGTCCGGAATTGAGCGCCGCGGAGACCGCGGCCATGCGGGTGTTGAACGAGCCGACTCCGGCCTCGGCCCGCATCGTCGTCGGCGGGCCGCCGACGCCGGTCTTGGTGATGATGTTGACCACGCCGCCCACCGCGTTGTCGCCGTAGAGCACGGCGCCGCTGTTGCCGCGCGTGATCTCGATCCGCTCGATCGAATCGAGCGGAATCGTGGTGAGGTCGAAGCCGGCCTTGTCGACGTCGTTAAGGCGGCGGCCGTTGAGCAGGAACAGCGTGTTGTCGGTCGCGAATGCGCCGAAACCGCGCAGGTCGACCGAGGTCTTGGCGCCGTTCGGCCCGCCATAGGGCGTTTGCAGCTGCACGCCCGGCACCTGCGCGAGGATCTCCGGCAACGACTGCACCGGCGAATGCGCGATGTCGTCGGCGGTGATCACGGCCGAGGAGGCGCCGACAATGCCGGCGAACTGGCGGCCGCCGCCGGTGCCACCCGTTCCGGTGGCCACGCCGGTCGCTGTCGTGCCAGATCCGCTGCCGCTGCCCGCATTGTTACTCTGCGTGGTGCCCGGCGCCGGGCGGCGCGGCGCCGGCGCTTCGTCGGCGGCCGGCCTGGCGCGCGTGACGTTCTGGTCGCCCGGCTTGGTGACTTCGATCGCCGGCAGCTGATCGGGAGCGGGCGCCTGCTGCGCCCGCGCGGCGGGGACAAGGATTGCCGGCGCGATCATCGTCGACGCGAGCAGAAGCGCGCGGTGTCGCCGATCGAGAGAGAAGGAGAACATAAGCGAGGCCTCGGCAACGTCAGTGGCACGTCACCGCGAACCAGTCTCACCATCGTGCTCACGGCATCAGGTGAAGCTCATGCCTGTACTCCCCGACCGGCATCCTCGCGTGTGACCACGGCTGACGGCAGGTCTCCTGGCTCGCGGGTCGTTACCCTTCGTCGCCTTCCCAGGACCGAGATTCCCAGTGGCCTGTGACGAAGGATTCACCGCATACAGTTGCGGGGGCAGCCGCGGCGTTGGGGAAGTTTCCCCGTACCGCATTCCCTTTTCATCTCATGAAAGAACCGTCATGTTCATCTAGGGTTCGGCCGGGCAGCAAAGTCAATCCGGCCGAAGTCGGGCGGCGGCCGGGCGGCCACGGTTTTTGTCGAGTGTCGCTTGTCTGCCACGGCGATCGCTGTAAGAGCATGGATTCAATGAGCGTGCAGGATTTTGCCTTGGCGGCCGAGGTCGCGGCGCGACGCCGGTGGGGCGCCACCGCGGCGCTGCTCGCGCTCGTGGTCCTGCTGCTGCTGATCTCGCTCGGCATCGGGCCGGTGCGGCTGTCGCCGCTTGCGGTGATCGAGGCGCTGTTCGGCGGCGGCAGCGATGTGGCGCAGGTGATCGTGCGCGAGATCCGCCTGCCGCGCACCATCCTGGCATTCGCGATCGGCGCTATTCTCGGGCTGTCCGGTGCGGCGCTGCAAGGGCTGCTGCGTAATCCGCTGGCCTCGCCGTCGCTGTTCGGCGCGCCGCAATCGGCGGCCTTCGGCGCGGTGCTGGTGATCGCGCTGGGCCTCGCCGATGTGCGCTCCTATGCGCTGCCGGTGGTGGCGATCATCGCCGCCTTCGGCTCGGTGTTCGCGCTGCTTGCGATCGCCGGCCGCAATGCCGGGCTCTTGATCCTGATCCTCGCCGGGCTTGCGATCTCGAGCTTTGCGGGGGCGGCGACGGCGCTGGTGATGAATCTCTCGAGCAATCCGTTCGTGGTGTTGGAGATCGCGTTCTGGCTGCTCGGCTCGCTGGAGGACCGCAGCTTCCAGCACGTGGCGCTGGCACTGCCCTTCATCGTCGCGGGCGCCGCCATCCTGCTCAGCCAGGCGAACGCCTTCCGCGCGCTGACGCTTGGCGAGGAGGCGGCGCAGAGCCTCGGCGTCGATGTCGGGCGGTTGCGGCTACTCGTCATCACGGGCGTAGCGCTCGGCGTCGGCGGCGCGGTCGCGGTCACCGGCACGATCGGTTTCATCGGCCTCGTCGCGCCGCATCTGATGCGTCCGCTGATCGGTCACGATCCGGCGCGGCTCTTGGTGCCGAGCGCGCTCACCGGCTCGGCGCTGCTGCTCGCGGCCGATATCGCGGCGCGCATCATCCCCTCGACCTCGGACATCAAGGTCGGCGTGCTGACCTCGATCATCGGCGTGCCGTTCTTCCTTTACCTCATCATGCGCGAACGCCGCGCGCTCGGCGGAGGTGTGGCATGACGCTGCTCTCCGCCGCCGCGCTCAATGCCTCGCTCGGCAGCCGCAAGGTGCTGCACGATATCTCGCTGTCGCTGCCATCGGGCCATCTGGTCGCGCTGGTCGGGCCGAACGGCGCCGGCAAGACCACGCTGCTGCGTGCACTGGCCGGGCTGATTCCCTCCGACGGCGAGATCCGGATCGGCGGCGATCCGCTGGCGTCGCTGCCGCTGCGCGAGCGTGCGAAGCGCTTTGCCTATCTGCCGCAGGGGCACATGGTGCACTGGCCGCTGCCGGCGCGCGACATTGTCGCGCTCGGCCGCTATCCGCACGGCGCGACCGATCCGGCGCGGCTGTCGCCGACGGATATGGAGGCGGTGCTGCGGGCGATGCAGGCGGTCGACGTAACTGAATTCAGCGATCGCCGCGTCACCGAACTCTCCGGCGGCGAGCGCAGCCGCGTCGCGCTGGCCCGGGTGCTCGCGGTGGAGGCGCCGGTGATCCTCGCCGACGAGCCGACCGCCTCGCTCGATCCGCGCCATCAGATCGACGTGATGCAGAAGCTGCGCAACGTCGCCGACACCGGCGTGCTGGTGATCGTGGTGACGCACGATCTCGGGCTCGCGGCGCGCTTTGCCGATCATGTGCTGGTGCTCGCGGAGGGGCGGCTGGCCGCACAGGGCGCGCCTGCTGAAGCATTGTCGGAGAGCGTCCTCGCCAGCGTGTTCCGGGTCAGCGCCTACCGTGCCGAATTTCAGCGCGAAGCCGTCATCGTGCCGTGGGCGGACGTCTGATGTGCGCAGGGTGCGGCCGCGAACTTCCTGCACCTCTCCCGCTTGCGGGGGAGGTCGCTGCGCTCGAAGAGCGCAGCGGGTGGGGGCTCTCTCCACAATATGACTCGCAGCGAAACCCCCACCCCAACCCTCCCCCGCAAGCGGGAGAGGGGGCGCACCTTTTCAACGGTGGCCATCTTGCTTCGCTTCATCGTGGAGTGATGGTCGCGATTCTGCTGTGGCTTATTTCTGCCGGTGCCGCGTCCGCCGCCGGACCGCGCATCGTCTCGATGAATGTCTGCAGCGACCAGCTTGTGCTGTCGCTGGCCGATCCGGACCAGATCATCGGTCTCAGCCGCTTCTCGCGCGATGCCTGGCAATCCTGGGCCGCCGAGAAGGCGCGAAATTTTCTGCGCCTGTCCGGCGAGGCCGAGGACGTGCTGCTGCTCAAGCCCGATCTCGTCGTGGTCAGCCTGTTCGACAAGCGCGCGACCCGCGACCTGTTGAAGGCCAACGGGCTGCACCTCGTCGAATTCACGGTGCCGCGCACGCTGGATGAGGTGAAGAACCAGATTCGCGCGATGGGCGATGTGGTGCAGCATCCCGATCGCGCGGAGGCTGCGATCGCGCGCCTCGATGCGGCGATCGCGCATGCGCGGGCGGCGGCGAGCGCGCATCATTACCGTGTGCTGCCGCTGGAGCGACGCGGCTTTGTCTCGGGCGACCATAGCCTGGTCAGCTCGCTGCTGGCGGCAGCCGGCCTCGCCAACGCCGCCGGCGAACTTGGCGTCGGCGCAGGCGGGTTTGCTTCGCTGGAGGCGATCGTAAAACTGCGGCCGGATTTCATCCTGGTGTCGGAAGCCGGCGACCGCGCCGAGGATGACGGTCGCGCCTTCCTGCTGCATCCGGCGCTGGAGCGCTTCTATCCGCAAAGCAAGCGCATCGTGCTGCCCGAGCGGCTCACCGTCTGCGGCGGCGTGATGCTGGCGGATGCGCTGGATCGGCTGACGGAAGAGTTGCAGCGAGTGACGCGGTGATCCTTCGTCATCCGTCATCCTGAGGAGCGCGTAGCGCGTCTCGAAGGATGCACGGCCCGGATGTCTCCAAATGTTTGCGGACAGGACGTGGCCGTGCACCCTTCGAGGCTCGCTCCGCTCGCACCTCAGGGTGACGGTCTCATATTTTCGTGTGGGCTAGACGGTTGGACGTTTACCCCATCACCACGGGACCGCCGGCCTTCTTCCACGCATCGATGCCGCCCTCGATATGGGCGGTGTTGGCCAATCCCGCCTTCTTCGCGGCGGCCACCGCCATCGCCGATCGCTCGCCGAAGGCGCAGAAGAACACGACGCGGCGGCCGGTCGCGGCCGCGACTTCGCGCAGCATGCCGCCGGGCTGCAAGGTGGCGCAAATCCCCGGATAGGGCGCGTGCAGCGCGCCCTCCAGCGTGCCGTGCTTGGCGCGCTCGCCGCTTTCGCGCAGATCGACCAGCAGGATATCGGGCCGGCCGAGGCTCGCGATGGCGTCGCGCGCGTTGAGGGAGAGACCTTCCTTGGCGAGTTCGTCCTGGTGCAGACCGACATGCATGTTGGCGGGCACCACGACGTCCATCAGCTTCGGGTTCGGCAAGTTGAGGTTGTTCATCAGCTCGACATAGTCGTCGATCGATTTGACCTGCAGCCGCGGATTGTAGCGCTTCTCCTCGCCGATGGTGGAGACGGTGTCGCCCTTGTAGTCATGCGCGGGGAACACCATGGTCTCCTCGGGCAGCTTCAGCAGGCGGTTGAAGATCGAATCGTACTGCGCCCGCGCGCTGCCGTTCTGGAAATCGGTGCGGCCGGTGCCGCGGATCAGCAGCGTGTCGCCGGTGAAGACGCGGTCGCCCATTAAATAACTATAGGAATCGTCGGTGTGGCCGGGCGTGTACAGCGCCTCGAGGCAAAGGCCCTCGATCGTCACCTTGTCGCCGTCGGAGACGCGCATCGACACCACGTCGGCCTTGCTCTGCTCGCCCATGATGGTGATGCACTGGGTGCGGTCGCGCAACTCGCCGAGGCCAGTGACGTGATCGGCGTGCAGATGGGTATCGACGGCCTTGACCAGCCTGAGGTCGAGTTCCTGCAGCAGCTTGCAGTAGCGGTCGGCCTTCTCCAGCACCGGATCGAGGATCAATGCCTCGCCGCCGGCGCGGCTCGCGAGCAGATAGCTGTAGGTGCCGGATACGCTGTCGAAGAGCTGGCGAAAGATCATGACGGCTTACCTATTCTCCGGGCCGAGTCATATGGAGGATATTATTCCATAGATAGGGTCCATTCAAAGCAAATCCATCCCCGTGCGACTCCTGTCCCGTCACCCCCGCGCAAAGGCTTCGCCTTTGTCGCTGGAGGTGCTCGCGAAGCGAGCCTCGAGGGTTCGACGGCCCGGATATTTCAGGGAAGGAGGGGCGGACGCGCGGAGGGGGCGGGGCCGTGCATCCTTCGAGGCTTGCTCCGCTCGCGCCTCAGGATGACGGGACATATTTCGCAATTTGGGCGGCCGCGACTACGGCCGCACGTAACTCCGGCCCTGCTCCTGCAGCTCCATCAGGTGCACCACGCCTGACGGTACGATGGTGGCGTCGGGGACGACGGCGATTAGGGTTACGGACGGACCAGCGTGTATCCGTTCTCGGTGAGCAGCAAAATTTGTGCGACGCCGACCTGCACGGAGGTGGCGGCGGCGATGTAGTCCGGCCGCTTGCCGGTGTCGCGCTCGATCGTGTCGACGGTGTTGAGGCAGATGTCGACCCGCGCGCCCTGCGCGACCAGGCTCTCGACCAGCTTGCGGTTCGGGTTGTCGGGCTTGAGCAGGTCGATGCCCGGGCCGAAGGCGACGATCTCGACCGCGACCTTGTCGGGATCGTAGTGCTTCATCAGATTGTTGGCGACGCTGATGACGAGGCCTTGCTTCCTCGGATCGTTGTCGGAGAGCTGCAGCACGACCTTGTGCTCGGCGAACGGCTTGTCCTGCAACGGCGCCAGCTGGGCGCGGGCGAGCGGCGTCGCCAGTGCGATCGCCGCAACGCCGAGCGCCGCGATCAGTGCGCGGCGCGTCATCCGTGCCTCGCGATGCCCGGGTTGTCCTCGACGCCTTTCAGCGTCACGCCGGGTTCGTCGCGGTTCGGCGGGCGGCCGGAGCGCAGATGCCTGGCGACGACATCCCAGATCGGCGCGCCGCTCTGCTGGTTGACCGAGGCCCAGCCCGCGACCTTGTAGTGCTTGCCGGCTTCGAGATGCTTGCCGTTGCCAAGCTTCAGCTCGGAAATGCGCTTGCCGACGGTCTCGCCGGGCGTGCAGGTGTAGGCGAGGCCGCCGACGCGGACCATGTCGCCGCCCTGCTGAAAATAGGGGTCGACGTTGAACAGATTGTCGCAGACGTCTTCCAGCACATCCTTGATCTGGCTGCCGGTCATCGTGGCGACGTAGGTCTCGGGATAGGTGATCGCGGTTTCCGACAGCACGTCTTCCATGGTCAGCGGCTGGCCGGCGAGCGTGGTGATGCCCCAGCGGAAGCCCGGCGACAGCGCGATCTCGGCGTTGAGCTCGTTCAGCAGCGCATCGCAGATCAACTGATCGACGGTGCCGGAGAAATTGCCGCGGCGGTAGAGCAGCCGGTCGGCCGAGGCCAGCTTGCTATTCCATTCGTCGACATGCGGATCGCGCATCTTGTCGATCAGCGTCTGCATCGCAGGATCGGGCTTCAGCAGTTCGGCGAACACCGGCAGCAGCCGGTAGCGGACATTGGCGACCTTGCCCTTGGCAAGATCGAGATCGAGCACGCCGATGAACTTGCCGTTGGAGCCGGCATTGGTCACCAGCGTGACGCCGCCGGCATTGGTCACCGTGATCGGGATCGGGATCGCGTCGTGGGTGTGCCCGCCGAGGATGACGTCGATGCCGGTGACGCGGCTGGCGAGCTTGAGGTCGACGTCCATGCCGTTATGCGACAGCAGGATCACCGCCTCGACCTTGTCGTTGTTGCGATGGCCGTCGACGAGCTTCTGCAGCTCCTCGTCACGGATGCCGAACTTCCAGTCCGGCGTGAAGCGCTTGGGATGCGCGATCGGCACATAGGGGAAAGCCTGGCCGATGATCGCGACGCGATGGCCGCCGATCTCCTTGATGAAGGACGGCTTGAACACCCGTCCCGAGGCCGGGTCGAACGCCTTGGCGTCGTTGAACGCGGCTTCCTCGGTCAGGAACACGTTCTGCGCCAGGAACTCGCCCTTGAAGCGCGAGAGATTGTCGCGCAGCACCTGCTCGCCATAGGTGAATTCCCAGTGCCCGGTCATCGCCTCGATGCCGAGCAGATTGGCGGCCTCCACCATGTCGGCGCCGTTCATGGCGTTGGCGAGCGCCGAGCCCTGCCAGAGGTCGCCGCCGTCGAGCAGGATCGAACGCTTTTCGCCGACATCGGCGCGCAGCTTGTCGACCAGCGTCTTCAGGTGGGCGAAGCCGCCGAGCCGGCCGAAGCGGCCGGCGGCCTTCTCGAACTCGACGCAGGTGAAGGCATAGGCGTCGGCGCTGTCGGGCCGAATGCCGAAGCGGTCGAGGAACGCCTTGCCGACGAGGTGCGGCGGCTGGCCGGCCATCGCGCCGACGCCGAGATTGACGCCGGGCTCGCGGAAGAACACCGGCTTCAGCTGCGCATGCGTGTCGGTCATGTGCAGGATGCGGGCGTTGCCGAACCGTTCGAGGTCGTAGACGCTGGCGGTGTCGGCGCTGCGCGCAAGGCGCGGCAGGCCGGCCGTCAGCGTTGCGGCGGCCGCAGCTTTCAGGAATTCCCGGCGGCGGATGATCATCATTCTCTCCGCGCGGCCCCTGGCCTGCGCGCTTTTAACGAACTTCCATGTCCTTCCAGCGTTCCTTTTCGCTGGTGGCCTGGAAGATCGAGGCCTTTGCCAGTGCCTCGGCCTCCGTGGCCTTGGCGACTGCGGTGTCGAAATCACCAGCCTCACCGGCCTTTTTTGCGGCAGATAATGTCGAGGCGGTGGTGGTCCACTGGTTGCGCAGGCTGCCGGCTTCCTTGTTGGCGGCTTCGGCCGCGGCGTAGGCCGCCTTGTAGTCGGCCTCGGAGGCGGCGAGGGCGCCGGTCGCAGATGCGATCAGCAGGGCTGATGCTGCGAGGACAGCTTTGATGGCCGCGCTCATGGCCTTGCTCCCGGACCCGAAATCGGCAGGCCGTTGCTGACATAGGACAGATAGTATTCGAGATTGCGGTACTCGTCGTCCTGCGGATTGAGCGGCACGCCGCGGATCTGGCTGTTGCAGGTGGTGAAGCGGCGGCTGGTGGTGCCCATGCCGCTCCATTCCGAGCGGTAGATCGGCATCGCGTTCAGGATGCCGAGCGCCGGCGCCAGCACCTCGGCGCGGATCCGCTCGCCCGGGCTCTGGATGTGGCAGGTGGCGCAGGAGAAATTGAGCTGGCCGCGGCGGGTGTAGAAATATTCCTTGCCCTTCTGATAGGCCTCCAGCGCGCGCGGATCGTTCGGGATCTTGATGTCCATCGGCTTGCCGCGCGAGGTGAAGGCCATGTAGGCGGTGAGCGCCGCCATGTCGTCCTTCACATAGGAGAACGGCGCCTCGCCATTGGCTTCGCGGCAGCGGTTGAGCGCGAGCTCGAGCGTGACGACCTTGCCTTCCTTCTCGTCGAAATAGGGATAGTTCTGGCGGATGCCGATGCCCTTGTTCGGGAAGCAGTCGGCGTAGGTCTTGCCGTTCTTGAACGGCGTCGCGAACATCTCCTTGCCGGCTTCGAGCGAGAACTCGTAGGGCGGAAACTGCTCCTTCTCCTCCCACTGCCTGTGCAGGTCCTCATTCATCGAATAGGGACCGTTGACGAAATCCTCGAGCTTCAGCTTGGGGAATTTGCTGGTGAAGAATTTCTGGAACGCCGCCTTGTCGGCGGCGGGATCGACGCTGTCGGCCGCGCTCGCTGGTGCGCACGCCAGCAAACCGAGCGCGAACGTGGCAATTGTTGCGCGGATTGCGAGGCGCCGCGTCATTGAATCTTCGCCGTGGTGGTGTCGGTCGCGCCCTTGTTGTCGACCCAGCTGACCTTCAGATCGTCGCCCTTCTTGCCGCCCTTGAACGCGAACTTGACATAGGGGTCCTTGGAGACGCCGCCGCCCCAGTCGGCGACGAACACCGGCTTGCCGTCATATTCGAAGGTGAGCTGCTGGATGAAATGCGGCGGAATGATCTCGCCCTTGGCGTCCTTGACGAAGCCGGAATCCATCGGATGCTGGATCAGCGCCTGCACCTCGGTGGTGTCGCCGTTTGACGTGGCGCGCACGCGAATGCTCGATGCCATCGGTTTAGTCCTCTGTTGTCGCGACAGCCCATCGACGGGCTCGCTTCACCTCTCCCGCTTGCGGGGGAGCATAGGCCGCCTTCAGCGGCCGTCTCTGAAGAACGCCGAAGCAAGGCTTCGGCTGCGTCGCATCGCTAGATGCGATCCGGGTGGGGGCTCTCTCCAAACGAAGAATGTCCATCGTGGCGATACCCCCACCCCAACCTCGAGAGCGAGCTTCGCTCGCCTCGGACCCCGCAAGCGGGAGAGCGGGCACAGCGAGTTCGCGGGTTCGATCGACGCTCATATATGCACTAGCCGCCGCAGCCGCCGACGGTGACCTTGATTTCCTTCTTGGCGCTGTAGAGCTTGCCGCCGGCCTCGACGATCACGGTGACGTTGCTGGTCTTCGCCATCTTGATGCGGTTGGCGACGGTCGGCAGCGTGCCCGCCGGAATCTTGTACGACGCCACCAGCGAAATCGGGTTCTCGCTCACCAGAAACGAGATCGAGGTGACATCGGCCAGCGTCGTGGTCGCGGAGATCGGCACCACCGCGCCGTTCTCGGCGATCTCCGGCGCGTCCATCTTGACCTTGTCCGTCGGCTCGGCGGTCTTGCCATAGAGCGCCTTGATCGCGTCGGCCTCGGTCTTCTGCTTGAATGCGTCTTCGGGATATTTGTCGTTGGCGGCGGCGAGCGCCTGCGGCACGTCGAACGGAATGACGCCGAGGCCGATCAGCGCGGCGACGCCCGCGCCCTTCAGCACCATCCGGCGCGCTTTGAAAAATTCGCTGGTCGTGATGTTCATCAAAAATATCTCCTCAAGCGACGGTTGCGGCGTCACAGCGTCTGCAGGAAGTCCACCACCGCGTCGATTTCCTTCTCGCTCAAAATCCGGTTTCGGCCGAACGGCGGCATCACCGTCTGTGGATTGCGCTTGGTCTCGTCGGTCACGATCGCGATCAGCTCGTCACGGCTGTATTTGGCCTTCAGGCCGCTCAGCTCGGGGCCGATCGTGCCGGGCAGGTCGCCGCCCTTGATGACGTGGCAGGTCAGGCAATTGCCCTTGCCGCGGTCGAAGGCGAGCTTTTGTCCCTCGGCGGCGGATTGGGCCTGCGCGGGCGCGGCCATGGCGGTGCCTGTCAGCAGCGCCAGGACGAAGGCTGACTTGGAGAAAGTGGCGATCAAGGACGTTTCCCGGGCTTCAATCTCGATGATCCCATCGCAATATAAAGAGTGGAAAGCACAAAGGCCATCGGCTGGCAACACGGAGAATAGGAGTGTTGTGATGGGGTTAATGTCAGGGGCGACATAGACGAGATTAGACCCGTCACCCCCGCGCAACGGCTTGCCGTTGTCGCTGGAGGTGCGAGCGGAGCGAGCCTCGAAGGGTCGACGGCCCGACCGCGGCCGATTCATCCTTCGAGGCTCGCAAGAGCTCGCACCTCAGGATGACGGATCAGCAGTGTCGGCATCCCGGTTCCGGTTTTGCTGATGGAGCGGCCTGATCTAGAAGCGGTAAGGAGAAGCGCGGTGGCGGAATTCGTGGCGGAGTTCGGCAAGGACGGCCAACCGGTCGAGGCGGACGGGCGGCTCGATGCGCCGGCGTTCCATCGCAACCATCAGCCGATCTGGACCGTCCTGAAGGACTACCTCGCCGGCCAATCCGGCGACGTGCTGGAAGCCGGCAGCGGCACCGGCCAGCATGTCGTCTATTTCGCCGCTCAGACGCCCGACATCACCTGGTGGCCGAGCGACCTCCATGCGGCGCACCTGCGCAGCATCGAGGCCTGGCGCGCGCATGCCGCCCTTGCCAACATCCGGCCGCCGCGGCCGATCGATCTGTCCGACCCGGCCTGGTCGCCGGCGCCGTCGGACGGCAAGGGTCCGGACCAACTGCTCGCGATCTTCTGCGCCAATGTGATCCACATCGCGCCATGGCGCGTGGCCGAGGGCCTGTTCGCCGGCGCCGCGCGGCACCTGCGCGCCGACGGCCGGCTGTACCTTTACGGCCCGTTCAAGCGCGGCGGCAAGCACACCGCGCTCAGCAATGCCGTGTTCGACACGTCGTTGCGCGAGCGCGACGCCGAGTGGGGCGTGCGCGATATCGCCGATCTCGGGACGCTTGCGGCGAGCGTCGGGCTGAAGCTCGCCGGCAGCTTCGAGATGCCGGCCAACAACATGATTTTGATTTTCGCCCGCAAATAGCCGCGCTCAATCGTAAGCCAGGCACCAGCCTGGCCCACGCAGCCAGCAACGTTCGTCGGGGATACCGGCGTCGCGGTAGAGCCGCGTCACCTTCTGCCAGCCGCCGCGGGCGAAGGCTTCGGCGAGCGTTTTTTCGGACGCCTCGTCTCGGCCGCCGTCGCAGGGAATGATCGCGACCGGCGATATCCAGTCCGCTTGGTACTCTGCGCCCTCGCGCCGGATCCGGAACACGGCGCCGGAGCGCGCCACCTGCTCCGGAGCGCCACCCTTGAATCCCTCATCCGACGTCAGCGGCAGGATCAGGCGGCCGCCGGCGGCGAGCCCGCCGAGCCATCGCGCGGCAGGCCGGGTGCAGCCGGCGTTGACATAGATCACGTCGGCGGACTCGAACGGCGCAATCGTGCCGTCGCCCTGGATGATCTCGACATTTGCGTAAGCGGCGAGATTGGCGCGAGCGTCCGCCGCAAGGTCCGGATCGTATTCGATGCCGGTCACCCGGCCGGACGGTCCGACCAGATGCGCGAGGATCGCCGTGTAGTACCCTGTGCCCGTACCGACATGCACCACGTGCTCGCCGGCGGCGGCCGCGGCCTGGTGCATGAGATAGGCATGCAGCGACGGCTGGCCGTTGTTGAGACGCCGCTCGGGGCGCAAGGCGACGAGATCGTTGGTGTAGAGATAGACCGGGTCGGCATCGGGCGTCGGCGCATAGTCGCGGCTCCACCATCGCAGCATCATCCATGGTCCCGGGCCGACGAAGTCCTCGCGGCGAATGGCGGCGAAGGCCGCGGCCAGGCGCGCATCGACGATGTTGGCGGCGGCCAGGATCTGCTTGGCATAGGCCGCGCGGACGATGCGGAGTTCGGCTTGCGGGTCCATTGCCGTGGTCTCCCACGATGTCGCGTGTTGTGTGATTTGACACACCGAGGTGTGTGAAATAGCATACTCAGACGACGGAGGCCAGAATGAAGAGACGGCTTTATCCGGCCGTGCTGGAGCGCGGGCCGCGCGGCGCGTTCGGGGCATGGTTCCCGGATTTTCCCGGCTGCGTCGCCGCGGGGCGATCGCAGGAAGACGCGATCGAGCGCGCCGAGCACACGCTGGCGCAGACCGTCGATGGCTGGGTCGAGCAGGGCAAGCCATTGCCGGAGCCGACGCCGATCGAGCGCATCGTGGCGCCGAAGGGCTCGGATGTCGCCGCCTTCTTCATGGTCGGCGTCGATCCGCCCGACCCGTCCGAGCGCGTCAACGTCTATTTGCCGAAGAGCCTGATCGCACGGATCGACAAGCATGCCGCCGGACTCGGCATGAGCCGTTCGAGCTTTTTCGGTTTCGCTGCGACGCTCGCGCTTGAATGGCACGTTCACAAGCCGCACCTCGTCGGGCCGCGCTCCAAGGTCCACAAGACCGGCGCGCTGCGCGCCGAGAAGCGGCCTGGCAAGAAGCCAGCGCGGTAAGTGACGCGCGATACAACACACGTGACGTCGTCCTGGCGAAAGCCAGGACCCATTATCCCAAATGCTGATGGTTGCGCGTAGCTGGGGCCGCGATCCCTCTCACAACAAGACTCGGTGGTTATGGGTCCTGGCTTTCGCCAGGACGACGCCGGAGTGTGAGTATTCGACCAGGCTAACCCTCGTGCGCCTCCTGCATGGCCTCGGTCCGTTTGCGCCGGTTGATCGGCCTCGACCCGCTCTCCATAGTGCCGGCGATTGGGGGCTCCCGCCGGGGCTTCGAGGCGGGACTACCGATGATCGACGTGACAGCATCCGATGAGGCGAGCGACGACGCGCGGGCGCGCAGCAATGTGCGGCGGCTTGCGGCGGCGCAGGCGCTGACCGGCGCCAATTCGGCCGTGATCTTCGCCACCGGCTCGATCGTCGGTGCAACGCTGGCGCCCGACGTCTCGCTCGCGACAGTGCCGCTCTCGATGTATGTGCTCGGGCTTGCCGCCGGCACGCTGCCGACCGGCGCGATCTCGCGCGCCTATGGCAGGCGCGTCGCCTTCATCATCGGCACCTTCTGCGGCACGCTCACCGGCGCGCTCGGCGCCTGGGCGATTCTGCACTCATCGTTCTGGCTGTTCTGCGGCGCGACCTTCCTCGGCGGGCTCTACGGCGCCGTCGCGCAGTCCTACCGCTTTGCCGCCGCCGATGGCGCAAGTGTCGCGTTCCGGCCCAAGGCGGTGTCCTGGGTGATGGCCGGCGGCGTATTCGCCGGCGTGCTCGGGCCGCAGCTCGTGCAGTGGACCATGGACATCTGGCCGCCCTATCTGTTCGCGTTCTCCTTCGTGATGCAGGCACTGGTCGCACTGGTGGCGATGGCGGTGCTCTCGGGCGTCGACGCGCCGAAGCCTGCGGCTGCGGACCTGCATGGCGGCCGCCCGCTGCTCGAGATCGCAAAACAGCCCCGCTTCATTGCCGCGGCGCTGTGCGGCGTGATCGCCTATCCGATGATGAATCTGGTGATGACCTCGGCGCCGCTCGCCATGAAGATGTGCGGGCTGTCGGTCAGCGATTCCAATTTCGGCATTCAGTGGCACATCGTTGCGATGTACGGCCCGAGCTTCTTCACGGGCTCGCTGATCGCGCGGTTCGGCGCGCCCGTTATCGTCGCGCTCGGGCTGGCGCTGGAGGCGGTGGCCGCGATGATCGGACTGTCAGGCGTCACCGCGCCGCACTTCTGGGCGACGCTGTTCGTGCTCGGGATCGGCTGGAATTTCGCTTTTGTTGGCGCTTCCGCGCTGGTGCTGGAAACGCACCGGCCGCAGGAACGCAACAAGGTGCAGGCGTTCAACGATTTCCTCGTGTTCGGCATGATGGCGATCGGCTCGTTCTCGTCGGGCCAACTGCTCGCGCATTACGGCTGGAATGCCGTCAACTGGGTGGTGTTCCCGCCTGTGCTGCTCGGCCTTGCCGTGCTGTGGCTGGCTTCATTCGCCAAGCGACGTATGAAATTGCGCGCGGTGGAAGAAATCCCGGATCCGAGCATCTAGTTCCTGCTGCCAATTGCTGACACTTCGATCCGTTTCGAAGTGACCGGCTTGCACGGCTCCTTACATCGTGAGAACGGATAAAACCGGTCATGACGATGTCGGAAGCAAGAGCAAGAAATGGACGCATCCTCACCCACGCTATCAGACGAATCCTCGCTTGGTTATGAGGGCTGGCGCATCGTCGTCGTCTGCTTCCTGCTTGCGACCTTCGGCTGGGGACTGGGCTTCTACGGCCAGAGCGTCTATGTTGCCGAGCTGCAGCGGCTGCACGGCTGGCCGGCGTCGCTGATCTCTTCGGGCACGACCTTCTTCTACCTTTTCGGCGCGGCGCTGGTTGCCTTCGTCAGCGAGGCGATCAAGGCGTTCGGCGCGCGCAGCTGCCTGATCGCCGGCACTTTCGCGATGGCGATCGCGGCGATTGCGATCGGCGAGGTGCGCGAGCCCTGGCAGCTTTATCTTGCCGATGCGCTGCTGGCGTTCGGCTGGGCCGGCACCAGCCTCGGCATCATCACCAACACGCTCGGCCTGTGGTTCGACAAGAAGCGCGGCATGGCGATCAGCCTGGCGCTGAACGGCGCGAGCTTCGGCGGCATCGTCGGCGTGCCGCTGCTGGTGGCGGGAATCGGCGCTTTCGGCTTCTCGGGCGCGATGATCGCGGCCGCGGTGCTGCTGATCGTGGTGATGGTGCCTGTCATCCTGATCTTTGTCGGGCGGCCGCCGGCGCATCTGCACGCGGTCACGGCCGCGGCGGCCGACGCGCCATCGGCGACCCAGGTGCGCGCGCGGGCGCTGCGCGACATCCGCTTCCTCTCGGTGTCGATCGCTTTCGCGCTGGTGCTGTTCGCCCAGGTCGGCTTCATCGTGCATCTGATCGCCTATCTCGATCAGGTGATCGGCCGCGAGCGCGCGACGGTGGCGATGGCGCTCTTGACCGCGATGGCCGTGGTCGGGCGCGTCTCGTTCTCCTTCGTGATCGATCGGCTCAACCAGCGGCTGGCGTCGGCGCTGTCCTTTGTCAGCCAGGCGGTCGCGCTCGCCGTCATCATCAATGTGTACAATGACGTGGCGCAGATCGCCGCCTGCGCGCTGTTCGGCTTCTCGGTCGGCAATCTGATCACGCTGCCGGCGCTGATCGTGCAGCGCGAGTTCGATCCGCGTGCATTCGGCGTGCTGGTCAGTCTGATCACCGCGATCAACCAGATCACCTACGCCTTCGGCCCCGGCGTGGTCGGGCTGCTGCGTGATCTCTCGGGCAGCTACGCACTGCCGTTCTACGGCTGCATTGGCCTGGAGTTGATCGCGGCGGCGACGATCATGGCGAAAGGGAAGTAGCTTTCCACCTCCCCTTGAAAAGGGGAGGTCGCTTTGCTCGCAGAGCAAAGCGGGTGGGGATCTGCTCTCTCCACTTGCAGCAGAGCCTGTGGCTGACCCCCATCCCGACCTTCCCCCTTTCAGGGGGAAGGGGATAAAGACCTGTAGTCGCCTGTAGCCCGGATGAGCGCAGCGATATCCGGGACCGGTCTATCAGCTTGCGCCAGACCCCGGATGTCGCTTCGCTCATCCGGGCTACGATTTCCTCTGCGACCGCCGCGCTTCGCTCATCCGGGCTACGTTCTACGACTTGCGGCGTGACTTCCGCACCTTCTTCGGCTCACCGATCTTGCCCGCCGCCGCGACCCGCAGCAGCCGGCGAAAAGTCGGGCATTCTATGTGGCTCGGAGCCGGGCAGACGGCGGCGTGGCGCAGGCCGTCGCGCATCGCGTTGAGCCTGCGGATGGTGCGGTCGAGCTCGTCGGCCTTGGCAGAGAGCATTTTCCGGTCGATGCGCGGCCTTCCATCGGGTGCGAACATCCTTGCGATCTCGTCGAGCGAGAAGCCGGAGGCGCGCCCGAGCGCGATCAGCGCCAGCCGGTCGAGCACCGCCGGATCGAACAGGCGGCGCAGCCCGCGCCGTCCATGCGAGGCGATCAGACCTTTCTCCTCGTAGAAGCGCAAGGTCGAGGCGCGCACGCCCGACAGCTCCGCCACCTCCGCGATATCGATGTCCCGCATGGCCCTTGACCTCAAGTTCACTTGAATTGGCAGTATCCAGCCTATCGCTTGCCCGAGGCAGGCATCAACAAGGACGAGAATCATGGGTGTCGCACCGCAAGCTGGCGACGAGCAGGTCAAACTCTGGAACGGCGCCGCCGGCCGCGCCTGGGTCGAGACAGGCGACGTGCTCGAAGGGATGTTCAGGCCGCTTGAAGAGCTGCTCGTCCGGTCAGTGTCCGATGCCGCGGCCAGCCGCGTGCTCGATATCGGTTGCGGCACCGGCGCCACGACCTTCGCTGTGGCCCGCGTGCTCGGCCGGCAAGGGCATTGCACCGGCATCGATATCTCCGAGCCGATGATCGCGGCGGCGCGCGCCCGCGCGGAGCGGGAAGGGCGGCCGGTCAGCTTCATCTGCGCCGACGCGCAGACTTGTCTGTTCGCGCCCGCGAGTTTCGACATGATCGTCTCGCGCCTCGGCGTGATGTTCTTTGCCGATCCGGTGCAGGCTTTCGCCAATCTGCGCCGCGCGGCCCGGCCGGGTGCTGCGCTCCGCTTCATCGCGTGGCGCGGCGCCGCCGAGAACCCGTTCATGACGACGGCGGAACAGGCGGCGAAGCCGTTGCTGCCGGATCTTCCGGCGCGGCGTCCCGATGCGCCGGGGCAGTTCGGCTTCGCCGACCGGAAGCGGGTCGAAACTATCCTAGAGGATAGCGGCTGGGAGGCGATCGCGATCGATCCGGTCGATGTCGCGCTCAGCTTTCCGGCATCGGAGCTGACCCGCTATGTGAGTTGGCTCGGCCCGGTCGGTGTGATGCTGCAGACGATGGAAGAGCCGCTTCGCACGCATGTGATCGAGACCGTGCGCGGGGCCTTCGGTCGTTACATCCATGGGACCGAGATTCGCTTTACCGCGGCCTGCTGGATGGTCGCGGCACGAGCGCCGGCGGAGGCCGTGCATGGTTGAAGCCGAGGAATTTGTGGCGAGCGCGGTGCTGATCGGGACCGGCGCGACCGTCGTGATGGACATCTGGGGGATGGTTCGAAAGCGCCTGCTTGGCACCCCGTCGCTGGACTATGCCCTGGTCGGCCGCTGGCTCGGCCATCTCGTATGCGGGCGCCTGCGCCACGACCGCATCGCCGCGTCACCGCAGGTCGCGGGCGAACGGGTGATCGGATGGGGCGCGCATTATCTGATCGGGATCGGCTTTGCCGGCGTGCTGCTTGCGATGTTCGGCCTCGATTGGGTGCGGCAGCCCACCATCGCTCCGGCCCTGATGGTCGGGATCGGCAGCGTGGCCGCGCCGTTCCTGGTGATGCAGCCCGCGATGGGCGCCGGCATCGCCGCGAGCCGCACGCCCCGTCCATGGGCGGCGCGGCTGCAGAGCCTCGTGACGCATGCGGTGTTCGGCTTTGGGCTCTACGCGGCCGGCCGGCTCGCGCACCCGTTCCTGAACCCGTAGCCCGGATGAAGCGAAGCGCAATCCGGGGACAGCATCACCTTATGGCGCGAACCCCGGATTTCGCTGCGCTTCATCCGGGCTACAAGCTCCTTCCGGGATACGGAATTATGCCGCCCGCTGCTTCAGCAAATCCTCAACGTCCAGCCGTCGCGTGAACATCGCGAGCTTGCCGTCCGCGCTGCGCGGCCATTCGGCCTCGGGGCGATCCCAATAGAGCTCGACGCCGTTCTCGTCGGGATCGCGTAAGTAAAGCGCCTGGCTGACGCCGTGGTCGCTGGCGCCGTCGAGCTCGATGCCGGCCGACAGCACCCGGTGCAGCGCATCGGCGAGCGCCGGGCGGGTGGGATAGAGGATGGCGGTGTGGAACAGGCCGGTGGTGCCCGGCGGCGGCGGATGGCCGCCCTTGCTCTCCCAGGTGTTGAGGCCGATGTGGTGGTGATAGCCGCCCGCCGAGATGAAGGCCGCGTCCGCGCCCAGCCGCTGCTGCAACTCGAAGCCGAGCACGCCGCAATAGAAGCCAAGTGCGCGCTCGAGATCGGCCACCTTGAGATGGACATGCCCGATCCGCGTGCCGGCGATGATGGGGGGATTCTCTGGCATGAGCGGACTCCGTTGACGTCAATGCCCCTGCCATCAGGGGCGAGGTTCGCCGCCTGATATAGTCCGGATTTGCCGACGCCGGAGCGATCGATCCGGAAACGCAAGGTTTCCGAAAGGCGCCACGGTCGCCGGGCCTAGCAGAGCTCCGACAGCTCGCCGCCGGGCAGCTGGAACTCGAACGTGTTCAGCGTCATCGACACCATGGTGTAGTAGCCGCAGAGGCCGATCACCTCGACCAGGCCGCGTTGGCTCAGCACCTCGACCGCCTCGTCATACAGTGCCTTCGGCAGGCCGTGACCTTCGTGCAGCGCCTTGGCGACGTCGTAGATCACCCTGGCCTTGGGCTCGTCGAAGCTCGGCGTCCGGCGCACGCGAATGTCCTCGATGATCTTCGGATCGAGGCCGCCCTTCAGCGCAAGGCGCTTGTGGGCATACCACTCGTAATGTGCGGTCCAGTGCCGCGCGGTGACGAGGATCGCGATCTCCGACAGTTTTGGCGGAAAGATCGTGTCGAAGCGCAGCACCTCGCCGAGCCGCGTGGCATGCCGTGCCATCTCCGGGCTGTTCAGCCAGGCCATCATCGGCGCCGGTGGCGCGCCGCGCTTGCCGGCAATCGACTCGTCGTAGGTTTCTTTCTGGGCGGCGTTCATTTCGCTAGGCGAAAGCAGCTTCAGCCGCATGTCCGTTTCCTCTTGTTTTTCAAGCGTTACCCCATCTCGGCGATACACCCGATCGCGCGCAGTGAGTAGCGACGCCAGAGCATGGCGCGGCCGCGAGGCATATTGAATTCGGCGGCTGCGTAGGTCTAAGGTCGAATCCAATTCGACGATTTTTGACTGGAAACGCACCATGGCTGACCTCGAAAAATTCCGCGCAGAGACCCGCGCCTGGCTGGAGCAGAACTGCCCGGCGGAGATGCGCAAGCCGATGACCTCGGATGGCGACACCTTCTGGGGTGGCCGCAACACGAAATTCTCGTCCGAAGCGCAGCGCGTCTGGTTCGAGCGGATGCGCGACAAGGGCTGGACCGTGCCGCATTGGCCGAAGGAATATGGCGGCGGAGGCCTCGACGGCGAGGAGGCCAAGATCGTGCGCCAGGAGATGGCTGCGATCGGCGCGCGTCAGCCGCTGACCTCGTTCGGCATCTCGATGCTCGGACCGGCGCTGCTGAAATACGGCACCGAGGAGCAGAAGAAGGAGCACCTGCCGAAGATCACCGCGGGCCTGATCCGCTGGTGCCAGGGCTATTCCGAGCCGAACGCCGGCTCCGACCTCGCCTCGCTGCAGACCCGCGCGGTCGGCGACGGCGACGACTACATCATCAACGGCCAGAAGATCTGGACGTCCTATGCCAACTACGCCGACTGGATCTTCTGCCTGGTGCGCACCGATCCGGCGGCCAAGAAGCATGACGGCATCAGCTTCATCCTGTTCGACATGGCCTCGAAAGGCGTGTCGACCAAACCGATCCTCCTGATCTCGGGCTATTCGCCGTTCTGCGAAACCTTCTTCGACAATGTCCGCGTGCCGAAGTCGCATGTCGTGGGCACCGTCAATCGCGGCTGGGATGTCGCGAAATATCTGCTGCAGCACGAGCGCGCGATGATCTCCGGCATGGGCGAGCGCGGCGTCGGCCGTCCGCTCGGCCAGATCGCCGCCGACTCGGTCGGTGCGGACGCGCAAGGCAAGCTCGACGACGCGCAGCTGCGCAGCCAGATCGCGAGCTTCGAGGTCGACGAGGCCGCGCTCGCCGCCGCCGCCGAGCGCGCGGTCGATCTCGCCAAGGCCGGACAATCGCATCCGGCGTTCTCCTCGGCGATGAAATATTACGGCACCGAGCTCAACAAGCGCCGCTACGAGATCCTGATGTCGGCCGGCGGCATCGACGCGCTGGAATGGGAGAGCGACCGCTCCAGGGGCGGCGCCCGCCCGCGTGCCTGGCTGCGCACCAAGGCCAATTCGATCGAGGGCGGCACCTCGGAGGTGATGCTCGGCATCGTCGCCAAGCGCATCCTCGACCTGCCGGGCGCGTGATCGCTGCACCGTCGTTCCGGGGCGTCGCGAAGCGGCGAACCCGGAACCTCGAGATTCCGGGTTCGATGCTGCGCATCGCCCCGGAATGACGAACTCAGACCGTTGCTTAGTACGTTAGATCGGATTCCCCCATGGCCCTCGTCCTCACCGAAGAACAATCCATGCTGCGCGACAGTGCGCGCGGTCTCATCAGCGACAAGGCGCCGGTGGCGCATCTGCGGTCCTTGCGCGATGCCAAGGATGCCACCGGCTTCTCGCGCGATCTCTGGAAGACATTTGCGGAGATGGGCTTCTCCGGCCTCCTGGTGCCGGACCAGTTCGGCGGCAGCGGGCTCGGCTGCGTCGAGGCCGGCATCGTCATGGAGGAGATCGGCCGCACCTTGATGCCATCGCCGTTCCTCGCGACCTCGGTGCTCGCCGCCTCGGCGCTGTCGCGCGGCGGCAGCGAGGCGCAGAAGGCGCAGCATCTGCCCGGGATTGCCGACGGCTCGCTGCTGGCGGCGCTGGCGATCGATGAGGGCGCCAAGCATCGCCCGCTGCAGACGAAGTTGCGGGCCACGCGCTCCGGCAACGGCTTCAAGCTGTCGGGCGACAAGGCCTTCGTGGTCGACGGCCACACCGCCGATCTCTTGATCGTGGCGGCGCGCACGGCCGGCAGCGCCGGCGACAAGAACGGGCTGACGCTGTTCCTGGTCGATCCGAAGGCCAAGGGGCTCGCGGTCGAGCGCACCGCGATGGTCGATTCGCACAACGCGGCGCGCATCGTGTTCGACAATGTCGAGGTCAACGCCGACAGCGTGCTCGGCGAAGTCGATCAGGGCTTTGGGTTGCTCGAGGGGGTGCTTAATATTGGCCGCGGCGCGGTGGCGTCCGAAATGGTCGGCCTCTCCGACGAGGTGTTCGGCCGCACCGTGGCCTACCTCAAGGAGCGCAAGCAGTTCGGCAAGGCGATCGGCGAATTCCAGGCGCTGCAGCACCGTGCCGCCCAGCTCTATATCGATATCGAGATCACCCGCGCCGCCGTTCTGAAAGCGCTGCAGGCGCTCGATACGGATGCCGACAAGGCCGCAACCGCGGTCGCGGTGGCAAAAGCCCGCGCCGGCACCACGGCGACGCTGGCCGTGCAGGAGGGCGTGCAGATGCATGGCGGCATGGGCATGACCGACCAGTTCGACATCGGCTTCTTCATGAAGCGCGCCCGGGTCTGCCAGGAGCTGTTCGGCGACAGCAATTTCCACACCGACCAGCTGGCGAGCGGCAAGGGATATTGATCGGCCGCGTCGTCGTCGTCGCATAACGCGGCGTCGTCACCACGCAACACGCTGTCATCGCTCGGCTCGACCGAGCGATCCAGTATTCCAGAGACAGTCGTGCTTGAGCGGAGAGGCCGCGGCGTACTGGATCACCCGGTCGAGCCGGGTGATGACACCGAAGCCGTACAGCATGCTCACTGTCGTCCCTGCGAAAGCAGGGACCCATAGCCACGAATGGGTGACTGTCGCGCGCCGCTGGAACGACGAGTCCCACCTACAATATCCGCCGCGGCGTATGGGTCCCTGCTTTCGCAGGGACGACGGCGTTGTATGTGGTGGCGGCCGTGGCCCGGCTGCGCGCCGTTACCGGATCGGCGGCGCGTA
This sequence comes from Bradyrhizobium sp. UFLA06-06, assembly GCF_054820065.1. Lineage (NCBI taxonomy): Bacteria > Pseudomonadati > Pseudomonadota > Alphaproteobacteria > Hyphomicrobiales > Nitrobacteraceae > Bradyrhizobium > Bradyrhizobium sp. UFLA06-06. The sequence continues at coordinate 33,371 of NZ_JADFUD010000043.1, forward strand.
CTGGACGCCGCCGGCGTTCCAGAGCTGGTTCATGCCGCGCGGGATCTTCAGCTTGGAGTCGGCGCCGACGTTGCGGTCGTAGACCTCGCCGTAATTGCCGACATGGCGGATGATGCGCACCGCCCAGTCCTTGGTCAGGCCGAGATCCTCGCCATAGGAGCCCTCGGTGCCGACCAGCCGCATCACCTCCGGCTTCTTCGACTTCAGCGCCTCGTCGATATTCTTCGAGGTGATGCCGAGCTCTTCGGCGTTGATCATGGCGTACAGCGTCCACTTCACGATCATCATCCAGTCGTCGTCGCGCAAGCGCACCACCGGCGCCAGCGGCTCCTTGGAGATGATGTCGGCGAGGATCGTGTGGTCGCTCGGCTTGGCGAGGTTGAGCCGCAGCGCATAGAGCTGCGAGGCGTCCGATGTCAGCGTATCGCACTGGCCGGAGTTATAGGCCTTCACGACGTCGTCCAGCTTGTCGAACTTCATCTCCGTGTACTTCATGTTGTTGGCACGGAAATAGTCGGCGAGATTGAGCTGCGTCGTGGTGTTGGCCTGCACGCAGACCTTGCTGCCGTTCAGGTCGAGCGCAGAATCGATGTTGCGCGAGCGCGGCAGCATGAAGCCCTGGCCGTCATAATAGGCGACTGCGGGGAAGTAGAGGTCGTAATTGGTCTCGCGCGACATGCTCCAGGTGGAGTTGCGCGAGAGGATGTCGACCTTGCGGTTCTGCAGCTCCTTGAAGCGCTCGCTGGCGTCGAGCGGCACGAACTTCGCCTTCGACGGATCGTCGAAGATCGCCGACGCGACCGCGCGGCAGAAGTCGACGTCGAAGCCGGTCCAGTTACCCTTGTCGTCCGGGATCGAGAAGCCCGGCAGGCCCTTGTTGACGCCGCACAGCACGTCGCCGCGGCGGACGGTGCGCTTCAGCGTGCGGGTGTCGTAGCGCTCATAGGTAATGGCGGCGGCCGCAACCAGCGCGGCGATCGCGAGCCCGATCGTCAGGCCGCCTCGAAATGTACGCATGGGTTCTCTCTCGCGAATGATCGGGGGGAAAGCGGGACGGATATCGAAGCAGGCTGAAGGCTACAGTTCGGGCTTCTGCCGGATGATCACCTTGGTGCCGACCGGAACGCGGTTGTAGAGATCGGCGACGTCGTTGTTGACCAGGCGGAAGCAGCCGGAGGACACGGCGGTGCCGATGGTGTCGGGCCGGTTGGTGCCGTGGATGCGGTAGACCGTGGTGCCGAGATACATCGCGCGTGCGCCGAGCGGATTGCCCGGGCCGCCCGCCATGAAGCGCGGCAGATAGGGCTGGCGCGCGATCATTTCCGGCGGCGGCACCCAGTCCGGCCACTCGGCCTTGCGGGTGATGCTCACGAGGCCCTGCCATTGAAAGCCTTCGCGGCCGACGCCGATGCCGTAGCGGAGCGCGCGGCCATTGCCCTGCACCAGGTAAAGGTGGCGCTCGGCCGTCGCGACGATGATGGTGCCCGGCGCCTCATTGGTCCGGTAATACACGACCTGCTTCTGCCATTCCGGGTCGAGCTCGTAGCTGTCGTCGGCGACAAGACCGGGCTCGTCGGCGTCCGGGCGGCTCTGAGCGAAGCCCTGCGACGTCGACAGCACGAGCGCGCCCGTCGCGATCAACATCCAGACCAGGTGACGAAGTTTCGTCATGCAAAGCTCTCCTTGTTGGCGCGCGGCCAAATGGCTGCTCCACCCGCAAATCAGGCAGCATCAAATCTCAGCGGCAGCTTGATGGCAAGCTTGGGGCGGCATCACAGGTATATCCCTGTAATGCTTCTGTTTTTTGTCATTGATTGGCGCGGCACGTCAGACGGGCCGCCTCATTTCGGCGCGATCCAGAGTCGCAAGGCGAACGAGATCAGCGCCACGGTGCCGACGCCGCCGAGCCAGAGCGCCGCGAACCACAGCAGGCGCTGGCCGAGCGGCCGCTGATTCGGCACTAGAGCCATTTCCGTTCCGATGGAATCGGAACGGGGCTCTAGATTCTCGTCCTGACGCGTTTTCTTGACGCGAACCGGGATCCACTTCGCTGGAAAACGCTCTAGTGGCATCAGTGGTATCCGTGGCCGGGGCGCACCTTGCCGCGGAACACCCAATAGGCCCAGGCGGTGTAGCCGAGGATCAGCGGCACCAGGATCGAGACGCCGACCAGCATGAAGATCTGGCTGTTCGCCGGTGCCGCCGCCTGCCAGATCGTGATGCTCTGCGGCACGATGTATGGATACATGCTGATGCCGAGCCCGGCATAGGACAGGGCGAACAGCGCCAGCGTCAGGAAGAACGGCTGGTGGTCGTTCTTGTCGCTGAGCGCGCGCAGCAGCAGCGCGGTGACGGCGGCGACCGCGATCGGCACTGGCGCGGTGAGGATGATGTTGGGCCAGGCGAACCAGCGCTGGGTGTATTGCACGCTGAGGAACGGGGTTGCGATGCTGACGGCGCCGATCGCGCAAAGCATCGCGATCAACAACATCCAGCTCAGATGGTAGGCGCGGTCGCGCAGCTCACCCTCGGTCTTCATCACCAGCCAGGTCGCTCCGAGCAGCGCATAGCCGATCACCAGCGCGACGCCGGTCAGGATGCTGAACGGCGTCAGCCAATCCCACCAGCCGCCGGCGTACTGACGTCCCTCGACATGGATGCCCTGCAGGATGGCGCCGAGCGCGATCCCCTGCGCCAGTGTCGCGAGCAGCGAGCCGCCGGCGAAAGCGATATCCCATTTGTTGCGCGCCTTCTGGGTCCGCCAGCGGAATTCGAAGGCGACGCCGCGGAACACGAGGCCGAGCAGCATCGCGATCATCGGCGTGTAGAGCGCCGGCATCAGCACCGCATAGGCCAGCGGAAACGCCGCCATCATGCCGCCGCCGCCGAGCACCAGCCAGGTCTCGTTGCCATCCCACACCGGCGCCACCGTATTCATGATGACGTCGCGGTCGGTCTTTTGCGGAAACAGCGGAAACAGGATGCCGAGGCCGAGATCGAAGCCGTCCATCACGACATAGACGAACACGGCAAAGGCGATGATGAAGGCCCAGATCGTGGCGAGATCGATCATCGTGCGGCCTCCACGGCAGCACCTGCCGCCGGCGTGATGCCGGCGGCGCGGGCGGGAAGATCCTTCGTCGGGCCTTGCTCGCCGGGATGCGGCGGCTGCGCCATCAGCCGCAGGATGTAGATCACGCCCGCGGTGAACACGGCGAAATAGACGATGATGAAGGCAATCAGCGACGAGCCCACCGCCGGCGCCGCCAGCGGCGACGCTGAGTCCGCCGTGCGCAGCAGGCCGTAGACGGTGAACGGTTGCCGCCCGGTCTCCGTGGTGATCCAGCCCGCGAGCACCGCGATGAAGCCGGCGGGGCCCATCAGCACCGCGAAGCGATGCAGCAGCGGCGATTGGTACATCATCCCCCGCCAGCGCATCAAAAGGCTGAGCAGGCCGAGCCCCATGATCAGGAAGCCGAGGCCGACCATGATGCGGAACGACCAGAAGGTGATCGGCACCGGCGGCCAGTTCTCGCGCGGCACGGTGTCGAGGCCGGCCAGCGGCGCGTCGAGCGAATGCTTGAGGATCAGCGACGACAGCTTCGGCACCTCGATCGCATACTTCACTTTCGCCTCACGCTGGTCGGGCCAGCCGAACAGGATCAGCGGCGCGCCGTCCTTGTGGCTCTGGTAATGGCCTTCCATCGCCATCACCTTGGCGGGCTGGTGCTCCAGCGTGTTGAGGCCGTGCTGGTCGCCGGCGAGGATCTGGATCGGCGCCACCAGCGTCGCCATCCACATCGCCATCGAGAACATCACGCGCGCTCCCGCCAGATGCTGGTCGCGGAGCAGATGCCAGGCACCGACCGCGCCGACCACCAGCGAAGTGGTGAGGTAGGCCGCCAGCACCATGTGCACGAGGCGGTAGGGGAACGACGGATTGAAGATCACCTTGAGCCAGTCGGCGGCGACGAACTGGCCGTCGGCGTTGACGGCGTGGCCTGTCGGTGTCTGCATCCAGGAATTGGCCGACAGAATCCAGAACGCCGAGATCAGCGTGCCGATCGCGACCATCAGCGTCGCCACGAAGTGCAGCCTGGGGCCGACGCGTTCGAGCCCGAACAGCATGACGCCGAGAAAGCCGGCCTCGAGGAAGAATGCGGTTAACACCTCATAGGCCATCATCGGACCGATCACCGGCCCGGTCTTGTCGGCAAAGGACGACCAGTTGGTGCCGAACTGGTAGGACATCACGATGCCCGAGACCACGCCCATGCCGAACGCGACCGCGAAGATCTTCAGCCAGTAATTGAACAGGTTGATGTAGACCTCGCGCTTGGTGGCAAGCCACAGCGCTTCCAGCACCGCGAGATAGCTCGCAAGCCCGATCGAGAATGCGGGAAACACGATGTGGAACGACATCGTGAAAGCGAATTGCGCGCGGGCGAGTACGACCGCATCCCAGCCTTCGAACATCACGCACCATCCATCGTCGACCTGGCGTGGACCTTACCACGTCAGCTGTGACGACAAAGAGGGCGGATTGTCCGACTAAAGCGGGTTGAGTTTTGGCTGGATCGGCTTGGCGCGGTCCCGGTTCACCTCCCCCCGTTGGGAGAGGTGAACCTCCGATGCCGTTCCAGCTCAACCTGATCTCATCAGGCCTTAGCTGTTGGCGTTGAGCAGCCGCGCGACGGTGCGGTCGATCTCGTCGTACTGTCCCTCGCCGGCGTGCTGGAAGACGATCTTGCCGTTCTGGTCGATGACGTATTGCGCCGGCCAATACTGGTTGCGGTAGGCGTTCCAGGTCTGCGAATTGTTGTCCTGCGCCACCGGATAGAGGATGCCGTGCCGCTTCAGCGCCGCCTGCACGTTGGAGGCCGAATGCTCGAACGGGAATTCCGGCGTGTGGACTCCGATCACGACGAGGCCGCGATCCCGGTACTTTGAATAGAGCTGGGTGACATGCGGCAGTGTGTTGACGCAGTTGACGCAGCCATAGGTCCAGAAATCCACCAGCACGACCTTGCCGCGCAGGTCGGCCAGCTTCAGCGGCTGCGAATTGAACCAGTTGCTGATGCCGGCGAATTCGGGCGCGGTCGGGCTCTGTTCGGCGGTCATGGCGATCGCCCGCGGCACCGGCTGGGCCGGCGCGTCTGACTCGGTGCAGAGGCCAGGGATCACGGCACCGCCGAGGCCAAGGCCCGCCACCAGAGCGGATACGGCAATCAAGCGCAGGGACATCGATATCTCCTTTGGGCTTACAGGCCGATCTGGCCGTTGGGATAGAACTGGGTCAGCCACGCCACGATCAGCGTGTCGTACTGCAGGTAGGACAGCGCGGCGAATGCGACGATCACGACGCCGAAGCCCTGCTGCAGGCGCGGCGCGATCCGCGCCATGCTGCGCAGGTGCGTGGTGACGGCCTGTCCGCCATAGGCAATCGCAAGCATCGGGATCGCGGCGCCGATCGCGTAGGTGACGAGCTGCAGGCTCGCCCACGCGGTGTCCTTCGAGGTCGCGACGATGGTCAGGATCGAGCCGAGCACGGGGCCGGCGCACGGCGTCCACACCAGGCCGAGCGTAGAGCCGAGCACGAAGCCGCCGAACAGGCTTTGCGACGGCGCGGCCTGTCCGACGTTGCAGGTGGCGCCGGTGAGCCGGATCGACAGCCATTCGAACGGCGCCGGCCAGATCATCAGGAGGCCGAAGCCCGCGAGCAGCACGGCCGCGCCGGTCCGCAGCACGCTCGGATCGAAATCGAAGGCGCGCGTGATCGCGCTCAGCAGCAATGCCACCGCAGAGAATGACATCACGAAACCGAGCGCGATCATCGCGGGCCGCGCCTTGCCGGTCTGGCCTATCGATACCCCAAGCAGGATCGGCAGCATCGGCAGGGTGCAAGGGGCGGCGACGGTGGCGACACCGGCAAGCAGGGCAAGGGCAAGGCTGAGCATCGTCATCCGTCCATCGGAGTCCCGGCGCGCCAGAGGGCCGCGCCGGGTACGCCTGATGTTCTTCGCGGGGACGGTTTGGCCGTTACGGTGGGCCGGTCGCGAGCCGCGTCACGTCTGTGTGAGGCGAGGTGCGCTCGGCATCACGGCGCCGCGCCAAAAACAGAGCGACCCGGCTGGGGGGCATCCCGGCCGGGTCGTTGGAGGCTACTTGGGAGGTTAGAACGAAGAGGTATCGAAACCGGTTCAGTAAATGGGGTTGGGGTTGCGTCGTTGGCTATAGATATAGAGATCGTGTTTTTCCGGGTGATGTCGTCGATTGTTTCAATTGTTTCGTCGCCTGAATTTTTCGGCTTCGTGGACAATTGTCTGAATCGCGTGGTCTCCCGTTAAGATATTGAATTTGCGATACTTTATGCGGCGACGCTATCCACGCCGGCGCCCCGCAGGAGGTCGGCGAGCTGCTTGCGGGCATAGAACATGCGGGTCTTCACCGTGCTCTGCGGGATACCGATGATCTCGCCGGCCTCCTCGACCGACTTCTCATGGTAGTAGACCAGATTGATGATCTCGCGGTGGGCCGGTGACAGCTTGGCCACGCAGGCGCGCAGGATCTCGCTGGTGGTGGCGCGATCGAGCGAGGTTTCCGGCGTGTCGGCGCCGTCGGCGATCTCCAGCACGTCGTCCTGGTCGATGTCCTCATGCTTGCGCTGGCGCAGCGCGGTCAGCGCCTTGAAGCGGGCGATCGAGAGCAGCCAGGTCGAGACCTGCGAACGGCCCTCGAACTGGGCCGCGGTGCGCCAGACGTCCAGGAACACCTGGCTGACCAGGTCCTCGGCCATGGTGGTGTCGCGCACCATGCGGAGCACGAAGCGGTAGACCCGGACGTTATGACGGGCATAGAGCGTGTGCATCGAGGTGCGGTCATTCTTGGCGATACGCGCGAGCAGCGTTTCATCCGAGGTCGCGCGAGCAGCGTCGATATGCTTCGTGGCTGCAGCGTTGATGGCGATGACGTTCGGCATGACAGGCTCCCAGTTCGCCGTTGGGCGGCGGTTCGTTGGGAGAAACGTTAGTTACGGCCCGTTTCCGGATGTCTGCGCGAAAAGCGGAAAATGGTTTCGTGACCGGGAGAATTGTTTCGTCGCGGCCCAGGCGACGAAACATTCGGGATCAAAAAGCCAATAATTTCAATGTGCGGAAAGTTCGAACGGCCGGATTCCCGCCGTCGGAACGAATCCGGCGGTCATGACTTCTGGCACTGTCGGGGCTTATTCGGCCGCCTGCAGCGAGGGCGTCGCCTTCTTCGGGGCAATCCAGAACGCATCGGGCCGTTCGAACAGGAAATTGGCCCGCGCCGCCAGTGCCAGCCGCCAGATCACGAGCGAGCCGGCGACGCCGACCGCGGTCACGATCAGCGAGATCAGGCCGATGTCGTGGATGATGCCGAAGCGCAGCAGAAGGGTGCGTGTCGCAGCCATCGGCAGGAAGAAGGCGAGATAGATCACGATCGAATGCTCGCCGCAGAAGCGCAGCAAGCCAAGCCAGTGCGCGCGCGCCAGCAGCGTGCCGGTCACGATGATCGCGCAGGCGCCGGCAAAGCCGAGTGCCAGCGAGACGACCGGCCATTCGCTCACCTCGAGCGCAACCAGGCCGCCATTGATCAGCGCCCAGAGCCCAAGCCCGAGCAGAGCCAACGCAGGCCGTGCCCGCGCGCGGTCCGACAGCGCGAACACGTAATCGGCGAGGATATAGCCGGTGTAGAAGTAGACGAAGCGGGAGCAGAACTCGTCGATCACGGTCCAGCCGGTCGTGACATGCGCCGCTTCCAGCAGCGCCGCGATCAGCCAGATCACGAGCGGGGGGACATTGCGCGCGAGCTTGGTGGCGACGAAGAAGATCGGCAGCAGATAGATGAACCACAGCGTGCCGAACGGCTCGATGAAGGACTCGAGATATTGCAGCCCAACCTGGGCCCAGCCGGTCTCGGCGGCCAGCGACGGCGCCTTGAAGCCGAACTGGATCGTCACCCAGAGCACGTAGAAATAGGCGAAGTGCATCACCTTGCGGTCAAGATAGGTGCGCCAGTCGCGATCGATCACGACCGACAGGAACAGGCCCGAGATCAGGAAGAAGTCCGGCATCCGGAACGGCTTTGCGAACATCACGACATAATGCATGAAGCCAGTCTGGTCGGCGGCCTTCTCGACCCCCAGCACCGAATGCATCATCACGACCATGATGATGCAGATGCCCTTGGCATAGTCGACCCAATCGACGCGTCCGCTCGCGCGTGGGGCGGAACGATCTGTCGCAGCGGCTGTGCCGTTTGTGGTCATCTTTGTCCTGTTCCGGCGTGATCGGGCCCATCATCGGCCCGATCGGTTGCTTTCTCCTTTATTGATACAAGCGATGTGCCACCAAACCGGACCTTTCCGCGGGTTTCCCGTGGCTGACGAATGGTCTAAGAGGCGAGGAAATCCGAGACGGATTGTTAACCATGGGACGCAGCCCGGCCCGAGCGCCGCTGCGGTGATGAGAATCCTTGCCGCGCCAATTCGATAGTCCGCTGCCGATCGATGCCGTGCTCGATGAGCTCGACCGCACGCTCGATGGTCACAACGCCGCAGTGCTGGTGGCGCCGCCGGGCGCCGGCAAGACCACGCGCGTGCCGCTCGCGTTGCTCGATGCACCCTGGGCGAGGGGCAAGAAGATCATCGTGCTGGAGCCGCGCCGCATCGCCGCGCGCGCCAGCGCCGAGCGGATGGCGAAGACGCTCGGCGAGCGTGCCGGGGAGACCGTCGGCTATCGCGTGCGCTTCGGCTCGAAGGTGTCGCGCGCGACGCGGATCGAGGTCGTCACCGAAGGCATCTTCTCGCGCCGGATCCTCGACGATCCCGAGCTCAACGGCGTCGCCGCGGTGCTGTTCGACGAATTCCATGAGCGCTCGCTCGATGCCGATCTCGGGCTGGCGCTGGCACGCGACGCGCAGACCGGCCTGCGCGAGGACCTGCGAATCCTCGTGATGTCGGCAACGCTCGACGGCGCACGCGTCGGAAAACTGCTCGGCGACGCGCCGGTGGTCGAAAGCGAGGGGCGCGCCTTTCCGGTCGAGACCCGTTACGTCGGCCGCAAGGTCGACGCGCCGCTGGAGCGGCAGATGGCCGAGACGATCGCGGCCGCGCTGCGCGCCGATGCCGGCTCGGTGCTGGCCTTCCTGCCGGGCGCCGCCGAGATCCGCCGCACCCAGACTTTTTTGGCCGAGCGTGTGCACGACGCCGCGGTCGAGATCGTGCCGCTGTTCGGCGCGCTCGATGCCAGCGTGCAGGATCGCGCCATCGCGCCGGCGCCGAAGGGCACCCGCAAGGTGGTGCTGGCGACCTCGATCGCCGAGACTTCGCTGACCATCGAGGGCGTCCGCATTGTGGTGGACTCTGGCCTCGCGCGGGTGCCGCGCTACGAGCCTGACATTGCGTTGACGCGGCTCGAGACCGTACGGGCCTCGCGTGCGGCGGTGGATCAGCGGCGCGGCCGTGCCGGCCGTATCGAGCCCGGCATCTGCTACCGGCTCTGGGACGAGCCGCAGACCGCGTCGCTGCCGGCCTACACCGCGCCCGAGATCCTCTCCGCCGATCTGTCCTCGCTGGTGCTCGATCTCGCGCAATGGGGCGTCAGCGATCCCGCGGGCCTTGCCTTCCTCGATCCACCGCCGGGGCCGGCGCTGAAGGAGGCCAAATCACTGCTGTCCGAGCTCGGGGCGCTCGACGGCGATGGCCGCATTACAGAAGAAGGACAGAGCCTGCGCGCGCTGGCGCTGTCGCCGCGGCTGGCGCGCATGATCGTGGATTCCGCCCGCTTCGGTATGGGCGAGGAGGCGGCCGAGATCGCCGCGGTTCTGACCGAGCGCGGGCTCGGCGGCGACAGTGTCGATCTCGACGTCCGGCTCGACCAGTTCCGCCGCGACCGCTCGCAGCGCGCATCGAGCGCCCGCACCATGGCGGCGCGCTGGGCCGCGCAGGTGAAGTCGGCGGCCGGCGAAACGAAGGATCTCTCCACCGGCGTCATGCTGGCCTTCGCGTTTCCGGACCGCGTCGCCAGGAACCGCGGCAACGGCAGCTTCGTGCTGGCCAATGGCCGCGGCGCCGCCGTCGAGCAGACTGCGGCGCTGGCGCGGCTGCCTTATATCGCGGTTGCCGAACTGACCGGCACGGCCGCGAGCGGCCGCATCCTGCTGGCGGCGCCGATCACCCAGGAGGAGATCGAGCAGCGCTTCGCTGACCAGATCGAGAACGTGGAAGAGGTGACGTTCGACCGCGGCGCGATGGCGCTGCGCGCCCGCCGCAGGCGTTCGCTGCACGCGATCACGCTGTCGGAGGCACCGATGCCGCTACAGCCCTCGGCCGAGACCGCGCGCGTGTTCGCCGACGGCCTGATCGCCGCCGGGCTCGACCGTTTGCCGTGGTCGAAGCACTCCAAGCAATGGCGCGACCGCGTCATGTTCCTGCGCAAGGCCGAGGACGAGAGCTGGCCCGATCTGTCGGACGCAGCGCTCGCCGCGCGTGCCGACGACTGGCTGGTGCCGGCGCTCTACGACAAGACCGCGCTGAGGGAGCTGTCCGCCGGCGACCTGTCGGACGCGCTGATGGCGCTGCTGCCGTGGGAATTGCGCGCGCGGCTCGATCGCGAGGCGCCGACGCATTTCGAGGCGCCGACCGGAACGCAGCTCGCGATCGATTACGAGGCCGAGCAGGGCCCGACCATTGCGGTGCGGCTGCAGGAGCTGTTCGGGCTCAACACCCATCCCTCAATTGCCAAGGGCGCGGTGCCGCTGGTGCTGGAACTGCTGTCGCCGGCACAGCGGCCGGTGCAGGTGACGCGCGATCTGCCCGGTTTCTGGCGCGGCAGTTACGCCGCGGTGCGTTCCGACCTGCGTGGCCGCTATCCGCGCCATCCCTGGCCGGAAGATCCCGCCAGCGCGATGCCGACCAGGCGCGTGAAACCGCGCGGCACGTGAATCTTCGAGGCAACGCTTTGTCGTGCCGCGTCAACGTTTCGCGTTGTTGCGCTAGCTAGAGCACGATGGTTCTTGGTTGAATCAGTCGGACCGCAGGCTCGCTTCGCCTCCCCCGCTTGCGGGGGAGGCCGACGCGCTCGGCAGCGCTCTTGCGCGCCTGAGCGCGGCGGGTGGGGGCTCTCTCCGCGATGCGACTCGCGGCGAGAGCCCCCACCCCAGCCCTCCCCCGCAAGCGGGAGAGGGAGCGCAGCATCTTTGCGGTCGCAAGCTCAACCTAACTTCATCATGCCTTAAGGGCGCCGGTCTCCGTTTTCCCGATCATGCTTGATCGGTTGCGCTGGCGAGCGCCGGCAAACGGTGGTTAGATTTGCGCGCTGGGATGGGATCACGGGCTCGCACTTGGGGAGGCCACCGTGGAGATCAAGAACGCATCGCCGTCGCTGTACAACGAAGATCTGGCGCCGGCCAAGGAACGCAACTGGGGCGCCTTCAGCATCTTCAACGTCTGGACCTCGGACGTGCACAGCCTCTGGGGCTATTATCTCGCCGCCAGCCTGTTCCTGCTCTGCGGCAGCTTCGTCAACTTCATCCTCGCGATCGGCGTCGGCTCTGTCTCTTATACACATCGTTCGTCGGCAGCGTCAGATGTGTATAAGAGACAGCTGGTACGGCGCGCAGACCGCCGCGGCCTCGGGCGCGATCGTCGCGCTGCTGACGCGCATCGACAGCTTCAAGGCGTTCCACCAGTCCAGCCATATGCTCGGCCATTCCACGCTCGAGGTGATCTGCTTCGTCGTGATCTGGGCGCTGCAGCTGCTGATCATCCAGCGCGGCATGGAGACGGTGCGGCGCTTCCAGGACTGGGCGGGGCCTGCGGTGTGGCTGATGATGCTGATCCTTGCGATCTATCTGTGCATCGCGGCCGGCGGCATCTCGCTCACCGCGCCGATCCCGCAGGACGTGCTGCTGGAAAAGACCAAGGAAGCCGGCGTGCCCGGCGTGCCCGGCTCGTTCCCGGCGCTCTGCGCCGTCGCCGCCACCTGGATCACCTATTTCGCCGCGCTCTATCTCAACTTCTGCGACTTCTCGCGCTATGCGCCCGACGAGAAAGCGCTGCGCAAGGGAAATATCTGGGGCCTGCCGGTCAATCTGATCCTGTTCTCGCTGGTTGCCGGCGTCACCACGATCGCGGCGTTCAACGTCTATCACGAGGTGCTGCTGCATCCCGACCAGATCTCGGCGAAGTTCGACAGCTGGTTCCTGGCATTGCTCGCGGCGGTTACCTTTGCGGTGGCGACGCTCGGCATCAACGTCGTCGCCAATTTCGTCTCCCCGGCGTTCGATTTCTCCAACGTGTTTCCGCGGCATATCGACTTCAAGAAGGGCGGCTATATCGCGGCGCTGATCGCGCTGGCGCTGTATCCGTTCGCGCCCTGGGAGGGCAACGCCGCCTCGTTCGTCGGGCTGATCGGCGCGACGATGGGGCCGATCTTCGGCGTCATGATGGTCGACTATTATCTGATCGCCAAAGGCCGTGTGAACGTGCCGGCGCTGTATCGGGAGAACGGCGAATATCGCTTCCAGAACGGCTGGAACGTCAGCGCGCTGATCGCGGCCGGCATCGGCGCGCTGTTCTCGTCGGTGCTGCCGAACTTCACCTCGATCCTGCCGGCGTGGTGGGCGGTCTATGGCTGGTTCTTCGGTGTCGGAATCGCCGGCGCGGTCTATTACGCGCTGCGCGTTGCGATGCCGAGCCCGGTCGCCAGGACGGCCTGAAAGACGGCCTGAAGGCCGGCAAATTGCTGCCCGGGCAGCCGGCCGATGTCATTCGGCCGCTGCTCTGGGCTCGCATTAACGCTTCGCTCATCCTTTTCGCCAAAATGGCAGGCTCGTGCCGCCGCCCTCGCTCGCGGCGGGGCGGACGGCGTGGTGAAATTGCGTGTTCGGTTTTCCGAGTATGGTGTCATGCGTAACCTGATGATTTTCGCGGCCATCCTGATTGGGCTGGGCACCTTCATGGCTCAGATGGCCAGCAAGATGTCGCCCGCCGCCGCGACCACCACAAGGCAGACCGCCGCCCCAGCCGTCACGGTGGCGCAGGCCAGTGCCCGCACGTTCAGCATTGCGCCCGATCCTCGCGGTCATTTCGCGACCGACGGCCGGATCGACGGCCAGCGCATCAACTTCATGGTCGACACCGGCGCCTCGGTGGTTGCGCTGAACGAGGCCTCGGCTGCCCGTTTCGGCCTGCGCCCGGTGCCGGGCGATTACACCTCGCGCGTTACCACCGCGAACGGCACCATCAAGGCCGCGCGCGCCCGCATCGCCATGATCGAGATCGGCGGCCTGACCGTGCGCGACGTCGATGCCCTGGTGCTGCCGGACGAGGCGCTGTCGGAAAACCTGCTCGGCCTATCTTTCCTGTCGAAGCTGAAGCGCTTCGAATACGCCAACGGCAAATTGTTGCTGGAGCAATAAGTCATCCTCACGGGATAGCGTGCGACACACTCGCTGTCGTCCCGGCGAAGGCCGGGACCCATAACCACAGACCGTCTTTGGTGAGCAACGCCGGAACGACGGGTCCCGAACCCAACACCCGCTGCGGCGTATGGGTCCCGGCCCCGTGCGCAATTGCGCACTTCGCCGGGACGACGATTGCGGAGATCGCGCGCTCGAATCTGTCACCGTAATGCTGGGAAGGCCGGCGCGATCCGGCGTTCAACTCGCGGGATAGTTGCCGCCATTTCTGCCGTAATTGTTGGTCACCAGCCCCAGTCTCTGCTTTCGCCCGGCCCGCGCATTCGCTAAAGGCTGCGACGATGTCTTTCTGCATACGACCATAAGGCCGACCCATGTTTCCGAAGCCGAAATCCGCGCTGGTCCCGAACACCTATGCCTTCGAATCCGAGCCGATGGTGAAGCCGACCGGGTTTCGCGAGTACGACGCGCGCTGGCTGTTCAACAAGGAAATCAACCTGATGGGCGTGCAGGCGCTCGGCATGGGGCTCGGCGCGCTGATCGCGGAGCTCGGCGTCCGCCAAGAGATCGTCACCGGTCACGATTTCCGCGGCTATTCCGCCTCGATCAAATACGCGCTGATCTCGGGCCTGATGGCGGCGGGCTGCAAGGTGCATGACATCGGGCTCGCGGTGACGCCGATGGCCTACTTCGCGCAGTTCGACCTTGACGTGCCCTGCGTCGCCATGGTCACCGCCTCGCACAACGACAATGGCTGGACCGGCGTCAAGATGGGCGCCAACCGTCCGCTCACCTTCGGTCCCGACGAGATGTCGCGGCTGAAGGCAATCGTGCTCAACGCCGAATTCAAGAACACGGCCGGCGGCTCCTATCAATTCCACGAGAATTATCCGGCGCGCTACATCGCCGACCTCACCAGCCGGCCGAAGCTGAAGCGCAGGCTGAAGGTCGTCGCGGCCTGCGGCAACGGCACCGCGGGCGCGTTCGCGCCGCAGGTGCTGGAGGCGATCGGCTGCGATGTGATTCCGCTCGACACTGAGCTCGATCACACCTTTCCGAAATACAATCCGAATCCGGAAGACATGGAGATGCTGCACGCGATCCGCGATGCGGTGCTGGCGCACAAGGCCGATGTCGGCCTCGGCTTCGACGGCGACGGCGACCGCTGCGGCGTGGTCGACAACACCGGCGAGGAGATCTTCGCCGACAAGGTCGGCGTCATGCTGGCGCGCGACATGTCGGCGATCAATGCGAACGCGCAGTTCGTCGTCGACGTGAAGTCGACCGGGCTGTTCGTGACCGACCCCGTGCTGCAGAAGCAGGGTGCGAAGACGGTCTACTGGAAGACCGGCCATTCCTACATGAAGCGGCGCACCAATGAGCTGGGCGCGCTTGCCGGTTTCGAGAAGTCGGGCCACTTCTTCTTCAACAAGCCGTTCGGTCGCGGTTATGACGATGGCCTGGTATCGGCGATCGCGATCTGCGAGATGCTCGACCGCGCGCCCGGCAAGTCGATGGCCGATCTGAAGGACGCGTTGCCGAAGACCTGGTCGTCGCCGACCATGTCGCCGCATTGCGCCGACGAGGCGAAGTACGGCGTCGTCGACGCCGTGGTGAAGCACTTCGAGGCGTTGCAGCAGCAGGGCGGGAAGGTCGCGGGCCAGAACATCCGCGATCTCGTCACCGTCAACGGCGTGCGCGTCACGGTCGAGGACGGCAGCTGGGGCCTGGTGCGCGCGTCCTCGAACAAGCCGGAGCTCGTGGTCGTGGTGGAAAGTCCGGTCAGCGAGCGGCGCATGCACGACATGTTCGAGGCGATGGATGCCGTGCTGCGCACGCATCCCGAGGTCGGCGAGTACAATCAGAAGATTTGAGCGCACTGCTCGCCGCGAAGAATGGTGTCATCGCCCGCGAAAGCGGGTGATCCAGTATTCCAGAGACGGTCGTGATTGAGCCGAGAGGCCGCGGCGTACTGGATCGCCCGGTCGAGCCGGGCGATGACAGCTCAGGAGGTGGTGCTCACGCTGCCCGCAGCGAGGCCAGGAAGCGATCCAGCTCGGTCTTCAGCCATTCCGATTGCGACGACAGGCCGTTGGCTGCATCGAGCAGCTGTGCGGTCGCGCTGCCGGCCTGTTCGGACGCGCGGTTGACGTTGAGGATGCCCTTGTTGACGTCCCGCGTGCGATCGGCGGCCTGCTGCAAATTGCTGGAGATCTCGCGGGTCGCCGCGCCCTGCTGATCGACGGCGGCCGCGATCTCGCCGGAGACCTGGTCGATTTCCGCGATCGTGGTCCCGATGGTCCCGATCGCGCTGACGGCAGCACCCGTCGCGCTCTGGATGTCCTGGATCTGGGCCGAAATCTCCTCGGTCGCCTTGGCGGTCTGGTTGGCCAGTGCCTTGACCTCGCTCGCGACCACGGCAAATCCGCGGCCATGCTCGCCGGCGCGCGCCGCTTCGATGGTTGCGTTCAGGGCGAGCAGATTGGTCTGGCTGGCGATGCTCTGGATCAACGTCACCACCTCGCCGATCTTCTGCGTGCCGGCGGCAAGGCCTTCGACGACGCTGTTGGTGCGGCGTGCCTCGTCGGCGGCCTTGGCGGCGATCCGCGCCGAGCGCGTCACCTGCTCGGCGATGCTGTTGATCGAGGCCGTCAGCTCCTCGGTCGCGGACGCGACGGTTTCCACATTGCTCGACGCCAGCGTCGATGCGGAGGCGGCTGCGGTGGCCTGGCGAATGGTTTCCGCGTTGCTCCCGTTCATCGTTGTCGACAGGCCCTGCATCGCGCTCGCCGCCACCGCGACGGCCTCGACGACCTCGCCGATCTTGCGCTCGAAGCCGGCGGCGAGCTCGCGCCGCGCGGCATCGCGGTCCTTTTTGGCTCGTTCGGCCTCGATCCGCTCGGCCTTGGCGCGCGCTTCGGCGGCGCCGGCGGCCTCGGCCTCCGCCGCCTTTTGCGCCGCTCTCTCGAACAGTTCGGCAAGCGTGTGCGCGAGCCAGATCAGCACGCCGGCCTCGATCAGCAGGATCACGGCGTGGAGAACGACGCGACCGAAATCGCCGCCGCCGGGATAGATCGCGGCCGGCAGGATGAAATTCAGCGTCAGGTGATGCAGGGCAACTGCCGCGGTGCCGGCGACGATCGGCCGATAGTCGCAATAGGCGACGAGGCACGCCAGCGCGGCGAAGAAATACATGTGCATGTCGACCTGCCAGCGGTGGCCGGCGAACTGGTAGACCAGCATCGACACGCCGGCCATCAGGGCCACTGCAACGATCAGGCGCGTTGAAACGCCGTTCCCCGAGACGCGCCACGACACCGTCGCGGCCAGCGCCATCGCGACCATGAAGCCGGCCGGCATCAGCCAGTCGGTGTGCAGCGTCATGCCGACGATGACTGCGATCGGAACGTGCAGCCACAGCACCACGAGCAGGATCTTGCTGGCCGTCTCGCGCAGGGCGGCCATGTCATCGCCTTCGAAGGTCATCCCCAGCCCCCAGATCGTCATCCGCCCCGAAGCAGCCGGCGATCGCCTGCGGATCCATGGTCAGCAAGGCGCCGGCCTCGTACAGCCGGCCCAGCCCGCCATCGCGGTCAGGCCGCACCACCAGCAGGGCCGGGATCGCGGTCATCCGAACGATCGACGCATCGGCGGACGCGGCGGCGATCAGCGCGCGCTCGGCGCGCCACCATGGCGGGAAGGCCACGGCCACCACGTCGCTGCCCGCCCGCACCTTTAGCGACAGCACTGCGACCGCGATCCAGCTCGCAATCAGCAATGCAGCCGCGCCCAGCCAGGCAGGCGGTCGTTTCGCTGGGATGATCTCCCCCGGCTCCATCGCAGCAGAATACCGCTGCCGGCGCTAACTTCAGGTAAATACCGGACAGGCGAACTACCTGGGAGCGTATCGACGTCTCGTGCGGGTTGTGCGGCGGCGCTTACGCCGCGGGCACCGGCAGCGCCGTCACCGACTTGATCTTCTCCATCGCGAAGCGCGAGGTGACGTTCTTCAGCGGCACGGCACTGATCAGCTTCTTGTAGAAGACGTCGTAGGCCTGCATGTCCGCGACCACGACGCGCAGCATGTAGTCGACGTCGCCGGCCATCCGGTAGAACTCCATCACCTCGGGCATGGCGCTGACCGCGTCGGCGAATTTGCGCAGCCAGGCTTCCGAATGGTCGGCGCTCTCGACCGAGACGAACACCGAAATCCCGAGCCCGATCTTGTTCTGGTCGACCAGCGCCACGCGGCGCAGGATCACGCCGTCGGCCTCCAGCCGCTGGATGCGCTTCCAGCATGGCGTCGACGACAGGCCGACCCGGTCGCCGATCTCGGCGACGGAGAGCGACGCATCCTCCTGCAACACGGTCAGAATCTTGCGATCGATCGCGTCGAGGCGGCGACTGTTGTCATGAAGCTGAATGGCGACATCGGTCATAGAAGAAAGTTCCATATGAAGGTTCAATATCCCTCATATAGAGAAGAATCTTCCAAATCAAGCGATTCGTGGCGGCTCAGGCCGGCTTGGCGTCGGCGTGCTGACCCAAAAACTCTTCAACTTCAGTACGTTGCGGTGCGGCATAAGCACCCCCGAAGCGGGTGCATTTCAGCGCTGCAGCGGCGGAGGCGAAGCGGAGCGCGTCGCGCAGCGGCTGTTTCTCGGTGATGGCGAGGGCGAACGCCCCGTGGAAGACGTCGCCGGCCCCGAGCGTGTCGACGGTATGGACCGGGAAGGCCGGGGTCTCCTCGAGCCCGCCCTTCTCGTTGAGCCAGATCGTGCCCTGAGGGCCGCGGGTGCCGGCCAGGAAGGAGGGGGTGAGCTTGGCGAGCTTGTGCAGCGCCTGGCCGTCGTCGGTGACGTCGGCGGTCTCCTGCAGCGGCTCGCTGGAGAACACCAGATGGGAGGAGGCGGTGAGCAGCCCCTCCCGCATCGACATCGCGCGGTCGACGTCGACCACCACCGGAATGCCGCGTTTGACCGCCTCGGCGCAAAGCTCGGTGCAGAACGGCGCGCAGCGGCTCTCGGTCAGGATCGCCGCGCAATCCTCCAGCAAGAGCTCGGTCGGCGGCAGCTTGACCTTCCAGAGCTCCGGATCGCGGAAGGTGACGATGGTGCGCTCGCCGCTGTCGTCGATCATGATCGCCGAGATCGGGGTGACCAGGTTCGGCATGTGGATGAGATGATTGGTCTCGATGCCTTCCTGGGCGAGCTTGTCGAAGATGTAGCGGCTCGAGGTCTCCTGCGAATCGCCCATCGGTCCGCAGATCGAAGCGCGGCCGCCCAGCCGGACGATGCCGATGGCGGCGTTCAGAGCATTGCCGCCGCAGATCTCCTCGAAATGCGTCGCGTTCTCTTTGGAGCCGCGCGCCGGGACGCTGACGCGAAAGGTCAGGTCGCGCACCGGCAGGCCGATGCAGAGGATGCGGGGCGGGACTTTCGGGGCGCCGTTCTGAAAATTCATGCGGGGGATCCGTCGCAATGGTTCCGTTACTGCCAGAACTGTGTCCAGCTTTAATCGGCAGAACGATGTCCGGTTCCCGCTATTTGTCCAACGGGTTTTGGTGGTGCACCCAGCGGCCGAGCAGGTGATGGGCAATCGCGAACGGATGCGGGCCGGCGAGCCCGTCGGGATGCTGGCGCTTCAGCATCAGCGACGCCTCGGCATGGTCGAACCAGCGCGCATCTTCCAGCTCGGTGCGGTCGACCACGATGTCCTCGTTGGTCGCGCGCGCGGTGCAGCCGATCATCAGCGATGACGGATAGGGCCAGGGCTGTGTCATGTAGTAATTGACGTCGGTGCAGCGGATGCCGGACTCCTCGAAAATCTCGCGTCGCACGGCGTCCTCGATGGTCTCGGCGGCTTCCACGAACCCGGCGAGGCAGGAATACATGCCGGGCATGAACTGCTTCTGCCGTCCCAGCAGCACCTTGTCGCCGTACGTGACCAGCATGATCACGACCGGGTCGGTGCGCGGAAAGTGCTCGGCCTTGCAGCTCGGGCATTCGCGCTTCCAGCCGCCGTCCTTCATCGCCGTGCGGGTGCCGCAGTTCGCACAGAAGCCGTGGCGCTGATGCCAGGTCACCATCGATTTCGCCATTGCGATGGCCGAAAGCTGCTCGGGCGGCACCACCCCCTGCATCGCCATGCCGCGCAATTCGGTGATCGCGACGTCGGCGCGCCCGACCAGCTTCTCGGCGGCCTGCGGCGCGATCCCCATGCCGAAAATCGGCGCGGCGTCGCGCAGCCCGAGAAAGATCGTGCCGGGATTGGCGCCGTAGCTGCGGGCTTCCTCCAGAGAGAGCAAGGCCCGGGCCCCGCCATCCTCCTGCTTCACGACCAGCGAGTCGCGATAGATCACATAAGCACGGGCTTCGCGGTGGCCTTCCAGCGCGAACAGCTTCTCGTCATTGGTGCGCAGATGCGCGGCGCGGTCCAGCACATGGGTGACAAAGGCCGGCTGGCCGAGCGGAAATGAATCGAATGCAGACATTGAATCTCAACCCAACCAGATCTTGCGGCGAAGCGCGCTGATGAAATTTTGCACTTCCTCGGCGTCATGCGCCAGCGGCGGCATCACGCCCCAAACGGGACGCGGCCATGCAGCGTCGCTGGTGCGGCGCGCGATGACATGGACGTGGAGCTGCGGGACGAGGTTGCCGAGCGCGGCGACATTCAGCTTGTCGCACTTGGTGACCTCTTTCAGGGCCCGCGAGACGCGAGTGATTTCCGTCATCAGCTGCGCCTGCGCGACCTCGTCGAGGTCGATGATCTCGACCGCGCCGTCGCGCCGCGGCACCAGCAGCAGCCACGGATAATGCGCATCCTTGATGACGAGCACCTTGCACAGCGGCAGGTCGCCGATGTCGATGGTGTCTTTCTTGAGCTGCGAATGCAGCGACCAATTGGAGGCGGGCATGACGGGCAAATAATGCCTTTCCGTGTTCCCAGACAAGCCCCACAAAGCCAGCCTTACAAAGCCGGGTCAGGCCGCTTGCTTTCCGGCGGTTTTGGCCCCAAATAGGGACCGGGAGATTGGCGGTGGACGAGCCACTCGCCAACCGGGTCAGGTCCGGAAGGAAGCAGCCCTAACGAGGTCCGGATCGGGTCGCTCGTCAGTCTCCTACCTGTTTTCCGAGCGAATCGCGCTGGAACGGCGGTCTCCGCGCCCGGCGCTCGATTTCGGCTCCTATCCGCACGCCGGCTGAAGAGACAATTCCCAAGTTGCGGATCGATGCATGAATGACGCTGGCGACCCCTCCCAACCGTCCGATGGCGCAGGCAAAGCAAGCCTTGACGGCGGTTTCGATCTCGGCGCTGCGCCGGACGCCGCCAAGCCCTACCGCGTTCTCGCCCGCAAATACCGCCCCTCCAGCTTCGAGGACCTGATCGGCCAGGAGGCCATGGTGCGCACGGTCTCGAACGCGTTCGAGACCGGGCGGATTCCGCAGGCCTGGATCCTGACCGGCGTCCGCGGGGTCGGCAAGACCACCACCGCTCGCATCCTCGCCCGCGCGCTGAACTACGCCAAGCCGGACGGCTCGGTGAACGGGCCGACCATCCACATGCCCGATCTCGGCATCCACTGCCAGGCGATCATGGAAAGCCGGCACATGGACGTGCTGGAGATGGACGCCGCCTCCCACACCGGCGTCGACGATGTCCGCCAGATCAATGACAGCGTGCGCTACGCGCCGGCCAGCGCGCGCTACAAGGTCTACATCATCGACGAAGTCCACATGCTGTCGACGGCGGCCTTCAACGCCTTCCTGAAGACGCTGGAGGAGCCGCCGGAGCACGCCAAGTTCGTGTTCGCCACCACAGAAATCCGCAAGGTTCCGATCACGGTGCTGTCGCGCTGCCAGCGCTTCGACCTGCGCCGCGTCGAAGCCGACGTGCTGATGAAGCATCTCGGCAACATCGCCGCCAAGGAAGGCGTCGAGGTCGAGCCCGAGGCGCTCGGCATCATCGCGCGCGCGGCCGAGGGATCGGTGCGCGACTCGCTGTCGCTGTTCGACCAGGCGATCGCGCATGCCGCCGGCAATGTGAAGGCCGACGCGGTCAGGCAGATGCTCGGCCTCGCCGACCGCACCCGCGTGATCGACCTGTTCGATTCGCTGGCGCGCGGCGATCTCGCCTCAGCCTTCGCCGAATTCCGCGCGCAATATGACGTCGGCGCCGATCCGGTCGTGGTGCTGTCCGACCTTGCCGAGTTCGTCAATTTCGTCACCCGCGTGAAGGTCGTGCCGGGGACGGCCGACAATGTCGCGTTCGGCGAGACCGAGCGGGTGCGCGCGCGCGAATTCGCCGTCAAGCTGTCGATGCGGGTGCTGTCGCGGATGTGGCAGATGCTGCTCAAGGGCATCGCCGAGGTGCAGACCGCGACGCGCCCGGCCGCTGCCGCCGAGATGGTGCTGGTGCGGATTGCCTATGTCGCCGATTTGCCGACGCCGGATGAGGCGATCCGGATGATCGAGCAGAATGGCGGCGGCGCTGCGCCCGCGGCGTCGGGATCCGCCGCCTCGCAACCGTCGCGCGGCGCACCATCCTCGGCAATGCCTGCGATGTCATCCGCGCCGGTGCGCGCGCCGCAGGCCGCGCCGCGCGCCGATTTCGCCGCGCGCCCGCAGATGGCAGCGCTGGCTGCCGATGCCGCGCCGGCGCTCCGGATATCAAGCTTTCCGCAGCTGATCGCGCTCGCCGGCGAGAAGCGCGACATCATGATGAAAAGTGCGCTGGAGGCCGACGTGCGGCTGGTGCGCATCGAGGACGGCCAGCTCGAGATCGCCCTCGAGCCGAAGGCGCAACGCGCGCTCGTCACCGACCTGTCGCGCAAGCTCGAACTATGGACCGGGCGGCGCTGGACCGTGATCATCTCCAACGAGGCCGGCCAGCCCACGGTGCGGTCGCAGAACGAATTGGCGCGCAGCGAGCATCAGCGCACTGCGGAAGCTGATCCGCGCGTGCAGGAGGTGCTGGCGCGCTTCCCCGGCACCAAGGTGGTCGAGGTCCGCCGCCTTGCCGCCGAGGTTCCGGTGTCGGATGCGTCAGGCGAAGACCCGATTGAAACTTCCGACAGCGACGACGATTGATATTTGGCGATAGGAACGCAGGCATGGCTGATTTTCTCGGCATGATGAAGCAGGCAGCGCAGCTGCAATCCAAGATGCAGGAGATGCAGGAGCAACTCGGCAATGTCGAGGTCGAAGGCATCTCCGGCGGCGGCTTGGTCGCGGTGCGCATGACCGCGAAGATGGAAGTGAAGGGCATCAAGATCGATCCGTCGCTGATGAAGCCGGAGGAACGCGAGGTGCTCGAGGATCTGCTGGTCACCGCGCATGGCGATGCCCGCCGCAAGGCCGAGACCGCGATGCAGGAGAAGATGATGGCGCTCACCGGCGGGCTCGGCCTGCCGCCGGGATTTGGTCCGACTTAAATGGCTGCAAGCGTTGCCGGCCCCGAGATTGAACGCCTGATCCAGTTGCTGGCGCGGCTGCCGGGCCTCGGGCCCCGTTCGGCGCGGCGCGCGGCGCTGCATCTGATCAAGAAGCGCGAAGCCCTGATGACGCCGCTGACCGCGGCGCTGCAGGTGGCTATCGAGAAAATCCAGGTCTGCAAGACCTGCGGAAACATCGATACACAAAACCCCTGCACGGTGTGCACCGATCCGCGCCGCGATCCCTCGATCATCGTCGTGGTCGCCGACGTCGCCGATCTCTGGGCGCTGGAACGCGCCAATGCGACCAATGGCCGCTATCACGTGCTCGGCGCGACACTGTCGCCGCTCGACGGCGTCGGTCCGCAGGATCTCACCATCGATCAGCTGGTGGCGCGCGCGCACGCACCCGAGGTCAGCGAGATCATCCTGGCGCTCAATGCGACCGTCGATGGCCAGACCACCGCGCATTACATCACCGACCTGTTGTCGGAGGCCAATGTGCGGGTGACGCGGCTGGCGCATGGCGTGCCGGTCGGCGGAGAGCTTGATTACCTCGATGAAGGTACGCTATCTGCAGCCATGCGGCAGCGGACGCTGTTCTAGCGCGCGATGTCGGCGCCGAGCACGGCGTCAGGCGCCAAGCGATCGGTCACAATCCGAAAAGATCGCACCGAAACAAAAATGGTAGGGTGGATGCCGATTCGGGGACGGTCATTCACGCTCTGACGAATCAAGATACGGAACCACTGACAATGACGGCACACCGATTCGGCGTACGCTTGTTCGGCGTACGTTTGGGCTTTGCGCTTCTGGCGGCAACATTCGCCGCGCCTTGCGCCATCGCGCAGCAGGCCGACGCGCCGCAGAAGCCCGGCAAGATGATCCACGCCGGCGACGTGCTGTCGGGCGAACTCGGCGTCATGAAGGTGCGTGACGCCAAGAACCGCGGCAAGCGCGTCGCGACCTACCAGATCACCAGCGAGCCGCGCCGCCTGCCGCCGCCGAACGGTCTGTGCAATCTCGAAACCGGACCGGAAACCTTCCAGCTCGTTCCAACCAACGACGCCCAGGCCGCGCAGCTCAAAAGCCTCTCCGGCAAGGAAATCTCGGTGAAGGTCGACGAGGTCGCCTGCGCCAAGGATGCCGGCGAGATGAGCGAAGCCATCGTCACCAAGTGGAGCGTGGTGGCGAAGTAGCTGCCTCACCCATCCTCATCGTCGTCCTGGCGAAGGCCAGGACCCATAACCACCGGCTTTGGTTGTCGGATGGATCGTGGCCCCAACGTCGCGCAACAATTCGCATTTGGGGTAATGGGTCCTGGCTTTCGCCAGGACGACGCGCGGAGAGCCTGTAGCCCGGATGGAGCGCAGCGAAATCCGGGACGGTCGCGTCAGTGGAGAGGTCTCCCGGATTGCGCTGCGCTCCATCCGGGCTACGGGGGCTGAGCTAAACCCTCACCGGCCCCAACTCGTCGAAATGCCCGCGCCGCTGCAACCAGGCGAGCAGGATCAGGCTCGGGATCGCGACCAGCACGCAGATCACGAAGAACACCTGCCAGCCGACGGCCTTGGCGACATAGCCCGCGCCCGATGACAGATAGGTGCGGCCGACCGCCGCGAGCGCCGTCAGCAGGGCGTACTGGGTCGCGGTGTGGAGCGGATTGCGGCACAGCGCCGACAAATAGGCGACGAAGATGACGGTGCCGATGGCGCTGGTGAAGTTCTCCGCGGTGATCGCCAGCGCGAGCGCCCATTGATCGACGCCGACATGGGCGAGCCAGGAGAACGAGAGATTGGCGATCGCCTGCAGCACGCCGCCGATCCAGAGGCTGGTCGCGAGCGAATAGCGCCGCGCCACGAAGCCGCCGGCAAAGCCGCCGATCAGGGTTGCGGCAAGGCCGACGCCCTTCACGATCGCCGCGTAATCGACCTTGGAAAAGCCGATGTCGATCACGAACGGCGCGGTCATGGTGCCTGAAAACGCGTCGGTGAACTTGAACAGCACCACGAAGGCGAGCGCGGCGAAGGCGTCCTTGCGGCTGAGGAACTCGGAGAACGCGCCGAGCGCCGCGTGCAACACGCGTTCCGCGGCGTTCTGCGCGTGCGTGGCCGCCTCCGCGCCCTTCGATTGCGCCGGCTCGGTCGCAGCCAGCGCGGTGACGATGCCGATCACGACCAGCGCGGCCATCACCACATAGCCCCACATCCACGCCGACGGACGCGCGAGGCCAGCGGACTCGAAGCCGCTGACGATGAACAGCGCGCCGGCGGTCGAGACCAGCATGCCGACGCGATAGGCCGCGACATAGGACGCCATGCCGGCGGCCTGCTCGCTTTCAGGCAGGCTTTCGACGCGGAAGGCATCGACCACGATGTCCTGCGTCGACGAGGCGGTTGCGACCAGCAGCGCGGCAAAGGCCGCGAACCATGGCGATCGCGCAGGATCGGCCATCGCTAGCACCAGGATGGCCGCGATCAGCAGCAGCTGCGAGAACAGCAGCCAGCCGCGGCGGCGGCCGAACATCTGCGTGAACAGCGGCACATGCAGCGCGTCGACCAGCGGCGCCCAGAGGAATTTCAGCGTGTAGGGCGTGCCGATCAGCGCCAGCAGCCCGATGGTGCCGAGATCGACCCCGGCTTCCTTCATCCAGACCTGCAGCGTCGAGCCCGACAGGGCCAGCGGCAGCCCCGAGGAGAAGCCGAGCAGCAGCACGATCAGCACCCGCGGCTGCAGGTACACGGCAAGACTGTCGCGCCAGGAGGTGGCGGGCGGGGCTGCGGGTGGCTTGGTGGGCGCGTCTGACAAGGCTTCAGGTGCGGTCATAGATAGGTTGTTACCAGATTCGACCCCAAAAAGACTGTCATCGCCCGGCTCGACCGGGCGATCCAGTATCCCAGAGGCCTATCCGCCACCCGCGGCGATTTCTGGGTAAAGATCGATCCAGTCCGGATTGTCCTTCTCGATCAGCGAAATCTTCCAGGCGCGCGGCCATTTCTTCAGCCGCTTTTCGCGCTTGATGGCGTTCTCGGGATCGTCGAACTGCTCGAAATAGACGAGCTTCACGACATCGTACTTTGCCGTGAAGCCCTCAACTAACTTGAGCTTGTGTTCGCCCACACGACGAATGAGGTCATTTGTCACACCGATGTAAAGCGTGCCGCCGGTGCGACTGGCGAGGATGTAGACGTAGTAGTTGCGTGCTCCCATCTGCCGCCTCTGGGATACTGGATCGCCCGGTCAAGCCGGGCGATGACAGCTGATTGTGTGGTGCGATCCTTGGTCAGCAACATCACTAGGTGCGGTCATAGAGAAGTTGTTACCAGAATCAGCCCCAAAAAGACTGTCATCGCCCGGCCTGTGCGCAATTGCGCACATGGACCGGGCGATCCAATATCCCAGAGGCCTATCCGCCACCCGCGGCTATTTCGGGATAAAGTCGGGCGATGACATCGATTGGGTGGCGCACGCCGGACAACTTCTAGAAACAACAATCACTCCCCCGCCTGCAGCTTGCGCGGGGCGGGGAACAGGTCGGACGTGCTGGGCTTGACGAAGCGGGGGACCTCGATCGGGGTCTCGGACTTGCTGAAGTCGAGTTCCTCGATGCGGCCGGCGCGTTTCTCGATCTTGTCGGCGGAGATCAGGATCTGCCTGACGTCCTCGTTCACCTGGCCGAAATGGGTCTGCAGCTTGAGCACGCGATCGCGCAGGCGGCCGAGGTCGTCGCCGAGATGCATCACCTCGTTGCGGATCTGGTCGGCGGCGTCGCGGATGCGGGCGTCCTTCAGGATCTGCTGCATCACCTGGATCGCCAGCATCAAGAGCGACGGCGACACCAGCACGACGCGGGCGCGATAGGCCTTCTGGATCACGTCGTCGAAGCCGTCATGGATCTCGGCATAGACCGATTCCGACGGCACGAACATCAGCGCGGTGTCCTGGGTCTCGCCCGGGATCAGGTACTTCTCCGCGATGTCGCTGACATGCTTCAGCACGTCGGCGCGCAGCCGCTGGCTGACGAATTTGCGCTCCTCGTCGCTGCGCGCATCGTGCAGCGCGGTCATCGCCTCGAGCGGAAATTTCGCATCGATGCAGAGCGGGCGCTGGTCCGGCAGGAACACGACGCAGTCCGGCCGCTTGCCCGACGTCAGCGTGTACTGGAACTCGAACGAGCCCTTCGGCATGCCGTCCTGGACGATCGCCTCCATCCGCGCCTGGCCGAACGCGCCGCGGGATTGCTTGTTGGCGAGTACGTCGCGCAAGGTCGTCACCTGGGTGGTGAGCTCGTTGAGGTTCTTGTGCGCGTGGTCGATGATGCCGAGCCGCTCGTGCAGCACGCGCAGTGAATCCATCGTGTTGCGGGTCGATTGCTCCATCGACTGGCCGACCCGGTGGGTCACCGAATCCAGCCGCTCGTTGACGGCCCGGGCCATCTCCGCCTGGCGGCCGGCCAGCGCCTGCGTCATGGCGTCCACGCGTCCGGAGGATTCGCTCTGAGCCCGCAGCATGTCGGCGAGCCGCTCCTCCAGCTCGTCGGCGCGGATGGCCTGGGCCATCGCGAGTTCCGCGCCGCGCCGGCTGGCGCGTGCGATCACCACCGCAATGGCGAGCAGCAGGATCAGCGCCAGCGCCCCAAGGCCGATCAATGCGTCGGAGACACGGACCGGAAGGTCGCCAATCGTCAGGAGAATCTCGTTCATGCCGGCAGTTGTAGCCGATTCGCGGTCGGGCGCGAACGAAGAGGGAACGCTTATGGCAAATGCATTCCTGATTTTCCGGGTTAATGCGGAGTGAAGAAACGTGGTTAAGGTTGTCCTAACGGGTTCCTGAGCGCATTGACCCCATGAAGTCAGCAGCTTAAATCGCCGCCATGGCATTAAGAGAAATTATCATCCTGCCGGACAAGCAGTTGCGGCTGGTGTCGAAACCGATCGAGAAGGTGACGCCGGAGATCCGCAAGCTGGCCGACGACATGCTCGAGACCATGTATGACGCGCCCGGCATCGGGCTGGCGGCGATCCAGGTCGCGCAGCCGCTGCGGCTGATCACCATGGACCTCGCCAAGCGCGACGAGAACGGCGAGACCACGGCGAAGCCGCGCGTCTTCATCAATCCGGAGATCATTGCGCGCTCGGAAGAGCTGTCGGTGTACGAAGAGGGCTGCTTGTCGATCCCCGAATATTACGAGGAGGTCGAGCGCCCGGCGCGGGTGCGCGTGCGATTCACCGATCTCGACGGCAAGCTGCATGAGGAGGATGCGGAGGGGCTCTACGCCACCTGCATCCAGCACGAAATCGATCATCTCAACGGCGTGCTGTTCGTGGATTATCTGTCGAAACTGAAGCGCGACCGCGTCTTCAAGAAATTCGAGAAGGCCGCCAAGCGCGCGGCGGAGTAGGATCGCCATCGGCACTCGACTCCCTCTCCCGCTTGCGGGGGAGAGTTGGGGTGGTGGTCTTGCCACGAGTCGTATCGCTGAGATAGCCCCCACCCGGATCGCATCTTCGATGCGATCCGGCCTCCCCCGCAAGCGGGAGAGGCCAACCGAATTCGCGGAAAGACCCGCGCGCTTCATATGCGATTCCTCTCCCCGCAAGGGAAGGAACAGACCGAGTTCTCGTCATGCCTCTCCGCCTGATCTTCATGGGTACGCCCGATTTCGCGGTGCCGACGCTGCTGGAGCTGGTGGCCCACGGCCATGAGGTCGTGGCGGTCTACACCCGCGCGCCGAAGCCGGGCGGGCGACGCGGCCTGCAGCTGCAGCCGACGCCGGTCGAGCAGGAGGCGCGCCGCCTCGGCATTCCCGTGCTGACGCCGAAGACCCTCAAAACGCCGGAAGCGCTCGAGGAGTTTCGCGCGCATGACGCGGATGCCGCGGTGGTCGTCGCCTATGGCATGATCCTGCCCCAGGCGATTCTCGACGCGCCCAGGCTCGGCTGCTTCAACCTGCATGCTTCGCTATTGCCGCGCTGGCGCGGAGCCGCGCCGATCAACCGCGCCATCATGGCGGGCGATGCCGAGAGCGGCGTGATGGTGATGAAGATGGATGTCGGCCTCGACACCGGCGACGTCGCGATGGCCGAGCGGCTGCCGATCACGGACAGCATGACGGCGTCCGACCTGCACGACGCGCTGGCGCCGCTCGGCGCCGATCTGATGGTGCGCGCGATGGGCGGCCTGCAGCGCGGCGGATTGCAGCTGACGAAGCAGAGCGCGGACGGCGTCACCTACGCCGCCAAGATCGAGAAGGCCGAGGCGCGGATCGACTGGAAGCAGCCGGCGCATGCAGTGTTGCGGCACATTCACGGGCTCTCGCCGTTCCCCGGCGCCTGGTGCGAGCTTGCGGGCGAAAGCGAGCCGGTGCGGCTGAAAATCCTGCGCTGCGAACTGGCCAAGGGTTCGGGCGCACCTGGCGATGTGCTCGACGACAATTTCGCGATCGCCTGCGGCGACGGCGCGATCCGGATCCTCGAACTGCAGCGCGCCGGCAAGGCGCCGATGAAGGCGGCGGACTTCTTGCGCGGCACGCCGTTGAAGCCGCCTGCGCGGCTTAGCTGATGCCCCGCTACAAGCTCACCATCGAATATGACGGCACGCCGTTCTCCGGCTGGCAGATCCAGGACACTGCGCCGACCGTGCAGGGCGCGCTGGAGGCGGCGGTCAAGGCGATCTGCGGCGAGGACGTGCGCGTCCATGGCGCCGGCCGTACCGACGCCGGCGTGCACGCGCGCGGCCAGGTCGCGCATTGCGACATCGCCAAGCACTTCCCACGCGGTCGCTTCCGCGACGGGCTGAACGCGCATCTGCGGCCCAATCCGATCGGCGTGCTCGCGGCTGACATCGTGCCCGACGATTTCGAGGCGCGGTTCTCCGCGACCAAGCGGCACTATCTCTATCGCATCACCAACACGCGCGCGAACCTCGCGCTCGACATCGGCCGGGTCTGGCGCGTGCCGCGCGCGCTCGATGCTGACGCGATGCACGAGGCCGCGCAGCGCCTGCTCGGCAAGCACGATTTCACCACCTTCCGCGACACCGAGTGCCAGGCCAAGTCGCCGGAGAAGACGCTCGATCAGCTCGACGTCACGCGCGAGGGCGATGCCGTCAACATCGTGACGTCGGCGCGCTCGTTCCTGCACAGCCAGGTGCGCTCGATGG
Organism: Bradyrhizobium sp. UFLA06-06; assembly: GCF_054820065.1. Taxonomy (NCBI): domain Bacteria; kingdom Pseudomonadati; phylum Pseudomonadota; class Alphaproteobacteria; order Hyphomicrobiales; family Nitrobacteraceae; genus Bradyrhizobium; species Bradyrhizobium sp. UFLA06-06. The sequence continues at coordinate 63,414 of NZ_JADFUD010000043.1, forward strand.
TGGGCTCGCTGGTCTGGGTCGGCGAGGGCCGCTGGAGCGCCGACGATCTCGCGGGTGCGCTCGCCGCCCGCAACCGCGCCGCCTGCGGCCCCGTGGCGCCGCCGGACGGGCTCTACCTGATGCGGGTGGATTACTAGGCGGTGTGAATGTTCTCGTAGGATGGGTAGAGCCAACGGGTCCGCGCAACGCGCGGCCCGATGATAAACTCCGCGAAACCCATCACTTCGAATCCGCGGCGCCCATGATGGGTTTCGCTGCGCTCTACCCATCCTACGGATGCCTACCCGAAATACCACGCTGTATCTGGTGCGGGTGGATGGCTCGTAGCCCCAATCCCCACTGTGCATGGGGTTGTTTTCGCTGTTTTTGTCCAGCCGGGCGGCTGGCCTACCCGAAATACCTGTCCAGCACGCCCCGATAGATCCGCGTCAGCTTCTCCAGATCGGCCACCGGCGTGCGCTCATCGACCTGGTGCATGGTCTGGCCGACCAGGCCGAATTCGATCACCGGGCAATAGCTCGAGATGAAGCGCGCGTCCGAGGTGCCGCCGGAGGTGGAGAGCTCCGGCCTGCGGCCGGTGACCTCCTCGATCGCGGCGACCGCGAGGTCGGTGAACGGGCCGGGCTGGGTGACGAACACGTTCGAGTTCGACGGTTGCCAATCGATGTGGGCGCGGATGCGGTTGCCGCAGGCTTTCACCAGCCGTTCGTCGACCAGCTGCCGCAGGCTCTCCTGGGTGTGGTTGTCGTTGTAGCGGATGTTGAATTTTGCCCGCGCCTGGCCGGGGATCACGTTGCTTGCGGTGTTGCCGACATCGACCGTGGTGAATTCGAGGTTGCTCGCCTGGAACTGCGCGCTGCCGAGATCGAGCGGCTCGTCGCTCAGCGCCACGATCAGCCGCGAGATATCGGGCACCGGATTGGAGGCGCGGTGCGGATAGGCGACATGGCCCTGCACGCCGTCGACGACCAGCGTGCCGGATTGCGAGCCGCGCCGGCCGATCTTGATCATGTCGCCCAGCACTTCGACATTCGAGGGCTCGCCGAGCACGCAATGATCGAATTTCTCGCCACGCTCGGCGCACCATTTCAACAGCTTGACGGTGCCGTTGATCGAGACGTCTTCCTCATCGCCGGTGATCAGAAAGGAGATCGAGCCGTTGCCATTCTCTTGTGGCTTGCCGCCATGGTCCCGCAGATATTGCAGCACAGCGGCGACGCTGCAGGCGATGCCGCCCTTCATGTCGACGGCGCCGCGGCCGTAGAGATAGCCGTCCTTCACCTCGCCGGAGAACGCGCCGAGTGTCCACGCGGCTTCATCGCCGGGCGGCACCACGTCGGTGTGGCCGGCGAAGGTGATATGCGGCGCTGAACTACCGATGCGCGCATAGAGGTTGTCGATATCGGCGGTGCCGGGCTCGGAGAAGGTCACGCGGTGGACCTCGAAGCCTGCGGTCTTCAGCAGGTTTTCGAGAACGCCAAGCGCGCCGGCGTCGGCCGGGGTGACGGAGGGGCAGCGAACGAGATCGCGGGTAATCGAGACGGCATCACTCATGCGCCTCGCTTAACACGTCACACGGCGGGTGGACCAGCTTTGTGCGGCACGGTATCGAGCTCGCTCTGCTGATCCCAGCCGTGCGCGGAGCGCGACCCGCTGTCGCTGCCTCGCCGCACATGGGTTTTTCCAAGCGGATTGGGGCCGTAGCGATTGGGGTAGCGCGTGCCGGGCAGAAAGGCGAGCTCGATGAAGCCCCAGACATAGAGCACGAAGACGATCGTTCCCGCGGCCACCACCCAATAGGATTCATCGGGGAGCCGGTCCGAGAACTGGCTCATGAGACCCGGGATCGCGAAGAACGGCACCATCCACCACCCGCTCTTGTCGCGGTCGTGCAGGCGCTTGATCGAGACAGCGACATAGACCCAAACGAACAAGAACGTTCCGCAGGCCTTGACCAGCAATGCCGGTAATCCGGCCCAGCTCAGCGATTTGTAGCTGTCGGGGTCGAAGGCCCGGAAGATGTCGTCGACATTGAAGCTGAACCCGTTCTTGCCGCCGAGGCCGGCCGAGACCACCAGCAAAGCCAGGAACATCATCCAGCAGACGATGATCAGCCCTGCGAGCCAGAATTTGGCCCGGTTGACGCGGCCCTTGAAGCCGAACAGGTAGTTGGCCCAGTCCATGAAAATAAACTCCGGGCTGCGGCAATTCTTCGCGGCCCGGAGATATGTCGGCGTCAGACGGAAATTGGTTCGATCAGTCCAGACCCGTCATCCTGAGGTGCGAGCCTTGCGGCGCAATTGCGCCGCTGGGCGAGCCTCGAAGGATGCACGGCCCCGCTGGTGGCCGTCGACCCTTTCGAGACGCCTGCTTCGCAGGCTCCTCAGGGTGACGGTGATGGACTGATCTCGCGGCGAAAGAGCGATCAGTCCCGCAGCAGCTCGTTGATGCTGGTCTTGGCACGGGTGCGCTCGTCGACGCGCTTGACGATCACGGCGCAGGCGGTGGCAGGTCCCGGCTGGCCGTTCTTCAGCGGCTTGGCCGGCAGGGTGCCGGGCACCACGACGGCATATTCCGGGACCTCGCCGACGAAGATTTCACCGGTCTCACGGTCGACGATCTTGGTCGAGGCGCCGAGGAACACGCCCATCGACAGCACCGCGCCCTTGCGCACGATCACGCCCTCGGCGACCTCCGAGCGCGCGCCGATGAAGCAGTCGTCCTCGACGATCACGGGCTCGGCCTGCAGCGGCTCGAGCACGCCGCCGATGCCGACGCCGCCGGAGATGTGCACGCGCTTGCCGATCTGGGCGCAGGAGCCGACCGTCGACCAGGTGTCGATCATGGTGGCTTCATCGACATAGGCGCCGAGATTGACGAAGGAGGGCATCAGCACGACGTTGCGGGCGATGAAGGCCGAGCGGCGCACGATCGCGCCCGGCACGGCGCGGAAGCCGGCGTCGCGGAAACGGTTCTCGCCCCAGCCCTCGAACTTCGACGGCACCTTGTCCCACCACGATGCCGTGCCCGGGCCGCCCGCGATCTGGCCCATGTCGTTGAGGCGGAACGACAGCAGCACGGCCTTCTTCAGCCACTGATTGACCTTCCACTTGCCGCTCGTCTCGCGCTCGGCGACGCGGGCCTCGCCCTTGTCGAGCAGCTCCAGCGCGTGGTCGACCGCCTCGCGGACCTCACCCTTGGTCGAGGTCGAAATGCCTTCGCGGGCGTCGAACGCGGTGTTGACGGTGGTTTCGAGGGCGGACAGCGACATCAGGACAATCCTTGGGCGTATCGGGGATATGGCGGGAATTTTGCAGGGCTTTTTCGGAATTTGGGGCCGCCGAGTCAAGGCAAACTCCTTCCTGCCAAGCCGACTCTCTCCTCCCGTCGTCCCGGCCAAGCGCAGCGCGAGCGGGGCCCATAACCACGAATGCCAGCGTTGCGGCACGCTGGGGCCACAGCGAGTAGCCAAGCGCAGATTGGTGGTTATGGGTCCCTGTGTCTTGGAAGTCTGTCAGGATGAGGGTGGGCGGGAAGCCGTTGGGTCCTTGGCGCTTGA
>NZ_JADFUD010000044.1:0-66907 GCF_054820065.1 Bradyrhizobium sp. UFLA06-06
GCTCCCGTCGCACCAGTTGCACCCGTGGCGCCAGTTGCTCCCGTCGCGCCCGTGGCTCCCGTCGCGCCCGTGGCTCCGGTTGCGCCCGTGGCTCCAGTCGCACCCGTGGCTCCGGTCGCTCCCGTTGCTCCCGTCGCGCCAGTTGCACCCGTGGCGCCAGTTGCTCCCGTCGCGCCGGTGGCTCCCGTCGCGCCGGTGGCTCCCGTCGCGCCCGTGGCTCCGGTCGCACCCGTGGCTCCCGTCGCGCCCGTGGCTCCCGTTGCTCCCGTCGCACCAGTTGCACCCGTGGCGCCAGTTGCTCCCGTCGCGCCGGTGGCTCCCGTCGCGCCCGTGGCTCCGGTTGCGCCCGTGGCTCCAGTCGCACCCGTGGCTCCGGTCGCTCCCGTTGCTCCCGTCGCGCCAGTTGCACCCGTGGCGCCAGTTGCTCCCGTGGCGCCAGTTGCTCCCGTGGCGCCGGTGACTCCCGTCGCGCCGGTGTCTCCCGTTGCGCCCGTGGCTCCCGTCGCGCCCGTGGCTCCGGTCGCACCAGTGGCTCCCGTTGCGCCAGTTGCACCCGTGGCGCCAGTTGCACCGGTTGCACCCGTGTCGCCCGTTGCACCCGTGGCTCCGGTTGGGCCCGTGGCTCCCGTTGCACCCGTAGCGCCAGTCGTTCCCGTTGCGCCGGTGGCTCCCGTGTCGCCCGTTGCACCCGTGGCTCCGGTCGCACCCGTGGCTCCGGTTGGGCCCGTGGCTCCCGTTGCACCCGTAGCGCCAGTCGCACCCGTTGCGCCGGTGGCTCCCGTGTCGCCCGTTGCACCCGTGGCTCCCGTCGCGCCGGTGGCTCCCGTTGCGCCCGTGGCTCCCGTCGCACCCGTAGTGCCAGTTGCACCCGTGGCGCCAGTTGCTCCGGTCGCACCGGTGGCGCCCGTCGCACCAGTGGCGCCGGTCGCACCAGTCGCACCGGTCGCGCCACTCGCAATGCTTACGGTCACACCTTCGGTTACGTAATACGACCTGTTCCCGCTGCTTGAGCCGGTCGAAAAGTTAGTGAAGGTCGTGCCGTTGCTATCGGTGATCTGTAGAGAGGTAAGGCCCGATCCCGTAGCCTCCGCGACCGCGAAGTCCCAGTTGCCGGCAGGAAGTGCAACCGTGAAAGAAAAATCCTGATCCCCGTCGGTATTGAGCGGATCCCCAGACGCTTCTGGCGTTGTCGATCCAAGCAATATCCAACCGGTCGTGTTGGTGCCGCTAACACTGGCATCCCGGTAGTAGATATAAACGGCTTGATTGCTGGTTCCACTAATGGTGCCGGTAACGGTGATTATGCCAAGGGCTGCCATCGTTCGGATCTCTATTGACTGGAGTTACGCAACGTTGAATTGCCGCGACACGCTCTTCAGAACTTCAGCGCCGCCGGAAGCTGAGACGCGGCAAAACGCTCTATGCTCGCTGGATATTTTTTCTGCTTCGGCCAGTATTTCTTGGTGCTTCGAAAGTGCTTCTTATTCCAACTCCAGGTGCGTCAACGACAACACCTGTTCCGCTTCAAATGGCTCGAAATGTGAGCCATCCGGATAATTTTAGGCAACGCTCAGTTGGAGGAAGTGACGCCACCAGAAGCTCACTACAATTTAAGCGGCTGCCGTGACCGTGACGTCGTGCGTGACAAAGCGCCCAGTGCCTCTGATGCCCCCCTCGAAAGAGTATTTCTTCGCCGAAACGAGATCCGTCAAAGACAAGTCAGATGCTAATGACGAGCCTTGAAGCCGCACCTCAAAACTGTAAGTCCCGGGTTGAATGCCGGTTCTGAAAGCGAACCGGTTGCTCGCATCCGGCATCGCTACGGGCTGCACGAACGGATCGGTCAGCGGCAGAGCAGTTGTGGTCCCGAGGACAACGAATTCACCATCGTCGCGCTGAACTCTAATTTCAACGGTGCTGCTCGCATGAGCACGTCCGACGACCTCTACGAAGCCATATCCTCCCAGCGCTCCTTTCGCTCCGTCGGTGCTATCGCTTCCCTTATGGAGTTCGCTGGTGGTGTCAAAACTGCTTTTCATCAAACGAATCCTGAAAACCAAGAAGCCCGTCAGGTTGAAGCGCCGCAGCCAACACGCAGGGATGCGGAGAGTCAATTGCTCTATGTTGTTTGCAGAGTCGATCGCACATCGGACAAACGATAAATGAGTGAAAGTTCCAATGTCCGATGAGAGCTTGCTTTCGACCGCATTTGCTCATCGCCAATTGCTTCTGCATTGGCCACTGGGATCGATTTCCGTTATTCGGATGCCAAAAATCTCGACTATCTCAATGAAAAATGACGAACAAACCGATGCAACTGCTCTCGCCGCGTAGTTGTCGGATGTCCATCGACGAGAGCGCGGAAAAGCGGCGGTCATAACATCTCGTTGATCCCCTGCGGGGACATCCCCCTTTTTGATTACCCCGGAATCTTCGGATGATGCGACTTGGGCTCGCGGCAGTCGAGACTCGAAACTGCGTGCGCAAATGACAATCCGCGCCAAGAGGAGCAGGACAATCCAAATCTCATGCTCCACCAACTCTGACGGCCGCAGTCCGCCAAGAGACAAGTCATCTGTCAGCCCACCAACAGCGCGTTGAACAGGGGACGGCCGAATGATCGTGATATTGAGCAAGCAAAGCCTAGTCGACGAAGAATAAAAGAGCGCCAGCGCGGGTTGCGCCGACCGATCGAAACTCGCTGCTGGTCAGCGTTTGCCAAATGGCGCACGAGTGGTACCATAATCGTACGCCGATCAAGAATGCGCAGCTATTGCGCGCAGTCATTTGCCGCTGAGAGATAGTCTTTAGATCTAAGAGATCGAAAGTGGGGCGTTGCGTGAAACCGGAGTTTGACTTCCAATTTTCGGAAGAGTTCGGTGGGACAAAGCCGACGCCCGGCGGCATACCCGAGGCACAAGAAAAGCGGGATGCGACTAAGCCGCGAGTAGACGCACTTATCTTTGTCGCACAGCATCACGGCGTCGAACTCGATCGCAAGGCGTTGCGCGCTATGCCCGGCGAGGCGCCGTCTCCCGCTGCTCTTGCTGCATGGGCGCGCGAAAGCGGGCTATGGGCAAAGTCGACGCGTCTCCGGTGGCGACACCTGATCCGCATGCAGTCGGACGCCCCCGTGGTGCTATTGTTATCCGACGGCGGTGCGGGCATCGTAGTTTCGCACGATGTCAATGCTGGAACGATATCTGTCCTGGATCCAACTCGTCCCGGTGAAAAGCCTGTTGCCGTCGATGAACTTCGGCTCGCCAATGTCTGGCGCGGAGACGTACTGCTCGTGCGCCGTGAGCGAGGCGCAGTTGCCGACGAGGAGTCGTTCTCGTTTTCGTGGATGATGTATCGCGTTTTGGAAGAGCGCCGCAATCTGCGCGAGATCACCGCCGCCTCAATCAGCTTGAGCGTCTTGCAGATCGTGCCGCCATTCCTGGTCCTGGTCGCAATCGATCGGGTGATTACGCATCAGGCCATATCGACGCTGGGCATGATTTCCCTGATACTGATTCTCGTCACAGCCTACGACACGCTGCTCGGGTACGCACGCCGCGAAATCATTGAGGTCACCGCAACGCGGATCGACGCGCGGTTAGGAATGCATGTGTTTCGGCGGCTGCTCGCACTGCCGATGGATTTTTTTGAGCGCCATCCGACCGGTGAGACAGCTCGGAAAATTGGCCAAATCTTCAACGTCCGCAGCTTCTTCACCGGCAAACTCGTCAGCACGTTTCTCGACATATTCACGCTGATCGCACTGCTGCCGTTCCTGTTCTGGATGAGTGCGACGCTCGCCTGGCTTGTCCTTGCGGCGTCTGCCGTTGTTGCTCTCGTGGTACTCGCATTCTTGCCCGCGATACGGCGGGTTTTTGCGCGGCTCGTGACAGCCGAAAACCGCAAGAACTCCGTGCTCGTCGAGACCGTGTACGGCATGCGGACGGTCAAGTCCCTTGCAATTGAAAGGGTACGCAATGAAGAATGGGACGCGCGCGTGGCCGAGGCCGGCCAAGCGCGTCTCGACGCGGGCCGCATCTCGAATGTCGCGCAGACCATCGTAAATCCGATCGAGGCATTCATCAATCGCGGCGTTCTACTCGTTGGTTGCTACCTTCTTGTTGCGTGGCCACCGGGCAGCACCGGAATTACCGGCGGCGTTCTTATCGCGTTCTTGATGCTCGGTGCGAGAGTAGCAAGCCCGCTCATTAGCCTCGCAAAACTGATGCAAGATATCGAGGAAGTTCGCCTTTCGGTGACTGAGGTGGCTGATGTGCTCAACCATCCGACGGAAACGACGGCGATGCGGAACGGCCTTCGACCGAAATTTGAGGGCGCGATCGCCTTCCAGGATCTCTCCTTTACTTATCCAGGATCCACGGTGCCCGCACTCGACCGCGTCTCATTCGAGATTCCGGCAGGTACCATGCTCGGACTCGTCGGTCGCAGCGGTTCGGGGAAGTCGACGATCGCGCGACTTCTTCAAGGCATTAACCGCGAATACAACGGTTACCTCAAAATCGACAGCGTCGATCTACGGGAGATTAATTTAACTCATCTGCGCAGCAGCTTTGGCGTAGTTATGCAGGACAATTTCCTGTTCCGTGGCACTGTGCGGGACAACATCATTGCCAGCCGGCCTGGCTTAACCCTTGAGCATGCTATGCGGGCGGCCCGCCTGGCGGGTGCCGAGGAGTTCATCGAGCGGCTGCCGCGGGGATACGAGACCTGGATTGAGGAAACTTCGTCCAACCTCTCTGGAGGACAGCGCCAGCGTCTCGCCATCGCACGCGCGCTCGTTTCCGATCCGCGCCTTCTGATCTTGGACGAGGCGACGAGCGCGCTCGATCCCGAGAGCGAGGCGCTCGTCAACGCCAACCTTTTGCGCATCGCCAAAGGCCGGACGATGATCATCGTCTCCCATCGGTTATCCTCTCTGGTCGACTGCGATCAGATCCTTGTCCTGGAAAAGGGCAAGGTCGTCGATATCGGCCCACATGAAGAACTACTTGAACGCTGCTCCGTTTATCGACAGCTCTGGCAGCAGCAACACCGGCATTTGGAGGGCGGGCGCCAGCGTTCGCTTAAATCCTCTGCTGGACGAGAGTAAGCGCACCACGCAAGGCAATAGGATGAGTTTTGTTGATCGTCTGATTGCACCGGTCTCAACATCAGCCCGAACCCGACTGGGAATTGAACTTCTTGAGTCCGGACGTGCCGTCGAAGGCTTCCATCAACTTGCCTACGCCGCCCGCGGTGGCTGTATTGAAGCGCAGTATCGAGTGGGACGATGCTACCTCGAAGGCACCGGCGTTCCGCAGGCGACCTCGGAAGCGGCACGCTGGCTTCAACGCGCTGCGGAAGGAGGTTCGGCAGAAGCGCAGTTTTTCGTCGCCCTGTTGTATGTCCAAGGATCGATCGTCCCTGAGATGAACGCGGCTCTTTTTGCGACAGACGATGAAAGCGGCGGACCAGATTTCTTAGCAGCACTCAACTGGGCGCGCCGCGCCGCCGACGGCGGCTCGGCCGAAGGCCAGGCTCTTCTCGCGTATATTTTAACTTCCGGTCCCCATTCCATCACAGATGTGCCGGCAGCCGAGCGCTGGTACGCGCGCTCCGCGGAAGCCGGCTGTCCTCAAGGATGCCTCGGCCTTGGCCTCACCTTGCTTCGCAGGGCACAGGACGAGGAGACGCAAAGAGAGGCGCTTGAGCAGGTTGCGAAGGCGTCGTCGGCCGGCATTCCCACCGCTCTCTATCTTATCGCAGCGCTCACCGAATTCGGTATAGGCACGAGAGCTGACTTGACTCGAGCACTCGAGCTGTATCGTCATGCCGCCAACAAGAACGTACGCCTCGCGCAAAGGCGCTTGGGCGTTGCCCTCGTCAATGGCCATGGTATCAAGCGCGATTTGGTCGAAGGCGAAACCTGGCTGCGCCGGGCAGCACTGGCCGGCGATGCTGAAGCAGCCGCTCATGTTGGCCTCCTGTACGCACGCGGAGGCGAGTTGCCGCCTAACTATGTCGAAGCGGTAGCCTGGCTCGAGCGCGCCGCTGAAGGAGGTTACGCGCCAGCTGCGAGAACGCTGGGTCAGCTCTACACCGTCGGCACCGCCGTCGGCCGCGATTCGGACCTCGCCACTTTCTGGCTGGAGCGTGCGGCTGAGCTCGGTAACGAACAGTCGAAAGTCGACTTTGCGAATCTCGTGCTTCGCGGCAGCGGTAAGTCCGGCGACCAAGCGAAGACTCGTAATTGGTTCGAACGCGCTGCGGAAACGGGTGACCTCATTGCCGCCTTCAACTTCGCCGTCTGCTTTGCTGAGGGCATCGGGATCGAGCCGGACAATACTAAGGCCGCAATGTGGCTGCGTCGTGCTGCAGTGGGTGTCCCGACTGCCCAGTACTGGTATGGTCGCATATTGATTGAAGGCCGAGGTGTCCCGGAAGACACTGCCGAGGGCCGAGCCTGGCTCAAGCGCGCCGCCGACGCCGGGATCGTGGACGCGCAAGTCCTGCTCGGTGAAATGCTTGTAAACGGCCAAGGCGGACCAACCGATCATTGCGGCGCGCGCGCGGTATTCGAGAAGGCGACCGAACAAGGCCATGCTGGGGCGATGTTCGCGCTTGGTGCACTTTATAATGGCGGCTATGATATTGCGGCAGATCGTGATCTGGCGAGGCGCTGGTTCCACGCGGCGGCGCAGCGTGGCCATCCGAGGGCGCAACTGATGCTTGGCCGACAACTCCTTGGCGACGCTGCCAGCCCGACTAATCTTGCTGAAGCACGGCGCTGGCTTGAGGCGGCTGAGGCCCAAGGGGTAACGGAGGCCGCACTCGAATTGACGCGTCTTGCCAAAGAACCGAGCGGACAAGCGCGTGATCCAGAGGGAAGTTGCTCAGCTGCCTAGCCCAGTGAGGCTGTTGTGAGGTGGGTACGAAGCAGATGCAGGTCTGCGAGAGTCAGACGCTGGAGCTGTGTAAGGGAGCAACACTGACTGACCTACGCGCTTTCGGCCTGGCTGGCCCTAGACGGCGATTTTAACTCGATATCAGGTTTTGAATGACGAAGTATTACCCGCTCATCGACAAGGCCGTCGCTGCTCTCGACCCCAACACGGGAGAAGCTCGGCAGGAGCTTTATGAGCGCACTCGCTCCGCCTTCATCCGTCATTCACGCAACCGAAACCCGCCGCTCTCCAAGCCAGAGCTGATATGTGAGCGCCTAGCCCTTGAGGAAGCGATTCAGAGGGTAGAGGCTAACCGAAGCCGCGGGCAACCGCCCCAGGCGCCTCGGGCATTGCCGAGTGGGCGCATCGCGGACGGCGCGCACCATACAGCTTTATCACCGACGCCGGCCGCGATTGCGGTACCCCAGAACGAACATGAGCCCTCTCCGTGCAGCAACCAGGCTGCAATAGCGTGCCGGACGCACGCACGAGCCCTCCCGATGTCGGCGGTGCCCCACGCAACAATTGACACGACGTCGACTGCAGCTCAGCTTTGGGATCCGTCGCGGGTGCTATCGCTTTCGCGCAGGCACTTCAGTTTATTTAATATTCGCAGATGGGGCACGCCATCCGTGGTGCCGTCACAAGACCTCAAGTCTCCGGCCACCGCGCGAAAATCTCTCGGCAAGGCCCCCGCCCAGAGAATTCGCTGGACCCCGATTCCGCGGGCGATGACGTTGACGGTGCCCGCCATAAATCGACTGTTTAGCGAGCGCGGCAAAGTTGACGCACCGCCGGCGACACTCCTCGAATTTGAGTCTCCGACTGCCGCGCTTGTCGAAGCACCGCTTAAGCCTGCTGCGCGGAGTATCCTCTGGACGGCTGTGTCGGCGATCATTGCCTCAATGGCGGTCTCCGCTTTGTTTCCGATAGATATGGTCGTGACTGGCTCCGGACGTGTCGTGTCACTTCAGGCGACCAACGTCGTACAGCCTCTCGAGACCGCTATTGTACGCGCAATCAATGTGCGCGAGGGCCAGACCGTGCGCGCCGGAGAGTTGCTGGCGCGCCTCGATCCGACCTTTTCGGCGGCTGACGTAACTGCGCTGCAGACGCAGGTGAATAGCTTCCAGGCCGAGGTCGACCGGCTCACGGCGGAGGCTTCCGGGATACCGTACCAGCCATCGAGCGCTGACACCTCAACGGTCTTGCAGGTTGCAATGTATGGCCAACGCCAAGCGCAGTATCGGTATCAGATTGAGAGCTACAACCAGAAACTCAGCGGACTTCAGGCGCAGATAACCCGCGCCGAGCACGACGTAGAAGCGTTCGGCCAACGCTATCGGATCGCGAGTGTGATTGAGTCGAAGCGACGCGAGCTCGAACGGATGCAAGTTGGCAGCCAGGTGAACCGCCTGATCGCGGAAGACCAAGCGATCGAGATGCAGCGCAACTTGACTGACGCCACGGGTGCAGCTGAGCGCGCCCACCGCGATCTCGACCAGCTAGTCGCCGAGCGCGACGGTTACGAACAACAGTGGAAGTCGAAGATCAGCGAGGAACTCACATTGCGTAGACGCAGCCTTAGCGATGCCACTGAAAACCTGCGCAAGGCAACACTTCGCCGCGAACTCGTTGACTTACGCGCCGATCAGGACGCCGTGGTCCTTAGCGTGGCCAAGGTCTCCGTCGGCTCGGTGTTGCAATCCGGCGAGCCGCTTATCACGCTTGTACCGAGCGATGCGCCGCTCGAGGTAGAAATGCGCATAGCTACCGCCGATGCTGGTTATGTTCACGCCGGACAGAAGGTTGCAATTAAATTCGACACGTTCCCCTTCGTCCAATACGGCCTGGCCGAGGGGACTGTCCGCTTCATCAGCCCCGATAGCTTCAGCGGCGGCCAAGATACGCAGCGCGGGACGGTCGTCACACAAAACGATAGCGCGGCGGTTTTCTACAAGGCGCGCGTGGCGATTGATCAGCTCAAGATGTACGGGGTGCCCGGAGGCTTCCAGCTAAAGCCAGGGATGACTGTTACTGCCGACGTCAAAGCCGGCGCACGGACGTTGCTGACCTATCTGTTTGCCCGGGTATTGCCGATAGGTCTCGAGGGAATGCGCGAACCTTGATTTTGATTGGCTCACCGAGCAATCCCCGCCGAGCCTGCTGCAGCTCTTCGGAGTGGATTGTCGCCACCGCGTGACCGCCGGCGGCGGCTTGCTCGCCCGCTCTTCGTTGAGGAGCTGCGAATGAAGCTTCCGGACCTGGATGTTTTCGTTCATGCAGAGAAATGCACAAGCGATCCCCGCCAAGGACGTTCTTCAACCAGAGCGGCGAGTTCGCCGCCTAGCAACATGCGCTCTGCAGCCCGACCGGCCATGAACTCGATGCACTGAGTATATCGGCCCATGCCTTGGCGTCGAAAACCCGCCCGTCATCTCCGTTATTGGACTGGCCCTGTCGATCTCAACGCCGGTTTCAAGACGGTGCTTGTGTTCTTCCGTCGGCTGCCAACGTCATAGCGGCTGCTGAAGCTTGCCGACTTGCAGATGGGATTGGGCTGAAATCTCGGCGCACCGCAAGTTCACCGCCTGCGGCAAGGTCGGCTGGGTTGATACCCGGGTCGACTGAGGCGAAGTGATCAATTCGCCAAGGACGTCTCTGGTAGGCCCTGCCGATTTCTCCTACTGGTAAACATCCGACGCGCGGAGGTTTACTTTGCTTCGCAATCTCTGACGATGCGGCCATCACGCGGTCGATACCACGATCGGCGGGGTGGTGTAGTCGTCGCCTCAATCGCCACAATCTGCTTCAGGATGGATTGTGCTGCACTTCCCTTGCACTCTCGTAATGGTTGCTGTTGGATAAGTGGGTGTCACATTGGCGTGTCGCGAAAACATTTCATTGTCCATTTGAGGAGGAAAGTATGCTTCGGATCACTGCTCTTATTTTCTTCGCCCTTACCTGGTCCGCGAATGCCCAAACAAACCGCACCGAGTTGAAACGCGCCGACCTAAGCGGCACGAATATGGAGATTGTAGTCAGCGTCGTCGACGTACAGCCCGGAAATAATCTCATTCGCCACACGCATCATGGCGAGGAAGCCGTTTACGTTCTAGAGGGCGCAACGTTGGCGCTACCCGATGGAAAAGAGGTGCCATTTCCTACGGGAGCAGCAACAATCAACATTCGCGACGTGCCCCACGGTGGTTTCAAGGTGGCAGGCGACAAAACCCTGAAGATGTTGACGGTTCATATCGTCGATAAGGGCAAACCAATGATGGAGCCTGCAAAGTAAGAGGTCCCCTCAAACCGACATCAAGAAAAAGCGGTCGCGAACGCGCACCCGCTTTTTCTGCTTGAGAAAGCTACGCCGGGGGCATTCTCGAATCCGCGCCCATCCGCCCCTCGGCGACGCGCTCATCGCCGCATCGCTATCTCGAAGTAGCTCCAGCTCGGGGGCACGTCGCCTTCCGCCACGGAAAGGACAGCGCATGGTCATTAAGCGTCGGCACTTCAAGCAAGAGCACACTCTAGAGGAACTCCTTACTGAAGAGGCCAAGAGTCTTCGTGAAGAAGAAAGCGTACTCCGCGCAGGTATGGAAAAAGAGCAGCTACTTAAGAGAACCCGGCAAGCTGAGACCGGCGCGCATATGAGCGAGTGACTTCAATCTCGCGGGTTACGGCCCCCAATATGAACCAATCAGCGAAGCCAAGCGCCGGACTAAAGATGGCGGCCGGGGCGTCTGTTTTGCTCGCCCTGCTACTGATGGGTTTTTTCTTTGTCGCGTTCTAAGGTAGGCCCGCAGCGAATGTCCTAACTAGGACGGCACCCAATCGCATGACCCTGGGCCGGCGAGAATCTGTTCGGCTAACCGAATAAACACGACTTCAGCTGAATTTTTATTTCGGTTCGCTAATAATGCTGGCACTCCGCGGATCACCCAGGTCAGCAAAGACCTTTTCGCGTAGTCTTTGCAAAAACGGCCCCAACGCGGTGAGGCGCGGCGCGGAGGGGCCGAGTTGCCACGATCACCTGCACGCCAGAACCAGCACCACTGGGCCGTTTATCCTAACGATCGATAATAGGAACGATCGGCTTGGCAACGAGTCGGCTCAGGTCCCCCAGCCGCTCCAGGGCCCCCCGGCTGCTGGAGGAAAACCCGCATTGTTCGGGTTGGCGGCCCTCGGGTTGGGGCCGTTTCAATTCGCTGGACGCCTGAAACCCTTCAATTTCACAGGTGGTGTTGCAATGGAATTTATTGGACGCCCGATGAGAGGCCGATTCCTCGTTCGGCAAGGCGGCAACGGCTGGATGGTCTACGATAGCGAATGCAAAGGACCGGCCCAGATAGAAAAGGACGGCGCGTTCGCCGAGAAGCTGACAAAAGACCAGGCTGAGATTTTAGCGAAGCTTTTCACGAGTCGCGAAAACCGGCCCCTGACGTTAGAATGGCCTCAACGCCCGCGGAGAGCGCTAAGGCCGCGGTAATAGTCCCAGTCCATCGTTTAGATTTGACGTCGTGGACTGCTGCTCGTTCCCTGAACAGAAACGGCCCCGGCGAGACGCTGAGGCCGAGTCGACGGCCCTAGCGAGGTGCAGCCGGGGCCACTGGTTTAAACTGATTGAGAATGTACCCCGGATCTTCGGGGGCAAGGAAGCGTTGGTAGGAACTAGCTTTGGCTGGCCGACGTTACTGCCGCGACAGTCAATTTTGCAAACCGCCCCGACAATAGCCTGATCTTCTTCGGACCAGCCAACGGCCGCGACCTTTTATTTTGGGATAGAGGCAATGCCGGACAATTTAACCAACCGCGTCCAGCCAGATCGCTCGAAGATCAACATGCACGAGCCATACGAGGTGAAGTATTGGACCCATGCACTTGGTGTGTCGAAGAATGACCTTCAGAAGGTCGTCGAAAAGGTCGGCAACTCCGCTGCTGCGGTCCGCAAGGAATTGGGTCTGCCCGACAAAGCTCAAGAATGACCAAACCCACCTGTCCGATTTGCTTGGGGTTGGGTTGGGTCTGCGAGAACCATCCGCACTTGCCTTGGACGGCGGAGGCACATGGCTGTCAGTGCGGCGCCGGCATGCCTTGCGAGTGCAATCGGGCGGATGGGATTGATGAGCCTGATGTGAGCAAGGTCATTGAGCAATCCGAATAAGATATTGCCGTCTGGCAATTCGTAGGGCTGCGCTGCATGGACGCTACCGACGAGCTAGGAAGGCGCCTAGCAAGAATGCAACGGCAAGCGACTGAAATGGAGCTGCCCGGGTCGCTTCACTCAAATGATGCAGCCACCGATCATGTTGTGGCAAATGTTGCAACGCATCGTCTTCAGCCATCCGCCGGATCGCTTTTGAAGCTCGGTCTATTCGCTGCTCGGGCGTGGCAGTAGGTGCAACTGAGCTTTCGTCAGCCATGTAAGTCTCCTCGCGCCGGTCGCCCACCAAACGGACTTGCTGCATGAGCGCTAACGTCCGGCGAATATCGACTGTTCCTAGGTTGTGCCGTTCGGGCCGATAGCTGATCGGCGGCCTCTCGGGCATCTTCGTCAAGGCCGTTGGGGGCGCGGCTTGTCCGTCGTACAATCGGGCATCGCTTGGATCGCGGGTCCATAGTGCAAGAGCGGCCAGGTCGGATAGAGCGCAGGCTGTCGGCTATAATGGCCGCCGATGTCGCCGGCTATTCACGGCTCATGCACGATGACGAAGAGGCCACGCACGGCAAGCTGAGCGAACTTCTCGCAAGAGAAGTGAGCCCGCTATTGCCAGTCACGGCGGCCGTATCGTGAAGAACACCGGAGACGGGTTCTTGGCAGAGTTTCCGAGCGCGGTCGAAGCGGTTCGAGCCGCATTACGGTTTCAATCCCGCATCCACGAATTTGCGGCTGCTGATCCGGAACATGGCCGTGTCGCCTTTCGCATCGGCGTCAATATCGGCGACATAATCGTCGAGCCACACGACATATTCGGAGACGGCGTCAATATCGCTGCGCGTCTTGAAGGCATCTCAGCGTCGGGCGGCATCTGCATCTCGTTATCTATCCACGATCAAATCCAAGGAAAGGTTGATGTCGATGTCGTCGATCCTTGGCGAGCAAGTGCTCAAGAACATTTCTCGTCCGGTTCGGGCCTTTGCGGTCGCCACTGGTGGCTCGTTCAGCACGACGGTGACATCGCCTGATATCGCAAGGCATTCGTCGTCCCCGTCTTTCTATGGTCGTGCTTCCATTCGCCAATCTCAGCGGCGCCCACGAGCAAGACTATTTCGTCGCCGTGGCCTGCCCCGGCAGCAGCTCGATCGCCCGCCCCCGCTCGCATTTCAGATTTGGCCTTGAACTAAGAGCTCTTTGACGTCACCAAACGGACTCCTGCCAGCATCAAGCGCAATTCCAAATCATTCATTTTCAATGTCTTTACACTGTAGAGCAATGGCGAGGCCGGTCTCCATTTGGTTGCGGCCGATACTGATCGGAGAGCACTTCCAAGGCTGGCGCAATCAGCGGACCGGATTGCGCAAGCAGCGCCATGGGGCATGCGGCGAAAAGCTGCCCTCAGGGAGGCCGTGTCACTGATGAGGGAGGCCGTGTCACTGATGCGCTGTCCCTGCGGCGCAACGTCGATAGCCACCACCGGCCGAGAGTTGCACACACCGCGGGCACATCTAAAAACGACGCAATTCGACGATGAAGATGAAGGAAGAACACTTAACTCAAAGGCAAACCTCGGGTGGAAGCCTGCCGGATGAGTCGGAGCGCCGAAGCAATGCAGTCACCTGCCCATTAGCGCTGCGTAACAGTCGTATACGTAGAGTCGGCGGGGATTTGTGCTTCGTAATGCTTGGCTTTTTCTATCAGTGCGTCGCGGACTGGACCTTCCGGCAGAAGCGCGGCTTGATGGCGCGCCTGTCTCGCGCATTCTGCGATTTTACTTGCCAGTTCTTCCGTCTCGCGATCCATCGTCGCCGCTCCTCCGAACTAGAAGCCATGCTAGCGCGGTGGGCTAGCGCTTTCTTGGCACGCCGCCGAATGCTCGGAAATCCACTTGGTTGCGTCGTGCTCCGTAACAAAACCTTTGATGACTTCGGTTTCGCCATCGGCCCACAGAATATCGATTCTCCAGCCGGTGCCGGGGTTTTTGCAAGCCATGAAGGCTGGACGCTGCTCGATCATTGCTTGACTATGCGCCGACTGGTGGCTGCTACAAGCCAGTGATCCTGCCACACTTCGCTTTTTTGGCCCCAATCTATTGAGCCTTAACTCCCGCGCCCGCGCCGTTCTTCCGAGATCGGGAGTCAAGAAGATCGGGCAACGGTGGTAGTTGCTGGCGCTATGCAAGAAATTCACTGACTTGAAAAATTTGAAGGCTCATTTCGCACGGCTTGATGAGGTGACGCTGAACGGATGCTCGACCGTCTCGCGACGAAGGCGCATAGCAAGCGGGTTCGCATCGAGCCGCTGCTGCAAAGCGTCGAGCAGATCCTCGCGCTCCCATCGCGTGATCCGTCGCGCTAATCCGGGCGTGGAGGCGCAGCGCCTTGTCGGACTCTTCGTTTGTGTAGCGATACGCCCATCGAAGTGCACGTGGCGTTGCGCGGAGCGGCGGTGAGGCGATAGCCAAATCGCAATCCTGAGACAGAAGCGCTGACCTAAATTCACCCTCGATTGAAATAAAATTTGATGGGATAAGTCCAAAAGCTGACTTGATCTTTAAGCTTCCTTGAAATCGCAACGCTCCGCCAATTCGAATGGGTAAGAAGCGATGACCGATCAACAGCTGGCACTTCATGCCGTCAGCGAAGCCCTGTGCATATTGGACGAGTATCTTCTGCCCCGCCCCCACGACAGTGAACGCATACTCGACAAGTTAGTTGAGGTTCTTGAGCGGCCCGACTTGGTCGTTGCTGTAAGTCGACTGCGGCAACGAAGTAGTCTCTAAGTGTTCCGATGAAGAGGCAATTTTCATTTATTCCTTTGGCCGCTCGCATCGCTACTTTTCTATTGATTGGAATGCCGACCGCGCAGGCAAAACAGCAATGCAGTGCGGTGATGCCCCCAAATCCGCGCGAGTATTGGTCTTGGCGCCTCATCGACGGACGAAAATGCTGGTACGAAGGCAAGCCCATGCTTTCAAAATCATTATTGGAGTGGCCCGTGCGGATTTCGACGCAGGCACGTCCCACCGAGGAGCTTGCAAGTGCACTCATAGAGAAGCCCAGCGATCCGATCGGTTCAGAAGAATGGACGCCATCTCGCCAGAATACCTTCGATGCCCTGTGGCGCACCAGGGTTGAACAGCGGTAGGGCTTTGACCTTCAAATTAAGCGAGGCTGACTTTCTCTTCATCGCTGAGGCTGTAGGACTCGGTGACTGGTATAATCGACGTCGGCCATGCATCGATCGATCGAACCAATACTGTAGCTTCGTCGATCTCAAGTCTTTCGCTTCGATTGCCGTGAGAGCGCCATATTTTCCAATGAATGCACACGGAACGGCGCCCCCGCAGAAAAGTAGCTAATCTCCAAACCGCCGATGAAACTGACCGCAGATCGTCCTTTACGCCAGTCCCGAGAAAGCCGCCCGCAGGATCATGGAGCACGCTCACGCATTCGAGCCGATCCAGGGCGGCCGGATCTAGATCGAGAAGATCAACTATCCAATGCTCTACCGGGATAAGGCGACACCGGCTGAGTATTGGGCTGACCTGAAGTATGCCGAGGAAACATGAAGTGGCTTGAGTACCGCGAGAACGGCACCTTCGTCAGAATGGCGCAGGCTGGCAAAGGCCTGTTCGGCTGATCGGCAGAGACCACGCCAGTCGTGCGACAACGTGGGCGCGCCGCGCGTTCTGACGGCAAGCTACCCCTTCAGGGGTATTAAACTTTTTAAGTCTTTGTGCAGACTTAGCTTAGCCAGGATTTTGCAGATCCTTCCTGGGGCTAGAACCGACGCCGTCCGCATGCATTTTAAGCGGGCGGCGTTCGTACATTCTGAGCCGGCGTAAGCAGCAAGA
Organism: Bradyrhizobium sp. UFLA06-06; assembly: GCF_054820065.1. NCBI lineage: Bacteria > Pseudomonadati > Pseudomonadota > Alphaproteobacteria > Hyphomicrobiales > Nitrobacteraceae > Bradyrhizobium > Bradyrhizobium sp. UFLA06-06. Next base: position 15,962 of record NZ_JADFUD010000044.1, read on the forward strand.
AGCCCCGACGGGGGCTAGCGGCGTCAGGGCTTCTTTCCGGATGTGATCCTCCCCGGACCGCATCCTCAGCGCGCGACTGGCTGAGCGCACCGTCAGTCTACCGGGAAATCTCAGCATTTTAGACCGCTCTGCCGGATTACCTCGACTTGACACGTGTCTAAGTTCGGTAATGTCTCACCTTGAATTTTTGTCCCGCTTTGTCGCGTTTTCAGACGCGCGCTCCATCTGCTCGGCCGTAAGGAGGCGCACGCGAGGCTAGAGCGTTGATTCTTTGCCGCAGTTGATCAACCAGCCGCTCCGCACCGACAGTCATGCAGCCATCATGCCCCTAAGGCACTTGGACGACCTCGAGCTGAGAACACAGGTGCCGCCAGTTCCGTCCCTCGTGTTCGGCCGCGTAAAAGGCAACGGCGACCTCGAGCGATGCCGGAAGATATCGCGCCATCGCCATCGAATAAGCATCCCACAGAGCCGGCGAAATCTTGCCCTTGGCGGTCCATACCGGTTCGCTCGTCGAATGCTTGGCGTCTCGCTCCTGCCGCGCCAGACGTTCAAATATTCTGCGTAGAAAGTGGCGCGAGGCGATCGGCTTCATCAGCCCGACGATCGCTCGGGTGGCCGGACGGGCATTAACGGTCGGCGGGTCGATCATCGCGACCATATGAACGTTGTGCCCGGTCGCCACTAGCTGGCGAGCTGCTTCGAACGCCACCATGGCACCATTGCACCTGCCGCCCAGAAGGAAAGGACCGCTGGCCTGCCGTTCCAGGATGAGCGGAAGGCGATCGGCGGCCATTTGCTCGATTGAGGCCGGGATCGGTTCTCCACGAAATCCGTGAGGATTGATGGAAATGATCGGATAATCGGACCGCAAAAGTTCGACCATCCGCCGGAGACCGGTGTGGCCGTTTCTAAGATCCCCATTGAAAAAGTACAACGGAGGCCGATGGCCCCCAGTATGGAACTGAGCGATCGGCGTCGGCGGCGCGTCAGTCTCCGTCTCTAATTTCTGGGCAAGTTGTCGAATGGTTTCCGCCCCGAACAGAATCGTTTCCGGGACCGCCTTGCCAATCAGCTGTTCGAGCTGAAGCAGCATTTCCATCGCCAGGAGGGAATCACCACCGCACGCGAAGAAATCATCGTCGAGCGTCACCGCATCGGACTTGAGCAGCCGCCTCCACAGCATCAGCAATTCTGCTTCCAGATCCAATGGTCCTTTGGCGGCGCGGGGCACGCGCATCGACACCTGTTGACCCGACCGCCCGTCGAACAATTCGCGCAGCTGTCGCCTTTGAATCTTTCCCGTGTCTTCTTTTGGCAGCTGGTCGAGGATCAGGATGTGACGCGGAATCTTGAATGAGGCCAACTCGCGTTGCAGGAACTGACGAAGCTCCACGGCTGTCGTCTGCGCGTGAGGCGCCCGGGTTGTAACGAGGATCCTCGCCACGCGGTCGGCCGTCCCGAACCCCACATCTTGCGGATTTGCGACAGGCCCGGAGGTGGATCCCCATGGGATCGAAGTCACGCGAGTACACGTTCGGCGCCACGGTCAGGCATCTGGCTGAGCCCGTCAAGGAGGCCCGGCTGGTGGCGGATGGCGCGGCCTGCCGAGCATGGAACGCCCGCATACTCGCTTTTCAGGGGCCCGCCCAGCCGTCGCCCGCGCTCGGCGATGCACTCAACGCCGGTTTCCGCTACCTCGAAGTGACGTGCCTCGGCTGCGAGACGCATCAGACGGTCGCGCTCGATATCGTGAGGCGGCCGAAGTGGACGCCGATCCACGAGCTGGAGCGCTATATGCGCTGCAAGCTGTGCTCGCGACGCTCCGGCTACCCGTTCAAGCGCAGCCATCTTGTGGTACTGCGGACGACTAAGATCTCCGCCATGAGCCCGCCCTCAACCTTGTGGCCGGGAGAGCGCTGACACCAGCAGAGCTTGCTGCCCCCGAAAGTCCCACCACTGGAACATTCCAGGCCTTACCCGCTTGTTCCGAAATCCAGAACGAGATCACTAACGTGACGGATGAACTTGAATATCTAGCGCACCGATTGGTGATTATCGAGCAACCCGGCGGTGGGTTCTTGGTCGAAGTCACGCCGATCGCCGGCGGCCAAACCATCAGAACAATGACTTATCAACGCACTCAGGAAGCGATCGCTGCATCGAAGCGGACAATCGACAAGCATCCCGAAGGCAGGCGACCTGCCAATCCGGTTCGCTCATAAGGCGGGTGCTGGCTCGGCTGCCGGTGATCCCATCTCGGTAGCGGCACGGTTTCCCGGGGCGCCAGTTTTCAGCCATGACGGTCATGGCGTCCGGATGAACAGAAGTTCCAGCGCGGCTGGAACGCCGCACCTTTCGATTCGTTAACGAACATCACCGCGTTGCGCCTGCGCGCGCAAGCCAAGGAGCTTCCGCCAGGCACTGAGGAAGAGGCGATTCTGCAGAGAGCCCACCAGGATGAGAGGGCCGCGCGCATGACTGAGTGGCTATCGGCTCCCGGCCTTCAACCGCCGACTTAGGGCCCAAATGGCGCTCTGCGCCAAAAAACGGGGAAGATCGGTCAATGGCGGTTGTTCATCGCATCCAGGACGGCGATGCCGTCAAAGCGCGCCTCGCTTTCATGCGTGGTCGAATATCGGCCTCGGTGAAGCTGCTGGCGACACCGACTCCCGATACATTCCTGGGACGAAAGACGCAGGAGCCGTTCCCAAAGCAGGAAAGCGAAAACGGATTAATGTCCAACGTTCCACCGTCGATCCAGCAGCTTTCCCCCGCAGGCGCGGATGCTTCGGTCGGGACGATGTCCGTTAAGCAAAAGGGCCGAAAGCGCATAGTACTCGATCTTCCCGACGCGGACGCCGCGCTAAGGAAAGCACGAGAGATGGCAGATGCGACAGGCCGAGCGGTGATAGTGCGCGACGATAGAAGCAGAGTGCTAGGGGCCATTCCTCGCGCAACAAGGCATTAGACCGCGGCGAGCAAGGAACACATTCCATAGGCCTACTTTATTCGAATGCAGTCTTGGAGGTCTGTGATGCCTCGCTTTTATTTCGATCTCTACGAGGGAGAGGCAATGGCCCTCGACGAGGAGGGACTGGAACTGAAGAGTGTCGAGGCCGCTCAAGTCGAGGCCGCCAAGTCGCTGGCGGATATGGCTCGTGACGCGATCCACTCGAGGTCGGCAAAGCCGCGCGACATGACCATCGATGTCAGGGACGAAGCCGGCACCATCATGCAGGTCAGATTGGTCTTCGATCTCCAGACTAAAAGGGGCAAGACTTCCTGAATTGCCCGACTGCGGATGGTTATAAGCGTTTAGGTGCATTGTACCTCTCGCCGGCCGAGCGGTAGCTGAGAGACCGAAGCGTGCTCCCGCCTGCATTGAGCAAGGGAGCGCGGCCATGGCCGATCAGCGCGTCATCAATCTCATTTACGGCGACCAGCGGCGAGACCGGCGCATCATTGATGAGACCCTCCGGATCTCGGCTGAATCTGTCCGGTTGCTCAAAGACAATCCGCCGCCGGATACGTTCATCGGCCGCAAGACGCACGAGCCTTTCCCGCAAGGGGAAAGCAGGTATGGCGAAGAAACGGACCGTGGGCGAACGACTGAATACCCCAGCGAAGCGGCAAAACAGCGAGATAAGAGAGAAAGGCCGTAAGGCCGCCTCGGCCTGGCGGTTTAGTGCGCTCGTCGTGGTGCTCGGGCTGAGCCCCATCGTGATAGTGCTATCGCCCTATTGATGTGAAGACGGAGGCCACCTCCTTAGCGGCCTCTTTCTTTTGAGCCATAAGCCCCTTGATAGCTGCTCCAACGAAACGGCTCCAGCGAGGGGGTTTCCCGCTTAGGTCGAGTCGACGTCATCCCCTGAAGGATCGGCTTATTCGAGGAGAAGACCACGAGGGCCACGAATGACATGGCAGCAAAGCTAGTAGCCCCCATTCTACTCTGTCCATATGGTGAGACTGAAGCGTGCTCGTAGGATGGGCCGGGCGAGCTGTCGACGCATGCGCATAGGCAAGTCAAGCAGCCTGTCCTAATTCTTGGCGGGCTGCGAGTGTTTAACGCCAACGTCATCACGCGCAACGCTGGCCTCATGGAATTCGATGCAGGAACAGCTAGCCGGGAGCAGCTGTTGCCCAAGATGGATTGGTTCGTCTTCAAGCTCCTTCACATGGTGCCAAGCTATCCGATCTGGCTGCGCTACGTGCTATCGCTCACCCTGGTGGGAGGCGCATGCCTGGGGCGACTTTTGGCGCCGGAGCCCTTGGGGGCCTATCCTCTCCTCTTTTTCGTACCCGCCGTGTTTCTCGCATCCGTATTGTTTGACCGAGGGAGCGGCTTTCTCGCCACGATCGCGAGCGCGGTGCTCGCGTCCGTGTTCTTCCTGCCGCGGTCCGCCGCTGCGGCGGCGCCACCACTGATCGTATTCATATTGACCGGCTTCGGCTTAGCAGGGATCACCGAAGCTCTGCGCTCCACCACAGAGAGCCTGGCCAAAGCCAAGGTCTATTCCGACGTGTTGCTGCAGGAGCTGGCGCACAGGACCAAGAACGATCTCACCACCATCGTGTCCATGTTGCGGCTGCAGGCGCGGGCCGACGTCAATCCGGAGGTGCAGGCCGCCCTCCATGCCGCCATCGGGCGCGTCGAGGTCATCGCCAAGGTCCACGATAGGCTGCACAGCATGGGCGGCGACGGCAAGATCCTGCTCGGGCCCTACATCGAAACGCTCTGCGGAAGCCTCGGCGACCTGCAGCGCGGCGTGCGGCCGATCGCCGTTCGCGTGCGCTGCGACGAGATCTCTCTGGCCAGCGTGCAGGCGGCCAATATCGGGCTGATTGTGAACGAACTGGTTACCAACGCCTTCAAATATGCCTTCCCGAACGAGCGGGCTGGCGCCATCGACGTCGATGTCAAGGCCGACGAACGCAGGCTCAGCATCGTCGTCAAGGACGACGGGGTAGGCTGCTCCTCGGAGGCAAAAACTGGGATGGGTAGCCGGCTGATCAAGCTTCTCGCGGCCCAAATGAAGGGTTCGGTATCCCGCAGCCCGCTCCCGAACGGCTGCGAAGTGAAGGTCGTGCTCGCGCGCGACGATCGGTGACACCGACCATCTAAGGGCCAATACACTAAGTGAATCTCGGGATTGCCAGACACTGATTGATGATCGCTGGCGCTCCTCGATTCTGCGACGCGCACTGCTCGATTGAATTGGCTCCCGCCGCACGATGCGAACGTGCCTTCCTCCGTGAACAGCGGAGCGCCCTCACCGAGATGGCTCGACGGGAATATGCAGGTCCAGCACTCAGGTCGAGCGCAAATCGGCAGGTGGTGCTGGTGATGATGGTGGAGCACTCGATCGACCAGGCTATCAATGCCGGCTATCCGTGGCTTGAGATCAAATGCTCGCGGTGCAAGACGCCGCGCGCGGTTGACCTGGGCTGCCCTGCGCCACGTTCCGACCACCAGGGTGCACGATCTCGCCGACCGCCTGCGCTGCGTGAAGTGCAGCGCGACTGGCAAGCGGCCGGCCGCGGAGCTGCTGCAACTGTGGCAGCGCTGCCCGATCGGAGACACGACGTGACCAAGCTCACGCGCCGGCGCGACAAGGAAGCTGCCCGCGAGAAATGGAGCATCCTTTATCGCGACGTCGTCGTTGGTTCGATCGGGCTGCGCAAGGGCGTGCCGAACCACGCGGACCAATGGGAATGGAAATGCGGCTTCTATCCCGGATCTGACCGGTCGACCGGCGGACCGGCCGCGACGTTCGACGACCGGCGCGCGGGGTTCGAAGCGGCATGGGGTGCGTTGCTGCCGACCCTGACCGAGGCGGACTTCCAGGCATGGCGCGATCATCGCGACTGGATCGCACGCAAGCAGGCCATGTGGGATCGCGGCGAAAAGCTGCCGTCTCAACAGCCGTCGTCGCTGATGCGCTGTCCCTGTGGCGCGACGTTTGATAGCCACCGTCCGGCCGAAAGCCAGATTCACACCCCTCACCATCTACGCTGCGCAAAGGCGCGACGGAATTCGACGATGAAAATGAAGGAAGACCGTCGCTGGGCGGACCCGGAGGAAGCCGCGCGCCGGATCATGGAACATGCCCGCGCCTTTGAGCCGATCCGAGATCGGCCGGATCTATATCGAAAGGATCAACTATCCGATGATCTACCAGGACAAGGCGACGCCGGCTGAGTATTGGGCTGGCTTGCTGGCTCGAATACCACGAAAGCGGGACGTTCGTGAGGATGCTGCAGTTGGGCAAAGACCTGTTCGTCTAGCCGGCACGATTTGGTAGGGTCACCTCAGGGAGCCCCTCCCATGAGTTCGGACGATTACGCCGCTGAGGCGGCCAGACACCGACGCATAGCAGAAGAGTATCGCACACTGTCGTCGTACGCGATGGACGACGGAATACGTCGAGCCTATCTCAAGCTGGCAGATGATTATGAGCTGCTGGCGAACAACGAGGATCGGGTGGCAAGCCATCTCAAAATCACGCATCGAGGTCGGAGAGCATGCTCTTCCTTGCTCAACGAGGACGGCCTAGAAGGCAAGGTCGATTATCAGCACTGCGACCGCGATGCTTAGAAATCCGATGATCAGGGTCCAATCCCGACGTTCGTCCGTCATACTGCACCTCGGAAAAACCGGCCCCAGCGCCCCGGGGAGAACGCTGAGGCCGATGGTCGTCCCACTCCTCAACCCGACCGACGTTTGCAACGTCAAGAATTGCCACTTGTTCCCGAAAAGAAACGGCCCCAGCACGAGGAGAGCACCGAGGCCGTGTCGGGTGCTACCGACATTGAAGCACCAAGACTTGTGCTCAATCGGGCCCCGTGGAGAAACGTTCGTTCCTAGCCGACGACACGTCGCAGAGCGTATCGCACCCTGCCGTCATCCGCGAACGGCCGGCGATGGACTATCGAGCGACGCCGGGCTGACGCTCTCCGCCCGTTTAGCCCTTTTGGTGATCACCGCGAGCCGGTTATCGATCCCGGCTTCCGTCCTGCGCATCTGGATCGCTATGAGGCGGTGATCCATCCCTGACTCATGCAGCGCAACCAGCAAACGTTCTTCGGTTTCAGTCCAACTCTTAAATCTATTCGCGCTCATTCCATCTCGTTCCGCATCGCAGCAAGGGAACGACCCCGGCACCATCTTGGGGCTAGCAGGGCCAGTGAACCGGGGCCGTTCTCTGCGCCCCCACAGCGCAATGCACCGTAATGGGATAAAGTAGCAACGAAAGCTACCCTCGTGGACTACTCCACAAGTGTTCGAATTCGCGGCTGCGGGTGTTCCATGGCACCGAATCGCGACGGGCTCGATCCGAATCGGGAAGGGCAAGCTGCCCAGGATAAAGAGGCCGCCAACTGAGGCGGCCTCTTTTTACATGAACAAGGCGATAGCCACTATTGCGATGGGGCTCAGCCCGAGCGCCACGATGAGCGCGCTAAAAAGGTAGGTCACTACTCATGACACAACCCCTGCGTTTGGGGTTGAAATCCTATTCCTCGATGCTGGGCGACCGCTAGTGCAATTTGTGCCACCGCGCGGCCCCGCGTTCTACAGGAACAAGGCCGCAGTCGCGGCAACAGTCGTAAGCGCAATCGCGGTCAAGCAGGCGATGGAAATCCAGTCGTAGCGATCGGCCATGCCGATACACTCATCAGATGCGATTGCCTTGTCTTGATCCAGGTCAACCATATTCAGCTCATCTGGTCTCTCAGGGCCGGTATTCGCGACATCTGATCCGGCTTGGCCCCAGCCTTCGCGGCCTTATCGTACTGCTCTAGTGCGAGAACGTGGAGAGCTGCGGCTTTGGATGGTTCTGCTTCAGCGAGCGCAAGCCGGGCTGCAAGTTCGGCTTGGCGTAGGTGATATTCTGCGGACGGCACGTCGTTCCCCGTTGCTCCTATCGCAACGGATTCATGACGTGCAAATGGGCATTTTGTTCCAGAAATTCTGTCCAGAACAGCACACAAGCTTTTTGTTCCAGGCTGAGAACGGAATGCGTCCTCTCGACAAGGAGGATCGATCGGCCGCCTGGCAACCTATGTTAGTTGGCACATTATATCGTCATCACCGGCCAAGCCTCTGCCCGTGGGCGTCGGTGGCTGAGAGACCAAGTGCTTCCGCCTGCATTGAGCGAGGGAGCGCGGCTATGGCCGATCAGCGCGTCATCAATCGCATTGCAGCGATCAACGGCAGGACGGGCACATCGTTGATGCGGCCCTCCGGGTCTCGGCCGAAGCTGCCCGGCTGCTCAAAGACAATCCGCCGCCGGATACGTTCATCGGCCGCAAAGACGCACGAGCCTTTCCCGCAAGAGGAAAGCAGGTATGGCGAAGAAACGGACCGTGGGCGAGCGACTTGATACCCCAGCCAAGCGGGCGCGAGCCAGGTTGCGGCGATTGAGTGCTAAACTGAAGCCAATCAAACTGGAGATGATGAAGTCCGATATCCGCCCTGGTCCTCAAAATGTAGACACGAAGGGCACTAAAGAAACGGCCAGCGAAGGGGTTACACGCTGAGGCCAAGTCGTCATGTCATCACGAGAGGTAGGACGCTCAGCCGATCAGCAGCCAACTTACGCTGACGATGAGCGCCACAAACGACATTCCAGCAAAGCTGAGAAAGCCGTATTCAACACCATCCATGCGACCGAAACTGAACATCCCCGCAGGATCGCCCGGCAGCACCATTCTCGCATTTAGATATGCATGTCAGCGAGGGTAACCCAAAGAAACGGCCCCAGCACCTCTGGGGGCCTAGAGGCCGGTGCTGAGGCCAGTCGTCCTTTGATGAATCGGGACGTGACCCGAGGCTTTGAAGCTAACACGGCTGTCAGAAGTTGCTAGTTCTTCCCGCGCGATCCGACGAAGCTAGTTTTAATACGCTCCTGTCCAATTGCCACGTCAGGCGAGGAACCATAGAGAGGAGATCAGCGTCTAATTGGCGCTTCTGGTCAGCCAAGGTGCCCCCCGACTGCCAGAGGAAAACCCGTATCGTTCGGGTTGGCGGCCCCCCGGTTGGGGCCGCTTTCAGTTCGCCGCGAAAGCCAGGTGGCGCTTATCCAAAGTTGATCGTCACGATTCACATAGTTCAATGCCGGGCGCTCCATCCTTCGAGCTAATCGACGCGCTCGTATTTTGCAGATGGTGGATGCAAATGGAATTTATTGGACGCCCGATGCGGGGACGTTTCCTCGTTCGGCAGGGTGGCAACGGATGGATGGTCTACGATAGCGAACTCAAAGGACCAGCCCAGATAGAAAAGAACGGCGCGTTCGCCGCTGATGGCGAGCAAAAGCCGCTGCGGCCCGATTCCTATGCCTGCTTCCGCTGCGGCGGTGTCGCTTCGGCAATGTCTATCCTCGACAGTCGCCAAGGTAAGAGCTATCGCCTTCGCCGCTGCGTAAGCTGCGAGAAGCTGAGTTGGGCTGAGGAAGAGTAAGGGTCGAGCGCCCAAGAATCTCCAAACAGAGTGCGTTCATTCGCGAGCTCGGCCGAGCTGCTGAAGCTGCCGGCAACGTCGTGGACCGCTGCTTGTTCCCGAAGCGAAACGGCCCCAGCGAGAGGACGTGCTGAGGCCGATTCGGTGCCCAGCGAGGTGCCAGTCTGGGCCGCTCCAAACTGACCGCGAATGTGCCCCGGGTCTTCGGGGGAGAGCCGGGGCACGCTCCACTCGTCCATGCCGCTCTGCCGCGAGCGGCGCGGGTCAACGTTCACCGCGAGGACGTTGTTCCTAGCGACTTCTTCTTTGCTACCCTGAGCCGACGCTCAACCCCGCTTCCGGCTGGTGCCGACCATTTAGACCGCCTTCTTCACCGATGCCTCCGACTTGCCCGTCCTCCTCGACTCGTAACTCACCTCGTAGTCCTGCCCGCCGGCGACGCGCGCCCGGTCCTGCTTGCGACCGCGCGCGGTCTGCTTCTTTGCTTTCTTTGCCATTCCGGCCTTCCTGTCGATGAGGGCCAACTCTGGCTATTATCGAACCAATCTAATGGGCAACCGCATGTCGCGGCGGATCCTCACACGTTCGGTGACCATTGCACCTGCCTATTTCTTCTCCGATGCCACCTCCTACTTGAGGGGACGGTCGCTTTGGAACGGCTGACAATCCCCGCCGTTCACCGCTCACATTCAACTTTCGGGATATGCACGATGTCCAGGACCGTTGGCGATTTCGTAGTGCAGCGCCTCCAGGACTGGGACGTGCGGCATCTCTTCGGTTATCCCGGCGATGGCATCAATGGCGTGTTCGGTGCGCTAAATCGCGCCGAAGGCAAGATCGATTTCATCCAGGCGCGCCACGAGGAGATGGCGGCGTTCATGGCGTGTGCCTATGCCAAATTTTCCGGCCGCCTTGGCGTCTGCATCGCGACGTCGGGCCCCGGTGCCTCACACCTGATCACCGGTCTGTATGATGCCCTGCTCGACCATCAGCCGGTGCTCGCCATCGTGGGCCAGCAGGCGCGGAACGCGCTGGGCGGGCAGTATCAGCAGGAGCTCGACCTGGTCTCGATGTTCAAGGACGTCGCCAGCGCGTATGTCGCGCAGGCTTCCTCGCCCGCTCAGGTCCGCCATCTGATCGACCGCGCCGCGCGCATTGCGCTCGCCCGGCGCACCGTGACCGCGCTGATCCTGCCGAATGATCTGCAGGAAGAGGATTACGAGGATCCGCCGCGCGCACACGGCACGCTGCGGTCGGGCGTCGGATACACTCCGCCGAGGATCGTTCCGGCAGAGGCCGAGCTCGATCGCGCCGCCGACATTCTCAACGCCGGCAAGAAGGTCGCCATGCTCGTCGGCGCCGGCGCGCTTGGCGCGACCAACGAGGTCGCCTCCGTCGCCGACCGGCTGTCGGCCGGATGCGCCAAGGCGTTGCTCGGCAAGGCCGTGGTGCCCGACGACCTGCCATGGGTGACGGGCTCGATCGGCTTGCTCGGCACCGAGCCGAGCTACGATCTGATGATGGAGTGCGACACGCTCTTGATGATCGGCTCGGCGTTTCCATATTCCGAGTTCCTGCCCAAGGAGGGCCAGGCCCGCGGCGTCCAGGTCGACATCGACGCCGGCATGCTCTCGATCCGCTTTCCGATGGAGATTGGCCTCGTGGGCGACGCCGCGGAGACGCTGCGCGCGCTGCTTCCGCGCCTGAAGCAGAAGAGCGACGGCAGCTGGCGAAAGACGATCGAGCACAATGTCCGGGCCTGGTGGAAGACATTGCAGGATCGTGCACACCAGCCGGCCAAGCCGGTCAATCCTCAGCGCGTGACATGGGAGCTATCGCCGCGCATTCCCGATCGCGCGATCATCACCAGCGATTCCGGCTCCTGCGCCAACTGGTTTGCCCGTGATCTGAAGATGCGTCCCGGCTTCAACGCCTCGCTGTCGGGCGGCCTGGCATCGATGGGCGCGGCCGTTCCCTACGCAATCGCCGCCAAATATGCAGCGCCCGATCGTCCCGTCATTGCGCTGGTTGGCGACGGCGCCATGCAGATGAACAACATGGCCGAGCTTATCACGGTCGCCAAATACTGGCGCGACTGGAGCGACCACCGCTGGATTGTCTGCGTCTTCAACAATGAAGATCTCAACCAAGTGACATGGGAACAGCGCATCATCAATGCCGATCCCAAGTTCGAGGCATCGCAACGCATTCCCAACGTGTCTTATTCGCGTTTCGCCGACCTGATCGGGCTGCGGGGGATTTATGTCGACGACCCCGCACAGCTCGGCTCGGCCTGGGAGCAGGCGCTCGCGAGCGACATTCCGGTGGTGCTGGAAGTCAAGACCGATCCGGAAGTGCCCCCGCTACCGCCGCATATCACGCTCGAGCAAGCCAAGAACTTCTCGATCGCGCTCGCCAAGGGCGACCCGAACGAAGTCGGCGTCATCCGCGGCGCAGCGCGTCAGCTGCTCGAGACCGTGTTGCCCGGCAAGGAGAAGTGAAGGCCAGGAGCGATGCATCATCAGATGATGCTTGCCGTCTGTTTGGTCTGCGCAGCGCTGGCGCCGGCGCGCGCCGAGTTGACCAGATCCGATGTCGCCGGGGTCGAGGCATCGCCCCGGCCCGGCGCCGTGCTACCGCTGAGCGTCCGCCTGCGGGACGAAAACGGCGTCGCACGGCCGATCCGGCAATGGCTCACCGGCGGGCCAAGCGTGTGGGTCCTCGCAGATTTCACCTGCGACACACTGTGCGGGTCGGTGGTCAGCACCGTCTCCGACGCGCTCCGGCGGTCCGGCCTGCGTCCCGGTCAGGACTTCGATCTGAACGTCGTGAGCTTCGACCCGCAGGATACCGCGGAGAACGCGAAGGAGATGAAGCAGGCGCAAGTCGGCCTCCAAGCGTTGGGCGATGCCACCCACGTCCTGCGCGGCGATGCCAGCGACGTCGTCGGACTAACAAAAGCATTCGGATTTGAAGCGGTCTACGATCGCGACCAACTCCGCTACGCGCATCCCGCGGCCGCCTTTGTCGTGACGGCCGACGGTCGCATTGCGCGCGCCCTGCCCGGTCTCGGGCTAGATCCCGCCAATCTGCGCCTCGCGTTGGTCGAAGCCGGTCAAGGCCGCATCGGCGGATGGACCGATCATGTCAGGCTGATGTGCTACGGATTTGATCCCGCAAGCGGTCTCTACACGCTCGCGGTCGGTCGCCTGCTCAAGGCGACCGGTCTTGCGACCTTGGTCTTGCTCGGTCTGCTCATCGTCGCTCTGCTTCGGCACGAACGCGAGGCGGCGCGAAGTTGAGCCATCTGCCATGGCGTAGGCGGAACGCTACGCCCCAGGCCAACAGCCCCATAAGCAAGGCCAGACCGGCCACCAGCATGATGCCGGTGAGCCAGCCGGGGAGACCATCAATGGCCGGGAATGCCAGGACCGACGCCTCGCAAATCCGCATCGCGAGCGTGAGGGCGCATAGTCCGAGTAGCCAACGGCGATCGGCGCGGACGAGTGCAAAGAACGGAAACACGAGCTGGCCGACGGCCAAGAGCGACAGGACGAACTGCCAGCCCTCCGACGAGCGATCGATGTACCAGGTCACCTCGTCCGGAATGTTGGCCGACCAGATGACGATGTACTGCATGGCATGGAGATAGGCCCATAGCAGGATCGTCGACAACAGCAGCGCGCTGTAGCCGCCGGCTCGCCTTATGCGGCACAGGAGAAGTCCAAGGCCGATAGCGCCGGCGACGCCGTCCAGTAGCACCATACCGAGATACAGCAGGCCATAAATCGATGAATGGAACTGCGGCTCCAGCGCTTCGATCCAATCCACACCGGCGAACGACACGGAGATCGCGTAGACGATCAGTCCACCGGACGCCGTCCTCGCCATGCGATCCGGGTCCGGCCAAGCCGCCTGCAACTTCAGGGCAAGGCAGGTCCAGACGATGAAATAGATCACCGTTCGTGCCGCCACGAACCACGGAGCGAGATAGACCGCCTTGAAGGCCGGTAGCGCCGCGTGAGGTCCGGCCGCAGGATAGAGCGCAGCGAGGTCGAGCAGGACCGGCAGGAAGAGCACGCCGAAAATAGGAAGGGTGGCGCAGACCGCCGTCATTGCCGGCTGCAATTCCTCCGTCCACGCCCGCCGCACCAGATAGCTCGTCATGAGCACGCCGAGCGTCCCGATCGGAACCGCACTGACCGCGATCCAGGCCACGAGATAGGCCGCGGCGGTCGAACGATGGTCCGCGAACGCACCTGCAACCAGCATGCCGGCCGGGCCGACGACGGCGATCATCAAACGGCGATCGCGCAGGTCGCGTCCGATCATGGTTGTTCCACAAGCTTGCCACGCTGGCCCGCCGGCACATCGTCGATCGACGCATGACGGCTGAGCTGCAGCGCGCGAATATAGGCGACGATCGCCCAGCGATCGCGCGGCGGCACGCGTGCGCCATAGGAATACATCGCACCGTAGCCGTTGCTGATAACGTCGAAGAGATGCTGGTCTTCGGCGTTCCGCAACCGCTCGGCATGGTAACTGGTCGGCCGCGGCATGCCGCGCTCGACGATGATGCCGTTGCCGTCCCCATTGGCGCCGTGGCACGGCGAGCAGAAGATGTCGAAGCGCTGACGGCCCCGCTCCAGCAGCGCCGCTGTCAATAGCGGCTTGGTCCGCATAGCGGCCTGTTCCGCCAGCGCGTCGCGGTCGACCGCGCCCGCTGGCGGTTTGCGCAATGCGCTACCGCGAAACAGCGGCGCGCGGCTGTACTCACTGTAACGAGGCTGTGCGTCCATGTTCTGGTCGCACCCGGCGAGCAGAAAGGCCGACGCAAGAAGCCATGCGCCCTTCATGACGATACGAGCTCCACTGACAGCGCCCCAGCGCTCTGCAGGAAAGCCGCCGTCTTACCGGAATCGAACACTGCGTCCTCGGCCAGCACGCACAGAAAGAACCGGTCCTTGCTGGCGCGGGCGATATGACGGGCGTTGAAGATCGGATGATTGAGCCGCGGCAGGCCGTTTTGCCAGAGCATGGCGATGATCATCACGAGTGCCGACACCAGGATCGTCAGTTCGAACGCCACTACGGCGAAAGCCGAGAGTGCGTAGAGTGGCCGCCCTCCGACATCGAGCGGATAGTCGTAATTCACATAGAGTTGCATCAGCATCGCGATGGCAGCGCCCGCCAGACCGCCAACGAAACCAACGATGGAAATCCGGGGCGTCGGCAGCCGCAGGACTTTCGCCAGCCCGTCGACCGGAAACGGCGTGAACGCATCGAGCTTGCGATAGCCCGCCTCGCGGGCCTTGCACGCCGCCGCGAGCAACGCCCGGGGGCTCTCGAACTCGCCGAGCAGGCCGAAGGAGTGCTCAGCCATGAGGCTCCTCCTGCTCCTTATGCAACAGCTCCTCGGTCTCAAAAATCGAAATCATGGGAATGAAGCGGATCGCAAGCAGGAACGGCACCAGAAACAGACCGATCGTGCCGAGATAAGTCGACCAGTCCCAGAAGGTCGGGGTGAACGCGCCCCACGACGACACAAGGAAGTCGCGGTAGAGGCTGGTGACGAGGATCATGTAACGCTCCAGCCACATTCCGATCACGACCGAGATGGAGATCGACAGCAGCATCCAGCCTCTGCGCCGCACCGAACGCCACCACAACCCCTGCAGCGGAATGAAATTGAAGACGATCGCGCCCCAATAGGTCCAGGCATAGGCACCGGTGAGCCGGTCCGACAGCGTCTGCATCTCGTGCGCTCCACCGGAGTAGAGCGCGTCGAAGACTTCGAAGAGGTAACCGTAGCCTGTCATCAGGCCGCACGCGAGCAGCACCTTGCCGAGCACGTCGAGATGGTCATCGGTGACCAGATTGCCGAGACCGAACAGGGACCGCAGCGCGATCGCGATGATTGCGACCACCGCAAAGCCCGAGAAGGCCGCGCCGAGCACGAAATACGGCGGAAAGATCGTCGAGTGCCAGCCGGGGATCTGGCCGGCCGCGAACAGCAGCGAGACCTCGCTGTGCACGGACACGACGAGCGGCACCGCAAGCCCCGCTGTGAGGCGATAGGCCTGCGACCAGCGCTGCCAATGCGCGGCCGAGCCGCGCCAACCGAGCGACGTGATGCCAAAGAAAATCTGCCAGCCGCGCTTCCTCGACCGGTCGCGCGCGGCGGCGAGGTCTGGAATGAGACCAGTGTACCAGAACGCCAGCGATACGGTCAGATAGGTCAAGACCGCCCAGATGTCCCATTCCAGCGGGCTGCGAAACTGCGGCCATATCCCCATCGTCGCGGGGTAGGGAAACATCCAGTACAGATACCAGGGACGGCCGAGATGCAGCACCGGATAGATGCCGGCGCAGATCACCGCGAACAGCGTCATGGTCTCGGCAAAACGATTGAGCGAATTGCGCCATTCGCTGCCAGTCAGGAGCAGCAACGCCGAGATCAACGTTCCGGCGTGACCGATACCGAGCCACCAGACGTAATTGTGAATCGCGAATGCCCAGTTGACCGGAATATTGATGCCCCAGATGCCGACACCGCGGGTGAACAGCGCAGTTGTGGAGACCACAAGGAGGAGCAGAAGCGCCGATGCGATGATCATCGCAATCCACCAACGCCGGCGCGCCGGAAAATGCAGGGGAATGCCGGTGAGCTGATCGCTGACCCGCCCGAGGCTCTGGTCTTGCGGCAGGATATCGGCGGTGCGATCGATCATTCCTGGCCTTCCGGGGGTTTCCAGCGTGCCAGATAGGTCGTGCGCGGTCGCGTCCCCTGCTCTTCCAGCAGCACGTAATGCCGTTCGTCACCGCGCAGACGCGACACCTCGGAGTCGGGATTGCTTATGTCGCCGAACACGATCGCCTTGGTCGGACACGCGCTCTGGCAGGCGGTCACCACCTCGCCGTCGCGGATCGGCCGGTTCTCCTTGTCGGCCGCGACATGCGCGGCCTCGATCCGCTGCGTGCAATAGGTGCACTTCTCCATCACGCCGCGCGAGCGCACCGTGACGTCCGGATTGTGTGCCGCATGTTCCGGCGCATCGGACGCAAGACGATAGTCGAAGAAGTTGAAGCGGCGCACCTTGTAGGGGCAGTAGCTCGAGCAGGTCCGGGTGCCAATGCAGCGGTTGTAGACCATCTGGTTGACGCCCTCCGGACTGTGCGTCGTGGCGTGGACCGGACAGCCCATCTCGCAGGGGGCCTGCTCGCAATGCATGCAGGGCACCGGCTGGAAGAAACTGCGCGGCTCCTCGACGTCGCCGGCGTAGTAGCGCGCAATCCGCAGCCAGTGCATTTCGCGACCGACCTTGACCTGATCGCTGCCGACGACCGGCACATTGTTCTCGGCCGTACAGGCGGCCACGCACGCATTGCATCCGATGCAGGCATCGAGGTCGATCACCATGCCCCAGGCGTTTTGCGCCGAAGGCTTTGGCGGATAGAGGCTCGGTTGCGTCGTCTCGTGGTTGGGATGGTCGGTGTCGGCTGCATTGACTTCACGGATGAAGTCAAACCCCTCCATGCGGTGATGCAGTTGCGTGACGGCCAGCGTCTCGCGCGTTCCCAGCTTGTGCAGGCTGCCCTTGGTCTGCCAAAGCTGGTCGATCGGTTGGACGTCATAGGCATTGTAGCCGAGACCATCGCCAACCCGACCGGCTTTGCTGCGGCCGTAGCCGAGCGTGAGCGCGACCGTGTTCGGGGCCTGGCCTGGCTGGACCCACACAGGTCCGGTGATCGATCGATCCCGGACCCTAATCCTGACGTGGTCGCCGTTGGTCAGATCCTCTCGCCTGGCCAGCGCCGGACCGATCGAAATCACATTGCCCCAGGTCAGCGTGGTCAACGGCTTCGGCAACTCCTGCAGCCAGGCATTGTTGGCAAAACTGCCGTCCCAGATCGTCGGATCGGGCCGGAAGACAATATCCAGTCCATCATCCGGCAGCGGCGGAACAACGGCGGTTACCGCCGCGTGGATGTTTGGTGGGGCCGCCCTCTGCTCGGGGACATAGCCGTCGTGCAGGCAACGCGTCCACTTCGTCTCGAAATCGTCGCCAAGTGTCGCGCGCCACGTGTCCCGCACCGGCGCTTCCGGCAACGGGTCCATTTGCCCCAGCAGCAACGCCATGACCTGATGAACGGTGCGGACGTCGTAGAAGGGTGCAATCGTGGGCTGGATGATGGTGGCTGTTCCATCCACCGAGCGCGCATCGCTCCAACTCTCCAGCGTATGCGTCAATGGCAGATGCCATTCGCAAAGCGCTCCCGTCTCGTCCCGATGGATGCCGAGATGGACCGAGTACCTGACCTTCGCAACTGCGTCTCCGAAAGCCAGCCACGCCGGCGCAGTATAGGCCGGGTTAGCGTCAATGATGATAAGCGTTTTTACAGCGCCGCGGCCAATGTCGCTCACCAAATCGCTTAACCTCTTGGCGTTCGCAACATTGGGGGCAGGCGCCGCAGCGCCGAGCAGCGCATTCGCGCCGAGCGCCTCGTTAGTTCGCGCCACCCAGGACGCTGTCGCGTCGTCGCCGAAGCGACTGCCGGTCACGAGCGCTCGGCCACACGCCGACCGGCACGCATGGACTGCGCGATCGAGCCATCGTTGCTCCTTCGCCGAAAGATCAGGCTTTGCCGCGCCGGCGACGTCATATGAATTGGCAAGTCCTTGAGCGATGAGCCAGATGCGCGAGGCATCGACCGCCACCCTCGCCTCCGCCATCGCTCCTGTCGCGGACGGCACGGCCTCCGCCATGTACAGCGCAAGTCCAGGCTTGTCGGCGGTGCGATGTCGCGCCGCCGACCAGGCGCGCGCGTTGGCGACCTGGTGAGGTCCCGCTCCCAAGAAATCATCATCGAGACTGACGACGACCTCGCAGTTCTCGAATTGTGGACGAAGTTGCAGCGCCTGACCATAGGCAGCTCTCGTGGACTCGAGCCATCGTCCGCCGCCAACGGCGGCATGCTCATAGATCCGGGTCTTGGGAAACTCTAGAACCAGAGCTTCAATCTGGCGAATGAGCGTCGGCGAAGTCGAATGACCCAGCAACAATGCGAGCCCCTCGCCCTGGCTTTGCGTCCACTGCTGACGCAACAGGCCGATTTGATGCTGCACGTCGTTCCACGTCACCGGCTCGCCGCGACGGCTAGGTGCTCGCGCGCGATCGGGATCGTAGAGATCGAGCACGGCGGCCTGCATGAATACGTCGCTGCGGCCCTGTGTCGCCGGATGGTCCGGATTGCCGTCCAGCTTGGTTGGCCGGCCGGAATAGGTCGTCGCAATGACCGGCTGGGCATAGCCATCCAGCGTCACCGCCGTCGCATAGTATTTTGGAATGCCGACGTCCGTACCCTGCGGTTGTTCGACATAGGGCAACGCCGCGACGAACGGGCTCTTCTCGCATCCCGTTAGTCCGGCAAGCGCAAAGGATGCGCCCATCAGCTTCAGAAACGTCCGCCGCGCCGTTGGGCCAAAGGTTGCGGCGACCGGATACTCTGCATCAACCCACGCCTCAAACGCGGGATCACCCAACAACTCCTCGAGGCTCGACCAGAGGACGGGGCCACGTGGATGGTCCGGTTTTGTCGCGCGGCGCCTCATCGATGACACACATAGCAATGGGCGAGCTGCCCGAAGCGGATGCCTTCATGCGCAGCGATCGCCTCGCCTTGCTTGCGTGCATCGCGGCCGGCCTGCCACGTCATGTCGGTAATATGATCCCTTGGACGCAGATGCGGCGCGGGGTCGCGGTGGCAGTCGAGACAGAACTCCATAGTGAACGCCTTGGCCCGATAGGTCAGCGGCATGGAGTCGATGCGCCCGTGACAGCTCTCGCAACCCACGCCTTTTGCGATGTGAATGTCGTGGCGGAAGAAGACGTAGTCGGGCAGCTTCGCCACGCGGGTCCAGGCGATCGGCTTGTTGTCGGCGAGGCTTTCTCTGACCGGTTCCAGCATCGCGGCATTGGTCCAGATCTGCGAATGACAGGTCATGCAAGTCGCCGTCGGCGGCAGCCCTGCCCGCGAGCTCGTCTCGACGCCCGTATGGCAATAGCGGCAGTCGATCCCGAGTTCGGCCGCATGGTGCTTGTGACTGAACGGAACCGGCTGGTGCGGGCGGACATCGGTCGACGTCTCAAAGGCCGAGTGCGCAAATCCGATCACGCCGATCAGACCACCGCCCAGAACAGCCAAGCCACTCACCATGAACAGGCGCAGCCACGTATCCGCGGCAGGAGAGAATATCTGGGTCATCCGGTCGCCGGATCAGCGTCTTGAGCACGTCAGATTGCAATGCAGGCCGAACAGGATCGTTCCTGGATTGGAACATGCGCCCATGGTTGGCATTGGTCTCCGTGCCTTTCGGGTCCCCCCATGACTGACAGCCCCGATACCAATTACGAGCGGTCCGATGTCGATCCCGTCCTCCTGGGTTGGCTGGCGCTCGGCCTCGGACTGTTCATCGTAGCGACGCCCCTTGTCATGCCTTTCGCCTTCTCGCGGTCGATCGATCGTGGAATCCCCGCGGGGCGCCCTGCGCTCAGTGCCGAGGCGCCGCCGCTTGCACTCGATCCGGCGGCCGAACTGCGCCGGCATCGAGAAGCTGATCGCCAATTTGCGGACAGCTATGGCTGGATCGATCGCGGCCGCGGCCTGGTCCGGATCCCCGTTAGGCGTGCGATGGAGCGGCTGCTGGAGACCGGCCTGCCCGGCTGGCCGTCCCGATGATCCGCGCAGGCGGCTGAGCCCGATGTGGCGCGAATGGATCCCGTTCTGGCGGCCGGGGGTCTCACCCTATGGCGGCGACGTCGATCTGTTATTTGCGGGATTGCTCCTGGCGAGCGCCTTGGTGCTCGGCCTGCTGTTCTTCCTGCTCATCGTGTTCTGCGTGCGTTACCGGGCTGGCAACCCGACCGATCGCGGACATCGGGTCGAGAAAAGCTGGCACTGGGAGGTCGGTTGGACGTCGGCGTCGTTGGTGATCTTCCTCCTGCTGTTTGTCTGGGGCGCCAGCGTGTACCTCGAGATTTACCAGAAACCGCAGGGCGAGCTGTCGGTCTTTGTCGTCGCCAAACAATGGATGTGGAAAGTCCAGCACACCGGCGGGCAATCCGAGATCAACAGCCTGCATATACCGGTCAATCGCCCGGTGCGGCTGGTGATGGCATCCCAGGACGTCATTCACAGCTTCTTCATCCCGGCGCTGCGTCTCAAGCACGACGTGGTGCCCGGGCGCTACCAGAGCCTCGAGATCGAAGCGATCACGGCGGGGCACTATCACCTGTTTTGCGCCGAATATTGCGGCACCGACCATTCCGGCATGATCGGCGAGATCGTGGCGATGGAGCCGGCGGACTATAACAAATGGCTGAACGACCAGGGACCCGCCAACTCGCTGGCTCGTGAAGGCGGCGCACTGTTTCGCGAGCTCGGCTGCAGCGGCTGCCACGCCGCCAACAGCAGCGTGCATGCGCCGCTGCTGGAGGGACTTTACGGCAAGCCGGTGCCGCTCTCGGATGGTTCCACGGTAACCGCCGACGACAGGTACATCCGGGATTCGATCCTGCTTCCGCGCAGCCAGGTCGCAGCCGGATATTCGCCGGTGATGCCGTCCTTTGAGGGCAAGATCAACGAAGACCAGCTGCTGCGGCTCGTCACCTACATCAAATCGCTTGCGGATCGCGCGCCATGACCGAGCCCGACTATCTCAACAACGCCTACACGCTGCGCTCCTGGTTCTTCACCACCGACCACAAGCGCATCGCGATCCTGTATTTCGCCACCCTGATTTGCTTCTTCTGCGTCGGCGGCGCGGCCGCCACCGCGATCCGCATCGAGCTCGCTACGCCGCAGGCCGATCTCGTCTCGTCCGATACCTACAATCGGCTCTTCACCATGCACGGCGTCATCATGGTGTGGTTTTTCCTGATCCCCTCGATCCCAAACACGCTCGGCAACTTCATTGTGCCGCTGATGATCGGCGCCCGCGATCTCGCCTTCCCGCGCCTCAACCTGATGAGCTGGTACCTGTTCATCGCCGGCGGAACCGTGACGCTGTTCGCGATCGTCGCCGGCGGCATCGACACGGGCTGGACGTTCTACACCCCGTTTTCGACGCTCTATTCCAACAGCTACGTCATCGTCGCCGTGACCGGTATCTTCATCGCCGGCTTCTCCTCGATCCTCACCGGCCTGAATTTCATCGTCACCATCCACCGGCTGCGCGCGCCGGGCCTGACGTGGTACCGGCTGCCGCTGTTCATCTGGTCGATCTATGCGACGTCGGTGATCCTGGTTTTGGCGACGCCGGTGCTCGCCATCACACTGGTCCTGCTCGCGACCGAAC
Source organism: Bradyrhizobium sp. UFLA06-06 (assembly GCF_054820065.1). NCBI lineage: Bacteria > Pseudomonadati > Pseudomonadota > Alphaproteobacteria > Hyphomicrobiales > Nitrobacteraceae > Bradyrhizobium > Bradyrhizobium sp. UFLA06-06. The sequence continues at coordinate 37,783 of NZ_JADFUD010000044.1, forward strand.
GTTTCCTCGGTGTCGGCATTTTCGATCCCAGAATCGGCGGCGATCCCCTGCTATTCCAGCATCTGTTCTGGTTCTACTCGCACCCGGCCGTCTACATCATGATCCTGCCCGGCATGGGGGTGGTCAACGAACTGATCTCCTGCTTCTCGCGCAAGCCGGTGTTCGGCTACAAATTTGTCGCCTGGGCCAGCCTCGCCATCGCGGCCGTCGGCTTTCTGGTCTGGGGCCACCACATGTTCGTCAGCGGCCAGTCGCTGCTCGCAAGTCTCGTGTTTTCGTTCATGAGCTTCATCGTGGCGGTGCCTTCGGCGATCAAGGTGTTCAACTGGACCGCCACCCTGCACAAGGGATCGCTGCGCTTCGACGCTCCGATGCTTTACGCTCTGGCCTTCCTCGGCCTGTTCACGATCGGCGGACTTACGGGCCTGTTCCTGGCCTGCCTCGCCTTCGACGTGCATGCCACCGACACCTATTTCGTGGTGGCTCACTTCCACTACATCATGGTCGGCGGCATGGTAACGGCCTACTTCGGCGGTCTGCACTACTGGTGGCCCAAGATCACCGGACGGCTCTACTCCGAGTACTGGGCGCGGACCGCGGCGGTACTGATATTCTTCGGCTTCAATCTGACCTTCTTCCCGCAATTCGTGCTCGGCGCCGAAGGTATGCCGCGCCGCTATCACGTTTATCCGCCGGAATTTCAGTTGTGGAACGTGCTGTCCTCCGGCGGCGCGACGATCCTGGCGGCAGCCTATCTGCTGCCGATGTTCTATCTCGGCTATTCCCTGTTTTTCGGCGCGCGCGCGCCGGCGAACCCTTGGGATGCGCCGGGGCTGGAATGGCAGACCCCATCCCCGCCGCCCGAGTTTAATTTCCAGTCACAGCCCGTCGTGACCCGTGCGCCCTACCAATACGGGCCGGACTTTGCTGCGGAGCCGCAGAATGCCTGAGCGCCGCGCCTTCGCTCCGCAATACGCCTCCGTTCAACATCGCGATGAAACCGCCGAGATCGGCATGTGGGTGTTTCTCGCAACCGAAGTGCTGCTGTTCGGCGGGCTGCTGTTTGCCTATTTCGTTTACCGGCACGCTAATCCGAACGCGTTCGCGGAGGCCGGCCGCCACACCAGGATCGTCATCGGTTCGGCGAATACGGCGATCCTGCTGACCTCCAGCTTCTTCGTCGCGTGCGCTGTCAATGCGCTGCAAGCTGACGCACGCCGGATCTGTATCGCGATGCTGGCCAGCGCCATGCTGCTTGGCTTGCTGTTCCTTGGCCTGAAGGCAACCGAATATGCCGGCGAATATCACGAGCACCTCGTTCCCGGCATTGACTTCAGCTACGCTGCGCCGCTCGCCGATGGAGTCGAGCTGTTCTTCATTTTCTACTTCGTCGCGACGTCGATCCACGCCGTCCACATGGTGATCGGCATCGCTGTTCTCGCGACGCTTGCCGTCCTGCTGCGCCGCTCCGCTAGCACGCGCCTGCGCGCTGCCTTGCACTCCGCCGCACTCTATTGGCATTTTGTCGACGTGGTCTGGATCGTCCTGTTTGCCCTGATCTATCTGCCCGGACGGAGCGGCACATGACGAACTGGTGGCCACCGCTTACGCTCGTTGGCTCCTGGCTTGCCCTGCTGGCACTGCTCGCGCTGACGGTCACCCTGGCCTATCTGCCGCTCGGTTCCTTCAATTCCGCGGTGGCGATTGTGATTGCCGCTATCAAGGCCACCATCGTCGCGGCATTCTTCATGGAGCTGCGGGATCGCGGCGCACGCCTCCTGATCTTCGCCGGCGCCGGGCTGTTCTGGCTCGGCATCTTGCTGTGGCTGGGCCTGATGGATTTCATGACGCGCGCACCGGCGTGATGCAGCCAGCCGCGATCCTGCCGATCTCACTCCTGTGTCGGCGGAGGCGTCGAGCCCGGCCGCTTCAGCAGATCGGGCTGATCACCCTTCGGCTTGGGCTCCGGTTTTGGCATTCGCTTCTGGCCACCGTTCTTGCCGCCCTGATCCTGCTGTCCTTCGAGATCGTTTTCCTTGGGCATGTCGCCCCCTCTCACTCGACCTTGGTGATCGGGATTTCATGGGTGTCCGTCAATTCGGGCACCGGATCGCGGCTGATGCGCACCGGGACCGACTTCGCCGCCGGGACCTTACTGCCCTTGGCGAAATGCCAGAGCGGAACGAGGACGTTGCACTCCGGATAATATCCAACGATGCCACCGCGGGGGACGTCGTAGGGAACGACCTGAAGTCCACGGAGACGACGTTCGACACCGTCATCGGCCGCCGTTTCCAGCGTGACCAGATCGCCCTGGGCAAGACCCCATTCGGCCATATCGTCCCCGTTCATCAGCACGACCTCGCGGCTGCCGTAGATTCCGCGGAAGCGGTCGTTCTCGTTATAGATCGTCGTGTTGAACTGACCATCTGCGCGGGTAGTCATGAGTTCGAAGACGCCGTCCCCGGCTGGCGGCGAGGCGAAAGCGGCTTCCGGAACCGTGAAATTGGCTTTGCCATTCGGCGTCTTCCATTTCCGCTCGCGAGCGCCGAGTGGCCGCGGAAAGCCACCTGGCTCAAACATGCGCTTGTTGAAATCCTCGAATTGATCCGGATACGTCCGCTCGATCGCGTCGCGGACCAACGCATAGTCGTCGACCCAGGCGTCCCAGTCGAGCTTGGGATTCGGCGGCAACGTCGCCTTCGCCATCTCGGCAATGATCCGCGGTTCGGACAACAGCCGCTCCGCTACCGGCTTGCGTTGTCCTCTCGAGCCATGAATGCAGGCCGTGGAATCCTCCATGGCAACGGCTTGCGGGCCGTTCGCCTGCTGGTCTATCTCGATCCGGCCGAGACACGGCAGCAGAAAAGTCACTTCTCCAGGGACGAGATGCGTACGGTTCAGCTTGGTGGCGATCTGGACCGATAGCCGAAGCCGGGTCCACGCCGGCTCCATCAGCGATCGTTCCGGAATGGAGCGGATAAAATTGCCACCGAGGCTGAGGAAGGCGCGCACCTCTCCCTTGAGGATTGCTTTGCAGGCGTCCACCGTCGTCAGGCCGTCCCATCGTGGCGGCTCAAATGCGTAAAGCTCCTTCAGCTTGTCGAGCGGGACCAACTTGGTCTTCTCGGAAATGCCGACGGTGCGCTGGCCCTGGACGTTGGAATGGCCGCGGATCGGAGAGATCCCGGCGCCGGGCTTGCCGATATTGCCGCGCAACAGCAGCAGGTTGACGATCATCTTCACCGTTTCGACGCCGTGCTGGTGCTGCGTCACGCCCATGCCGTAGTTCGCGATGACGGCGTTCGCGGCCATGTAGGTGCTGGCCACCTGGAACATCGCCGCCTGGCGCAATCCGGACTTCCGCTCAAGATCACTCCACGACTGCGCGCGGCAGAAATCCGCGAAAGCGTCGAACCCGCATGTATGCTGTTCGATAAACGCGGCGTCGACGATACGTTCATGCCCCTTCGACCGCGCCTCGTCGTCCGCCTCGATCACGGCCTTGCAGATCCCTATGATGGCTCCGGCGTCACCACCAAACCTCACTTGATGGTATTGCGAACTGATCCGGGTGCCGCCCGCCACCATCTGGATCGGGTCCTGCGGGTTGGTGAAGCGCTCCAGACCACGCTCCCGCAACGGATTGAAGGTGATGATCGGGACGCCCCGTTGCGCCGCTTCTTGCAAGGGATGCAGCATCCGTGGAGCATTGGTCGTCGTATTGTGACCAAAGAACAGGATGCAGTCTGTCTGCTCGAAATCCGGCAGCCGTACAGTCCCGACCGGTACGCCGATCACTGGGGGTAATGCCACCGACGTGCTCTCGTGGCACATGTTCGAGCTACCAGGAAAATTGTTGGTGCCATACATCCGGCCAAATAGCTGATACATGTAGCTTGCCTCGAGTGAGGCGCGGCCGGAGGTGTACAGCACCACCGAACGCGGATCGAGCCCCTTCAGCTCTCGGCCGATCTCCTGGAACGCCTCCGACCAGCTCACCGGAACATATTTGTCCAGCGCCACATCATAGCGCATCGGCGCGGTCAGGCGCCCCTGCTCCTCGAGTGCGTGATCGGACCAGCCCCGCAACTCTGTAAGCGCGTGCTTTGCAAAGAATTCGGCCTCGACCGTCTTGTTCGTCACCTCCCAAGCGGTGGCCTTGGCGCCGTTTTCGCAGAACTCAAACGGACGAGGCTTTGCCGGCTTCGCCCAGGAGCAGCTGACGCACATGTATCCGTCGGACTTGTTCTGTTTCAGCAGGATTTCGCTGCCGAGGATCGCTACCTCCTCTTGGGTCAGAATACCCGCGACGGCCTTCACAGACCCCCAACCGCCGGCCGGTCCGGCGTATGGCTTCACTGTCACTTTTGGCTTCATGGCTGATCACTGATCTCGCTCGACAAGTACCGACAGAACCGACCGTTGAAGCGGAGGTTCCTCGCGCGAGAGGAACCTTGGCGTGTCCCGAGCGTCGTGCTGGCAAGGAGCGCTCATGCAGAGATCGCCGATCTCCAACGACAGCCTTCATCTCCTGCCAGACCCCACCGCCGAGACGCTGCGGAGAGATCAAGATGGCTTGGAAGCGCAGCGAACTCTCGCAGAGGAGTGTCCCGTCGCTTTGGTATACAATGGCACCACGGCCGCCGTTGTTATGGCGACTCCCGCTGACTTCCAGGATCTTGCGCTGGGTTTCAGCCTGACCGAAGGGACCATCGAAAATGTCGCTGACCTGAAGTCCCTTGACATCATTCCAGGGCCGTCAGGCATTGAGCTGCGCATGTGGCTTGCCGGCACTAGCGAACAGCGTTTCAAGCGGCGCCAGCGGCGCTTGGTCGGTCCGACCGGCTGCGGCCTTTGTGGCATAGAAAGCCTCGCTGACGCCGCGCGTCCGGCGTCGCACTTGACGAGGTCTATCATTATCCGGGCTCGGCAAGTCGAGAGCGCCCTGCTCGCATTGTCGGACGCCCAGACGCTCAACCGCGCGACGCGCGCCACGCATGCGGCCGGCTTCTTCCATCCCGATCAAGAACTGGTCGCGATTCGCGAGGATGTCGGTCGCCACAATGCCTTGGATAAGCTCGCTGGCGCGCTCGCCGCCAACAACGTCTCCGCCACCGAAGGCGCGATCGTCCTGACAAGTCGCGTCTCGATCGAGCTTGTACAAAAGGCTGCCGCGATCAGCTGTCCCATGCTCGTCGCGATGTCGGCTCCGACGGCGCTCGCGGTCCGTGCGGCCCAGGCGTGCGGAATTACGTTAATTGCTGTTGCGCGTGGAAGCGCATTCGAGGTCTTCAGCCATCCGGATGCAATTAGCGGCTAGGCCTCCCTGGCGGATTGAACCTTGTTCCGACGAGCTCAACCGCACACATGACCGAACGAGGGCGTCGCTCCTCGACCATCCGTCAAAAACCCGGCACCAGTCGAAACGTGCGCCGCAAGGACCGCTAGAGATGAGGGTCGGAAAATAGGAGCCTGGTTGTGATGCTCTCGTTGTGGGCTGCAAAGCAACCTGCAATCCTGGTGCGACGCATGGCCGAGAAAGATCTCAGTGCCCTCTTCCTTGATACTCTGAAGGACATCTACTAGCCGAAAAGCAGATCTACAAGGCACTGCCGAAGGTGGCCAAGGCGGCCTCCTCAGATCAATTGCGCGCCGCGTTCGAAAAGCACTACGACGAGACCGAAAGCCAAATCGAGCGGCTCGAGCAGATCTTCGAGCTGAGGTAAGCCGGCGCGCGGCAAAAAGTGCGATGCTATCGAGGGTATCATCGATGAAGGAAAGGAGATAATTGAAGAGTACGGTGACTCGCCCGCTCTCGATCCTGGACTGCTCGCCGCGGCTCAGGCTGTCGAGCACTACGAAATTTCCCGTTACGGCACGCTGAAAGCCTTGGCATCCAAGCTGAGCATGAAGGACGCCGTCAAACTCATCGACCAGACCTTGGCCGAGGAGAAGAAGACGGATGAAGCGCTCACCAAGCTCGCCATCAGCGCCATCAACGCCGAAGCTGCCTAAGGGACCTGCAATGAAACGAACCATTATGGCAATTGTGATTACTGCCACGTTGAGTTCCAGTGCGCTGGCCCAGTCGGGCGGTGGGCGGCGAGAAGAGCGGCGTCAACTCCATGCTTGGCGTCGCGCCAAAGACCGAAGACTTCGTCAAGGAAGCTGCCATGAGCGACATGCTGGAGATCGAGGCGGCGAAGTCACCTACTCAGCCTCCGAGACGGCGGCCTGCAAAGGCTCTTGGAGGCCGCCCCCGCCTTATGAGCCCATCCGGGATGGCCGAATCTAGGACGCGGACTCATTGAGGCGCAGCCATAGCCTGATTGACGCGAGTTGAACGAATGCGAGGTAGTTGGTGGCGAGCCTATCGCAGCGCGTCGCCACCCGACGACACTGTTTGATCCTGTTGAAGAACCGCCCGACCTGGTTGCGAGCACGATAGAGATAGGGGCTGAAGCAGATCGGATCGCTGCGCAAGCTCCCTGATCCAGTCCGCGTCATAGCCACTGTCGGCAAGCAGCATTGACCCAGATTTCAGACGAGACAGTAGTTTTCCGGCAAGCCTAACGTCATGGGCCTCACCGGGGCTCAGCGCCAGCCGTACCGGCAAACCATTGCCATCGACCAGCGCATGGATTTTGCTCGTCAAGCCGCCGCGGGACCTTCCCATCGATTGGCGCTGGTTCCTTGTGATGCAGGCTCCATGCTGATGCACGCGGACAATGGGGTGTCGATCATCTGGACAGCGGCATCGTGGGCAGTGGAAAGCGCTTCTATGATGCGGCCCTAAACATCGGCCCGCCGCCACCTGACGAAGCGATTGTAGCAAATGGTGTATCGGCCAAAGGCCGTCGGCAGATCACGCCAGGGTGCTCCTGATCGAAGGACCCAGAAGATGCCATTCAGGACCCGTCTGTCGTTCACCCGAGGAACGCCACGCGGTTTGTTCGGCAGCATCGGCTTGATGGCGGTCCATTCATGGTCGGCGAGTTCGTAGCGCATGATTCGAGCCCCCAGTTCGGGAGTTTGAATCACGGCAGTCCGGCCAAACGCAACGCTCCTGGTACGGCGCTTAGGGACAGGAGCGGACATCAACCAGCCCTCAATCTCTGCCAAATGCGGCGAAAATGACCGAAAGCGGTCGCCGAGCCCCGCTCGCTTGCTCAGACTGGTCGAACTTCGGCAAGCCGCTTGATCGAGTACTCATCATCCCAGCAAACAGCAGCTTGCCACGCGGCCGACGCTTGCGCCGCTATGTCATGCGTGAAGCTGTCGAGACCAGCGGCGTTATGGGGCAGTGCTAGGTCGAGGTCGGGAACGTCAACATGCGCCTCGTCCCAGTCGATCAGCGCGACGCGACCTGCGGTCATGCGAATGTTGCGCGGGTTAAGGTCGCCGTGGACGACCGAAGTCTGATTTCCAGCAAGCCGAGCCCATGCGGCTCGGCATCGAGCAACGCCCTCAGGCGGCATCTTGCGGAGGTCGATCCGTGTCCCGGTCTCGGCGTGCAGGAGATCGATCGACGATCGCCAGCCCGGACGTTGCGGCCAGCCCCGCGTCAACTGATGCAGCCGCCGGAGCGTATCGGCCACGCGACGCCAGTCGGCCTCCGTCTCTGGCGGCCCGCCCTCCACGTATGTCATCAGCACCAGACCGTCCGCGAACAGTCTGCCATCTGTCGTCGGGATTGGCACCGGCACTGTGAGACCTTCGCAGTCAAGGTGTTGGAGAAGCTCGGTTTCCCACGCGAGATCAGCGTCGCCCCTGGTGCCGAGACGCCCAACCGCGAGTTGCCCCTGGACACGCACGCTCCACACGTCGTTGGCAACCCCGCCAGCGAGTGGTTCGATGCGAGCTACGTCCTCACCCCACTGTCCGAGTGCTTCCCATCCCACCGGCGACATCAAAGCCTCGGCTTGGTCCGCCTGTGGATTGGGCCTCCCGGCACGTACCATCCGGCTTTTTTTCGCACCGTTGGATTTTCATCACTTTGCTGGGCGGCAGAGATCGCCGCAGCAGCAAGAGCAGTGCTGTGGACGAACTGTCCGACCACTTCAATCGCCATTGCTCGAACATGCGCGTCGGGATCGCACTGAAGCAGGCTCATCGCCTTCGGAAGTACTACAGCTTCCCCGGGCCTGCAGGTCCCTTCCTTGCACCGGTCACACGCCAACGTGTGCAACGAGGAGCATCTGACGCGCCCATCGCCATCGTTCAGCATTCCCATCAAATCGGTAAGAGTATCGGCTGACAGATACCGGTCGAGAAACCGGCAACAATGCAAGCGGACATCAGGATTGTCGTGCCGCAGCCCGGCGCGCACTGCAGGAAGCCCTCGTATCCCGAGATCGAGCAGTGCCCGATAGGCGTTAGGCGCCTCGTACGGCAACGCGAGTTCCCTGATGATCTGGTCGTGCTCTGTCAATGTCAGTAACCGGTCAGGTTGTGCAATGTCGCCAGCACTAGCACACCGCGACACTTGTCTCCAGACCGGCGTTTCCGCTTTGGCCTATCGCGACATACTGCGCTGACGCACGAAGTCGGTCGCTATAGGGGCAAAAATTGCTTTAGCCGTATCACGCCGCCAGGTTTATGGGTACATGGCCTAGTTAGCGATCTCGGCGTTCCTTCGTATCGTTCATGGTCGCCCCCGGGTTCCCGTGTCTGGGGCTACTTGAGGCACCTTGACCGCTAGCCGCGGCCGGAGAGTCACCACCGCCACCGCCGGCACCCGCACCACTTCCGGAACCGCCTGCGCCGCCTGCACCGGCACCCGCACCCGCTCCACCGCCCGCACCGCCTCCGCCTGCACCGCCTCCACCCGCACCGCCTCCGCCGCCACCTTGAGCGCTCGCGGCAGCTATCGAACCGAGAATGAACGCCGCTGCCAGCGCGATCCTTGCAACTTTCATTTGAACGCTTCCTTTCCGTTTGTCAGTGCGAGCAACACACCGGGGAGATCGGCGTTCCTAAACGCACTTCCAGTTGCGAAGAGCCGCCTTAACCAGACAGTGCATTTAAATCATTTGACAGGGCTGGGATGCGCCGGCTGCAGCGATATAGCCGGCGTTTTATTCAACAATCGATTGAGGGCGATCGCCTGGCGCGAACTACAAGGACTCTCCGCCTTGAACCCGCCGGGACCCGATGGTTGGGAGAACAGGGATACGATCAGTTAGGGCCGAAAATCATATACAGCAGCATCGTTCCGACAACAGCTGTCCACCCAATCGAAGCGGCAACGGCCCATACCTGCACTGGCATTACACGATTCCCTTGCAGTTCGAGAAAGCAAAACGAGGAGGCCGCTGGCGCTGGACAACGACCTCCTGGACCCGATCTGAAATGAACATCTTGCAAATAAAATCGTCTTCAATGGTCCATGACTATTAAACAGTGGATCCGTATCGCCGTGAAGTCCAAACGGGTCCGATGTTCGGCGGAACTATTGCGACGTTGCGAGCGCGACACACTTTCGTGGTTCGACTTCAAAAATAACATGCGTGAATCATAACTTCCAATTGCCGCTTCTTTCCTAGCGCCGAAACAAGCTATTTTGCGCCCTAGTTCGGCAGGCATAAGGTCGTGCGCGTCGCATGAAGAGAACGGTCGATCGGCAGTCGGCACCTGACCTCGATGCGGAAGCGATACAGGCGCTGGATGATGCGCGCGCTTTGCCGCCTGAGCCGGCTCGCGTTGAAGCGATGAAACATGCCGGCGCCCTTCGCGTCGCGGCAGACCGGATCACTCGCCCGAAGCTGCCCCGTCGCGGGCGTCCACCAAGTTAATCGGGCGACAAGGAGTGAGGCGCATGGCTCATCAAGCGTTTTGACAGGATGTCGCAGCGCCGGAACGTTTGAGCGATTCGTCAAATCGGTTCGGGATGGGAACGTTTCGGCATCACGCTACTAAGCGTCGCGATAATCGCGGCGCTGGCTTGCAAGGCCGTGCGGCGTGCTTGCCGCTAATGCGACAGTTCCTGGACAGCAATTAGACTGTCTCTTATACACATCGTTCGTCGGCAGCGTCAGATGTGTATAAGAGACAGCACTAAGCGTTCAGCCGCGCGCGTGCCGGGCCTCCACATTTTTCGCAGGGCCTCGTGGTAGAGGCGCGCTATATCGCTTCGTCTGAGGAGATAAGGTTCCCGCGGCGCGGGCGAGTACCTGCGCTAGGCTTGCTCGCGCGAGCGCTTCCTAGAACTCGCTTTCAAGACCCAATTTGCGGCCGACCGGCTATTCGACGATGCTCCCACACGCTTTTCGCGAATGCAGTGCACTTTGATGACGAGCACGCCGCATTTCGAGGGCAATCAGATTGGTACTCGGTAATAGTCATTTACCGATCGACCGGCCGCCGGATCATTCCAATTCCATGCCGTCTCATCACGATATTTGGGCGCGCCCTGCAGTTGGCTTTCTGTCACGCCTGTGACGTACCCGCCAAGATTGGTGTCGTACTTCAACGATTGCCAAGGCAGCGGATAGTGATCGTCGCCGATGCCAAGAAGGCCGCCGAAGCTCAGGACCGCGTAGGAGACCTTTCCGCTCTTTTTGTCGATCATCACCCGCTCGATACTGCCGATCTTCTGACTGTCTGCACCGTAAACTGTCGTGCCTTCAACCTTGTCGCTGCCGATCAAGTTGCCGGATTCCTTCGCTTCGAGTGCCATAACATCCTCCGTTTAAGATCTTAACGGCAAATGTCTTCGGGAGAGCAAGGTTCCTACGATACGCCCGGTGCCAGCTTTAAGGTTGGGAAAAAGATGCAACCTTCGCCGTGGAAAGGGATTGCACGGCAATGATGCCGGTGTCGCGGAGCTGAAATGGCAAATGCAATCACATTGCGGACGGCGATCGATATCGCTTGGAGCGTTTTCTGCGCCACTCACTCCGGGATTGATACATCAGATAGGCGTCGTTGCCTGCTTGAGCGTCACCTCTATGGGAGATGGGATCGCCGCGAAGGCGATGCCGAAGACCTCGCAAGTTTCGGATTGGCCTATCTCAGTCAGCTTTCCGAAGACGAACATTGACGCGTGCGCAAGAGCTCCTCGAGCGCATCACTAAAGAGGGCACGCGCGCGGTGATCGGCACCGCAAGGCGGAGCATTGCCGAACTTCGGTTCGGCTGCAATCATCTTACTGCTCCGAGCGGTGCTTCCTATCTAAAGGACCATCGATGCGCATCGCCCAACTTGCCCCCTCGCTGAAAGCCTGCCTCCCAAGCTCTATGGAGGCGCCCGGCTCAACGTCCGCATTGCTGAGACCCAAGCTTCCCATTTACGACGAAGTAGCGGCCATCGGGCGTCACGGGATGCTTTATGCCGGCCACCTCTCAGATGAAGGGTTTGCCTCCGGTCACCGCGACGGTCGTGCCCGAAGTGTAGCTGGATAGCGGGTCGGCGAGCATCACGTAGGCTGTGGCGAGTTCAGCCGGCTGGCCAGCCCGCTTCAGCGGCACTTGCTTGCCAAAGTTCTTTACGGTTTCCTCTGGCATCGTCGAGGGAATGAGCGGGGTCCAAATTGGACCCGGCGCAACGGCATTCACCCGGATGCCGTTCTCCGCCAGCATCTGGGCCAGACCGCCCGTAAAGTTCTGGATCGCTCCCTTCGTCGTCGCGTAGGCGAGCAGTATCGGGTTCGGCATGTCGGAATTTACCGATGCCGTGTTAATGATGGCGCCTCCAGGCTTCATATGCGGGACCGCGGCCTTGGCGAGGTAAAACATCGCATGGATGTTCACCTCGAAGGTCATGCGCCATTCTTCGTCGCTGATGTCGCCGATGTCGGCGAAGGTCGCCTGATGCGCGGCATTATTGACGAGAATGTCGACGCCGCCAAGTTCCTGCACGGCGCGGTCGACCACGGTGCGGCAATGGTCGGCCGAGCGAAGGTCGCCCTCGACGAGGACAGCCCTGCGCCCTTCCTTCTCGATCATCGCCGCGACTTCTTTCGCATCGTCGCTTTCGTCAAGGTAGGCGATCAGGACGTCGGCGCCCTCGCGGGCGAAGGCTATGGCGACCGCGCGCCCGATGCCGCTGTCGCCGCCAGTAATAATGGCGCACTTGCCTTGAAGCCGTCCCGAGCCCTTATAGCTTGTCTCGCCATGATCCGGGCGCGGGTCCATCTTCCCCGTCGAGCCTGGCATGGGTTGTCGCTGGCTGGGAAACGGCGGTTTGGGATATTCGGGCATGATTCTGTCCTTTACTTCATCCGGACGGCCTTAGCACCAACGGATTTCAGCGCGTCCGCGACGCGCTTCGGATCGTCGCCATGGAAGTCGACGGATACTTCGATCGGGCCCCCAAGCTTCTCGCCCGGCTTCGGCTTTACCTTCACGTCGGCGAGCGCGGGTCGATCGCCGGATGTATTGTCGGCGCCCATCGGCTGCACCACGTCGGTTCTCTGGACTCCGCACTCCTGCACAACGTGCTCGACCGCGAGCTCTGCCGCGCGGCTAGTATCGAATTCGGCGACGAGGATGCTTTCCATGCGTGTCTCTTTCGGGCAGGCGATGGCAAACAACCAACTGCGTCCCCCGGTGTTCCTATGGGGGCTGGCGGCCTTCGATGAACTCGTTAGAGCGCTCGCTTCAAATATTCTGCTGTCCGGCTCCCGGAGGCAGCAACTTGATCCGGTCGTCCGGACGCCACGATGCGACCTCCTTCGTTTCCAGCGCCAGGGCCGACTTCTACGATCCAGTCGCTCTCCGCTGCAACAGACATATCATGCTCGACCAGAACGACGGTGTTGCCAGCCTCGGCGAGCCCTTGCAGCTGATTGCCGAGCTTTGTGACATCGGACGGATGCAGTCCCGTCGTCGGCTCGTCGAGAACGTATAATGTGCCGCCACGATGGGCGCGCTGGAGCTCGGTGGCGAGTTTGACGCGTTGCGCCTCTCCTCCTGAAAGTTCGGTGGCCGACTGGCCAAGTCTAATGTAACCGAGCCCGACCTCGCGCAGAACGCCCAAAGAGCGCGAAAGAACGTCATCGTCTTTAAAGAACTCGAAAGCCGCGTCGACGGTCATCGCCAGCACATCGGCGATCGACTTGTCCCGTATCTTGATCTCGAGTTTTCGGGTTATAGCGAGCGCCCCGGCACGTCGGACACGGAGTATAGACGCTCGGAAGGAATAGCAGCTCTACGCATACATAGCCTTCGCCCTCGCAGGTTTCGCAACGGCCCTTGGCCACATTGAACGAAAATCTGCCCGCGTCGTAGCGCCTGGCACGCGCCTGCTTCGTCCCGGCGAAAAGTTTACGCACGTGATCGAGCAAGCCGGTGTAAGTCGCCAAATTGGACCGCGGGGTCCGCCCGATCGGCTTCTGATCGACCACAACGAGACGTTTAACGCGATCCAACCCTTCCGTAATCTTCCCACTCAGCGTACGCACGGTCTCCTGCAGCTCAGCTTCGTCCAGATCGGATTTGCGGCGCTGACCTAGCTTCTCCGCGATCGCCTCGACGAGAAACTGGCTGATGAGAGTGGATTTGCCCGAGCCGGACACGCCGGTCACACATGTAAGGACGCCGAGAGGGAGGTCGGCATCGAGACGGCTCAGGTTATTCCGCGTCACGTTCCGCAGCTTCAGCCAGCTGCTCGGCCGACGGATCTTGCGTGGTGCCCTCGCGGCATCTTCGAACAGATACCTTCGTGTTTGGGACGCTTCGACTTTGGCCAAACCGGCAAGGCGCCCGCTGTAGAGTATCCGACCGCCCTGGTCCCCGGCAGCGGGCCCAACGTCGACGATCCAGTCGGCCTCGCGCACCACATCGAGCTCGTGTTCAACGACAAAGAGCGAATTTCCCGATGCCTTCAGGCGCCCGAGTGCCCGCAAGAGCGCCTCAATGTCTGCCGGGTGCAGGCCAGCGGAGGGCTCGTCCAGTACGTAGACGACCCCGAACAGGTTCGATCGGACCTGCGTCGCGAGCCGCAGACGCTGCAGTTCGCCCGGCGATAACGTCGGCGTGCTGCGCTCTAAGGTGAGATAACCGAGGCCTAGCTCAAGCAGAACTTCGAGACGCCCGACGAGATCCTCGACGATTCTCTGAACGACAAGCGCCTTTTCGGGATGATCGTCGGTACCGTCTTTCTTGCTTCCATCAATGTACGGTTTGATAAGCTCGTCGAGCTTGCCCAACGGCAGGCGAGACATCTCGGCAATGTCCATTCCTGCGAATTTGACCGAAAGCGCTTCCGCTTTTAGCCGCTTTCCATCGCAGACCGGGCAATCATCGCTCGACAGAAACTGCGCTACACGCCGCTTCATCATGATGCTCTGCGTGGTGGCATATGTCTGAAGCACGTACCGGCGGGCGCCGGTGAAGGTGCCCATATAGCTGGGCTCCTCCTTGCGCTTCAGGGCTTTTCGCGTCTCGGCTGGCGTGTATCCCGCATACACCGGTACGGTTGGCTGCTCGTCCGTGAAGAGAATCCAGTCACGATCTCTCTTCGAAAGCTCGCGCCACGGCCTATCGACGTCATACCCCAAGGTGACGAGAATGTCCCGGAGATTCTGGCCCTGCCAAGCCGAAGGCCAAGCCGCAATGGCGCGATCACGGATCGTCAAAGTGTCGTCGGGTACCAGACTTCGTTCGACGACCTGATGAATTCGCCCGATGCCGTGACAGTTCGGACAGGCGCCTTCCGGCGTGTTAGGCGAGAAGGACTCCGCGTAAAGCAAGGCCTGCCCGCGCAGATATGTGCCCGCCCGCGAATACAGTATGCGCAAGAGGTTGGAGAGCGTCGTGACGCCTTCCCACCGACGACCTGGTTGTCGGCGATCCGTGCTGCTGCTGAAGGGCGACGGCTGGCGGCAATCCTTCAACTGCGTCGACGTCGGGCACCTGCATCTGATGGAATAGCCGACGTGCGTAAGGTGATACGGATTCGAGATAACGACGTTGAGCCTCCGCGTATAACGTCCCAAACGCTAAGGAGGACTTGCCGGATCCGGACACGCCTGTGAAGACCACGAGCTCATTTGCGTGGGATGTCGAGCGAAACGTTCCGGAGGTTATGCTCCCGCGCTCCGCGGACGCGGACGAAACCGTCGGCCATCGCGGAAGTCAGTTCTTCACTTCTATCGGCTTTCTCGAACATCGAGAGGTAAAAGCCCGGCTGCATCTCGTGGTTCCCGAGGGCATCCGGTCGAGTCGCCCGGGGCGCGTTAACGAAGGAACCATGAAGGAACACCCTTGTTGCGTCCGATACGGCAAAGTCCTTGAGACGACCGAAGGATGGCCAAGAGAGATGTGCTACGGCTGGGGCCATCCGGCGCCAACACGATTCACATCTGCGTCGACATGCAACGGATGTTCGCAGAGGACACCGAATGGAGGACGCCGTGGTTCGATCGGGTGATTCCTAGTATCGTCGCCATCACGGCAAGGCATCCCGAGCGGGCGACTTTTACCCGCTTCATCCCAGCCCGGTCCTCAGGCCAAGGTGCGGGGATGTGGCGACGGTACTACGAGCGACGGAGCTCGATGACAATCGATCGTCTTGGCCCAGATATAGTCGATCTCGTTCCGGAGCTCGCCTACTTCGTTCCCCCGGCCACGATTTACGACAAGCACGTTTACTCTCCGTGGACCGGATCCGACCTGCATCTTCGCCGGCGCGAGAAGCTGGTCGGTACGATCGTCGTTACGGGAGGCGAGACGGAGGTTTGCGTGCTCGCTACCGCGCTCGGCGCGATCGATTGGGCTTTTCGCGTCGTCCTGGTGACCGACGCGTTCTGCAGTTCCGCGGACGAGACTCACGACGCCATGATGGCGGTCTACTTGAACCGGTTCGGCGAGCAGGTCGAGTGACGACGGAAACGCTGATGGCCAGTGGCTCGCGTGACGATCGCAGGACGTTAGGAACGGTTCTTATTCCTCACTGTTTGCCGTGCGGCATTCATTGACAGGGGATACGACGCGAATGCTGGCCGGCAGTCCGAGCAACCGGCTCGCTCCGAGGATCTGCACCGTCGGCAGGCGAGGAGTGGCCATAGAGTGTGATAGGTAAATTCGCATCCTCTATTGGCGGCATCGCGGCCTTTCTCGCATCGCTGTCTTACATCCCTCAGTTGAGGAAGGCTTGGCCGCGTGGATCGACGGGCGACCTCTCGCTTGGGATGCTCGCAGCCCTCACCCTTGGGCCTACGTTGTAGGTCGTCTACGACCTGCTGCGCCAAGACTGGGTTGTCGTTGGCGCGAACGCGATCGGGGCGTGTTGGCCTGCGAGATCCGGGACATGCGATAGACCCCAAGTATCCGTCAGGCTGGCTCGATCGCCCTCATGAGGTCCCGCGCGATCTTTTGCTTCATCTGTTCCATGGTGCACTGGTCCGCCTTCTTGTCGGACCTCCATCTAAGGATGGTCGTACCGTGCCGAAAGCGGCCACCGGTGAAGTGATCGTAGGACACTTCGACAACGTATTTCGGCTTCACCGCCTGCCATTCGGACGATCGTCTCGTCGACCATCGGCTTGGTCCGCCTGGCGCGTTGCCAGTGAAGCTTTTGGTCGCCGCAATCATCTCGAGTCTTTCGGTCAGCGCCGGTTTGTCCTTTGCCTTGATGGCTGACGAAAAGCCGACGTGGTGCAGGAGGCCGTCTGCATCGTAAAGCCCCAGCAGCAATGAGGCGACAGCTTTGCGGCCGGCCTGCAGCTTCTCGCCGTAGCGAAAGCCTCCAATGACGCAATCAGCGCTGCGATATCGCTTGATCTTCTGCATGCCCTCGCGCTTCCCGGTCTGGTACGGAAGATCGAGCCGCTTGGCGACCACGCCGTCACTTCCGCCGCCTGCCGATTGCAGCCACCGCTCGGCATCCCCGAACTTCGTGCTGGCCGGCGATAGCCGAAATAGCGGCGCGCGCGAAAAATTGCGGCCAGCAAGCTTTTCCAACTGAGGTCGCCGTCGGGACAACGGTTGGTCGGCCAACTTTTTGTCGCCCAGCTCCAGCAGATCGAAAGCGAGAAACAGGGCCGGCGTGTCCCGGGACAGCTTCTGAACGCGGCTAGCGGCCGGATGGATGCGCTGCAGGAGGTCATCGAACGAAAATTGCCCGCCAACCTCGACGACGAGCTCGCCGTCAAGCACAAACCTCCGTTCGCGCAAATCGCGGGCTGCGGCGACGATCTCCGGGAAGTATCGGGCAAGATTCTGGCCGGACTTCGAGCGCATGGACACCGCGTCCCGGTCCCGCGCCAGCAGGCAACGAAATCCGTCCCATTTGGGTTCATATTGCCACTCCTTTCCGACTGGAATGGCATCGACAGAACGTGCCTCCATCGCCTCCATACGGACGCCACGCGGCGGCATTTCGACCTCCTGCTCGATGATTGGTCGCGGGAATACCATCGTGCGATCACCGCCGCTTTGGTGGTCAGGAGCCGCGCCAGGACGTCACCCGTGACTTTCAAATGCGCTTCGACAAGCGCGCGTGGAAGCCATTGGTTCAGCAGCGAACGACCATTTCAGATTGGGCATTGAGCCGTGATCGGTTTCCGGCGGGCGGATGGTGAAGGGCTCCTGAACTTCCCGTGCAGGCTTGCGAGAGCCCGAGATGTGGCCCCTTTGCCGTCTCGTTTAGGCTCCGGCGGATCTTGAGCCATGACCATCCTTGATCGATCGTTGTCGGTCCTTTCAGAATGGCCTCGGGTCCCCTTCGTTGCTAAAGCACCGGGTACGGCCACAGCGTTCGCAGTAGGAACGGTTCCGCCGCCGGTCTATTGCCCAGATTGAAGGAGCAGGGAATGGCGGATCAGGTGCGGCGCGGAGCGATGAAGCGCAATCACAGCACGAAAGCTGGAAGAAGGGCAGCCGCCGGGCCAGGCGCTCGCGTTTCTGCGTGATGTGGTGCGAGAGGCTCCGCTGCCCTCGCTGCTCGTCGCCTTCATGCTGGGCAGCCTGATCGCGCGTCTTAGCCGGGAATATCGCGATCAATCGCAAGATCATCGAACAGGGGCGAAGAACCTCCGGCAAACATCGCCGCCATAAGTTCCACCGCGAGGAAGCTGAAGGTAATGCCGTTGCCGCCATAGCCAAAGGCGGCGAAGATATTCTTGGAGCCGGGCACCCTGCCGATCAACGGCAATCCGTCATGTGTGGTATCGAAGGCGCCCGACCAGCCGAACGCCACATCTTCCGATGCATGCGGCCAAAGCGCCTTCAGATAATCTTTGAGCGCCCTCACCTTGGCAGGCGTGGCACGAGCGTGAGGCTCGATGAGCGCACGGTCATCTTCGCCACCAAGGATGATGCGGCCATCAGTGGTGGTCCGCGCATAGTGATAGTTCCGGCTCGCTTCCCAGATGAGCGCCTGTTCGGGCCACAGATGGCCTGGCTGCCGCCGGCTCGCGATGGCCCAGCTGGAAGCTGGCTGCTGCGCCGTGGGCCGCACAATATCCGGCATCACATAGCCGGTCGCGAGCACAACCTGGCGCGCCTCGATCGAAAGTCCGTTCTCAAGGCCGACGGTGACGCTCTGGGCCGTGCTGTCATAGGCAACCGCGTTGGCCTTGAGAAGGCGGGCACCGCGTTGCAGGGAGATATCAAGCAGGCCATGTGTGAGCAGCACAGGATCGGCATCGGCCGCGTCCCTTGACAAAAGGGCGCCCGCCCGCGCGATGCCGAAGCGCTTCAGCAGCGCGGCGTGATCGAGATAGAGGGACGGCAGATCGGCGCGGCCCCTCAGCGCACATTCATCCTGAACAAGGTTCGGACTGTCATCGACGACGAGATAGAGCGAGAGACGCCGTCGCATCTGGCAGGCAATTCCATGCTGCCAAACCAGGGACGGCAGGCCCTGCGCGGCATGGTGGCTGGCCCGATAGCAGCGCACCGCCTTCTCGAAACCATAGAGCTGCGCAAGTTCGAACAGCGGCCGGTCGATTTCCCAGAGCAGCATGGCGGTGCTGGCCACCGTGCTGCCGAGACTGGGAAGCTCGCGATCGATGATGACCACCTGGCGGCCTTGCCGTGTCAGGCGCTCGGCCATCAGCGCACCGGTGATGCCGGCACCGACGATCAGCACCTTGCACCGAAAGCTGTCAACGATCGGCTCAATTGGCAGCGGCCGTAGGACGGCCCACGGTGTGCGCGGGCTACGCAGATCGCCCTGCTCGATGTCCTCGTCCTTGAAGATGGAACGCTCCCTAAGCCTTGACCGGATCTCGCTAGACCTTTACCGGGCGCAAAGCCGACACGGCCGGAGCATTGATCGGCCGTCCGTTGGGCGCAAAGATCGAACCGTGGCACGGACAATCCCAGCAGCTCTCGAAGCTGTTCCAGTGCAGATGACAGCCAATATGCGTGCAACTGGCCGAATGAAGATGCAGTTCGCCAGCCTTGTCCTTGTAGGCTGCGATCTTTTCGAGTCCCCGCCGCAGAATGGCGCCCTCACCGGGCTGAAGCTCTTCGAGCGAAGCGATTTCACCCGGCGCCACATATTCCGCGAGGTTTTGCAGGATCGTCATGTTCTCGCGCAGGAAATTCCGCGCCGCAGCGAGCGGCTTGCGATCCGGCGCATAGACGGACTTCCACGGATGATCTTCGCCCAGAATGAGGGCTGTGTTCAGCATCGCGCCCATCACACCATGGGTCAGACCCTGGCCTGAATCGCCCATCGCAAGGTAAATGCGCTCGCTGCCGGGCTCGCGGCCGATGAAGCCGGCATAGTCGATCGTGTCGAGAACCTGACCCGACCAGCGATGGGTTATGCGGTCCAAAGCCGGGATCAATTCACGCGCCCAGTTCTCCAGCCGAGCAAAGCGCTGGTCGGCATCGTTGGCCTCACCGCTTTTATGGTCTTCGCCGCCGACCAGCACGAAATCATCCTCCTCGGGGCCCGTTTGCAGCCGCACATAATGGTAGGGATCTTCGGTGTCCCAATAGAGCGCGTCGGGCAGTTCGCCCCGCGCGATGGCAAAGGCGAGCACGTAAGTGCGGTAAGGAGAAACCTTGGTATGCAGTTGAAAGCGGTCGGCGATTGATGCGTTGGTCGCGATGACAGCATGCACGGCCGTGATCTGCCCCTGTGAGGTTCGCAGCGTGACGCCGCCGTCATGTTCGGCGACTTCCTCGACCGGGCTGTTGGCAAAGAAACGGACGCTGCCGCTTGCGCAAGCGGCGGCAAGTCCGGCGAGATATTTGAGGGGATGGAATTTTGCCTGGCGCGGATAGCGCAAGACGTGCCGGCTCTCGCAGCCCTTGAGCGGCACGCCGACCAACCGGTGCACCGGTGCGCCGACCTCGCGCACCGCTTCCAGCTCCTCATCGAATATGTCGGCCGGCATGCCATTGCCTTGAAAAAGGTAACCGTCAAGACGGAGAAAGTCGCAGGCAATTTTCTCGCTTGTCTGGATTTCCTCGATGCGATCCACGGCGGCGGCCTGACTTTCGTAGAACAGCTTGGCGACCTCGGCGCGGCGCAGCTTCCTGAATTCGCTCATCAAATCATCGCAAAGCGGCGCAAGATGCGCCGAGGTGCGCGCCGTCATGCCGCTTGCGATACCCTTGCGGTCGATGACGATGACCGAGCGGCCGCGCTTCATCAATTCGTACGCCGTCGACAGTCCGGCGATGCCCGAACCAACCACGGCGACATCGCATTGCACATCGCCTTTGAGGGCACCCGCCTCCGGCAGGATTTCGGTCTCCATCCAGAGCGAGGTGCTGACCATGTTGAACTCCACCCAAAGAGGCAAAACGCGGCCTGTTTGCGCGAGTTCCTGCGGACGCACGAGACGCCCCACCATCATAATCTTCCCGGCCGGCTGTGGCGTTCACGCCCAGGAACCAGCACGGCGAGCATGCGTTCCCCCCGCTTTAGGAGCGAGGAGCGGCGTCATGGGACTATTCACCAAAGACATCAAGACGATGGATGATCTGCTGCTGCATGGCTTGCAGGACATCTATTATGCCGAGGAGCAGATCACCAAGGCCCTGCCGAAGATGATCGACAAAGCCACCAACCGGGATCTGGCCACGGGCCTCAAGAACCATCTCGAGGAGACCAACAAGCAGATCGAGCGTCTCGAAAAGGTGTTCGAGAAACTCGGCCAATCGCCAAGCGGCACGCAATGCCCAGCCATCGACGGGATCATCAAGGAAGCCGACGAGACGGCCGGCGAGATCGAGGACAAGACGGTGCTGGATGCGGCGCTCGTCGCCAACGCGCAGGCCGTCGAGCACTACGAGATATGCCGCTACGGCACCTTGATCGCCTGGGCGGAGGAGCTCGGCCACGACGATATCGTGCGCTTCCTTACCACGAACCTAAACGAAGAGAAGGCCGCGAACGCCAAGCTCAATACGGTTGCGTTGCGCAAGGGTGTCAACAAGAAGGCCTCCACCTCCGCCTGATTCCCGGCGGGGCTCGGCGGATCGATTTCCGTCGGGCCCGCTGCTCCTTTCGAGGCCCGAGTCGTCCGCCATGACCAATCTGACAAAACTGCCGAGTTGGGCCGACGATAAGAACATCTTCGCCGTGGTCGAGACGCCGCGCGGCAGTTCATGCAAGCTCGATTTCGATCCGAAGCTTGGCGTTTTTGCCTTGGCGAAGCCACTGATGGCCGGCCTGACCTATCCCTATGACTGGGGGTTCATTCCCTCGACCAAGGCCGAGGATGGCGATCCGCTGGATGTGCTGATCTTGCATGACGCGCAGACCTATCCGGGCGTCGTGCTGCGCTGCCGTCCCATCGGCATTCTCGAAGTCGAACAGAAGAAAAAGGGCGAGACGGAGCGCAACGATCGGGTGTTTGCGGTGCCTGATAGATCACCGCTCGAAACTGATCTCAAGGATATCCGCGATCTTCCCACCCATGCACGCGATGACCTCGAACAGTTCTTTCGAGCAACGAATGCGCTGGAGAACAAGGAGCTGAAGTTTCTCGGCTGGCATGGTCCCAGCCGTGCGGCCAAGACCATCAAACGGCTGGCCCGCTGAATCGGGCTCGAAATAGGAGGTGAACCCTTGGGACGAACCATCGTGTGGCTACCCTGATCCCTTGGTTGATGCAGCAACAATTTCCGGGACTATTTGCCGTTCAAGCTGACGGGCTGTCGCCTCCGCCGACCATCCAATCCTCGATACCTTCTTCATCTTCCTCGGTGCTAAGCCGCCAACCGCGTCGGCCGGCTTGGTCGGATGGCTGGTGCTTGAGCCGAATTCTGGTGCGGCGCATCGATCGAGGTTCTCCAACCTATCAAGCGTGAAACATCTGGCAGCGTTCCTATGAGGACACCGCATTCCGTATATCCACTAACGGATGCTCGGACTGGTGCGTCGGAACTTGCCAGCGCCATCTAGATTGTCGATGCGGTGGATGGGAAAGCCGACAGCGCGGAAGTCATGCTTCTGGCAGTTCAACTAGCAGTGTCTTTTAGTGGAAAGAGAAGAACCCATGGCAAAAAAAGCCAAGAAGAAGCATCGCTACTCGAAGAGCTCGGGCTCGGACGTCAAGAGCGAGATGCGACGGTACAAGAAGGGGACGGCCAAAAGTGGCCGTGGCGGAAAGGGCGGCAAGGTAAAAAGCAAGAAGCAGGCGATCACGATCGGACTTTCCAAGGCCCGCAAAAAAGGCAAGAAAGTCCCCAAGAAAAAGAAGTAATGGAGCCGATGTACAGGTCACTGCGTAGTGACGCGTATACCTCCGCCACGTTTACCGGCACTCGGCTTAAAACTTCAGGGCAGTGCGTAGGCCAACCACCACCTCGCCTTTGACGATAGCTTGGCCAAGAACGGGGCGGGAATCAGCGAAAAGCGCAAATGCGGCGGCTACTGCGTCCAGTTCCACCTCAACCGCAAGGAGGTCTACACCCGCAACAGGCTCGTTTGGTCACGGGATCGTTCCACCGCCCGAGCGGTCGAAGATGCCGCAAGACCGGTTACTTGAGGCCGCTGCTATCTGGCGGGTCTCCTGTTGCGGCCGGTCGCCACTACGACGTCTTGATCGCCTGGATGGAAAGCTCAGCCACACGATATCGTTCGATCCCTCGCCGCCAAATTCGACGAGCAGACGGCGACTAAGCTCAACTAACGCCTCGCAAGGGCGTCAATTGCAAGACCGCAAACTGATGGAGATACACATGAGACGCACTATAATAGCAATCGCGTGCATTTTGCTGGCGACACCGGTCATGGCGCAATCCGTCAGCGAAAAGACCGGGGTCAATTCCGTGCTCGGGGTCAGCCCCTCGACGGTGGATTTTGTCAAGCAGGTCGCGATATCGGACATGTTTGAAATCGAGTCTAACAAGCTCGCACAGCAGAAGGGAAATGCAGCGGAGAAGACTTTCGCTTCCCAGATGGTAACGGACCACACCAAAACCAGCACCGAGCTGAAGGGACTTGTCACCAGTGGCAAGGTGAAAGCCGAATTGCCCAGCGCTCTCGATTCATCGCACCAAAGCAAGCTCGACAAGCTGAAGGGTGCCAACGGTAACGACTTCAGCTCGGAGTTCAATTCGATGCAGGTCAGCGCTCATAAGGATGCCGTCGACCTGTTCGAGCGCTATGCCAAGGGCGGCGATAACGCGGATCTGAAGAATTGGGCCGGCAAAACCCTGCCGGCGCTTAAGCATCATCTTGAGATGGCGCAGGATCTCGACAAGAAGCCCGCGCCTACGGTCGGCGAGGGCAAGAAATAGCGGAAGGACGGAGCCGTTGCGAGGCGGCTCCTTTCCCCTTTTGCTGCCGCTGGCGGTTGGCCGCCCGGTCTGGGATTCGGCAATGCACCCAGATTCCGTCGACCCGGCAGAAATCGCAGCCGACGTTTTCGAGTTCCAGGCAGCGGTCAATCGCGGTCATGACGCTTTGGTAGTAAGGCGCACATTCCTCGCCGCGCGCGCCCACGAGCACCTTGGAATAGTCGTCCAGCGCTGTGGCGAGATGCGCGGTCGTGCGCGCCGTCATGCCGGTGTCGATCCAGCACGATCACGGAGCGCCCACGGCTTACAAGCTCTACGCCACCGGCAGCCCGGCAATGCCAGAACCGACCACGACCACGTCCGCCCGGTCGGATCCCGACAGGCTAGCAACTTCGACCACCGGGACATTCATCCAGAGCGATTGCGTATATTCATCTCGCACGCAGAGTTCTTGGCCAATAACGGAGGCGCGCCTGAGCAACAGGCGCTTTTGAAGATGATTGGCGGCCTAACAGGTATCCCCTCCTATCCGCTCGACCATCCCGGAGGCCTGCGCGCTCCCCGGCAACTACTGCAAGCTGGCATGCCACCGCGAGCGGAGCATCCTGGCGGCACTGCCATCACGCTTCAAAACACCTCAAGTTAAGGTTTAGCTATCATCAGCCAGAGTATAGCGGCCACCGCCATGAACACTGGAATGCCGAAGGCAAACCACAGCCAGCAGATTCGGTGAGACGAGAGATACAGCACCATCGACCACGATCCATCCTTCCCAGAAGGAGTAACCGACGTGCAGCACAAGCAGCGAGCCTGTGACGGGCTGTGCAACGACAGCGGTGGCTGTGAAGATAACCAAAGCGAATTTCCAGGCCTGGCGCGATCATCGCGATTGGATCGCGCGCAAGCAGGCCATGTGGGACCGCGGCGAAAAGCTGCCTTCTCAACTGCCGTCGTCGCTGATGCG
Organism: Bradyrhizobium sp. UFLA06-06; assembly: GCF_054820065.1. Taxonomy (NCBI): domain Bacteria; kingdom Pseudomonadati; phylum Pseudomonadota; class Alphaproteobacteria; order Hyphomicrobiales; family Nitrobacteraceae; genus Bradyrhizobium; species Bradyrhizobium sp. UFLA06-06. The sequence continues at coordinate 62,404 of NZ_JADFUD010000044.1, forward strand.
CTGTCCCTGCGGCGCGACGTTTGATAGCCACCGTCCCGCCGAAAGCCAGATTCACACCCCTCACATCTATGCTGCACAAAGGCGGGATGGAATTCGACGATGAAGATGAAGGAAGACCGGCGCTGGGCGGACCCGGAGAAAGGCTGCCCGCCGGATCATGGAGCACGCCCGCGCCTTTGAACCGATCCAGGACGACCGGATCTACATTGAGACGATCAACTATCCGATGATCTACCAGGACAAAGGCGACGCCGGCCGAGTACTGGGCCGGCTTGCAGTACGCCAAGGAGCGGGACGTTCGTGAGGATGCTGCAGCCGGGCAAAGACCTGTTCGCCTGAGTTCGGTTGTGCTGCTGCGCAAGTAGGCTGAGAGGTTCCTTGCAACCTCTAGCTATCCGGAGCATTGTCTAAACATCACCGGCCAAGGCTCTGCCCGTAGGCGCCGGTGGCTGAGAGACCGATCGCGCTCCCGCCTGCAGGCTTAAGGAGCGCCATGCTTGAACAGCCCCATTTCGATCCCTATTCGATCCCGGCGCGTGTCTGTTTCGCTATCGCGATTTTCGGCGGTTCCTTGCTTATTGCAGTGCTGTTGCTGACCGCTCTCATTGCGCACTAGGGCCGCGCCTCAAATGTACGTGCGCGGCCTAGGTGTCTGGTCCCGGAGTGTGGGGGAATCAGCCAAACTGGTCCTTCATTCCGGGAGGACCTATGGGCCAGATACTCCATGGCAGCGCCACGACCACGCACGCGATCCGAGCGGCAATACAGCGATCGAAGGCTCAGCTCAAAGAGCTAGCCGCCCAGCACGGGCTCAACCAAAAGACGGTCGCCAAGTGGCGTAAGCGCACCTTTGTCCACGATGCGCCGATGGGGCCAAAGACCGTGCGCTCGACCGTGCTTTCTGCCGAGGAAGAGGCGATGGTCTTCGCCTTCCGCAAGCACACGCTCCTGCCTTTGGATGACTGTCTCTATGCGCTGTAGGCGACGATCCCGCATCTCACGCGCTCGTCCTTGCACCGCTGCCTGCAACGTCACGGGATCAGCCGCTTACCCGAGATCGCCGGCGACAAGCCCGCCAGGCAACCCTTCAAGCGCTACGCCATTGGCTACTTCCACATCGATATCGCTGAGGTCCGCACCGAGGAAGGCAAACTCTATCTCTTCGTGGCGGTGGACCGGACCGCCAAATACGCCTTCGCCCGGCTGGTGAAGAAGGCCACGGGTGCAGCAGCCAGGGCCTTCCTCGAAGAACTGGTGGCGGCCGTCCCTTTCCGGATCCACACTGTACTGACCGACAACGGTATCCAGTTCGCCGACCTGCCTAAGAATCGTGATGGCGCCACTGCAAGCTGGCGCGGCCATCCCTTCGACCGGGCCTGCCTGGGACACCGCATCGAGCATCGCCTGACCAAGCCCAATCATCCTTGGACTAACGGTCAGGTCGAGAGAATGAACCGCACGCTCAAGGAGGCAACCGTCCGGCGATACCACTACGAGACCCACGAGCAATTGGAAGATCACCTCGCTGCCTTCCTTGATGCTTACAACTTCGCCAGACGCCTTAAGACCCTGCGTGGTCTCACACCCTATGAAGCTATCTGCAAAGCATGGGCCGACGAACCAAACCGCTTCAGGATCGATCCCATCCACTTGACCTCGGGACTGAACACCTAGTCTTATACCGCTTGGCCGCGCTGTGCGCTTAAGTAGGCGGACCAACTGAGGTAAGGCCGCCTACAAACGCGCGGCATTTGTCGTTTCGACCCAAGCATTAAGTTCAATATTGAACCGTTACGTCCTGAGGTAGTTTACCCTCATCACCGGCCGAGGCTCTGCCCGTAGGCGTCGGTGGCTGAGAGACCGATAGCGCTCCCGCCTGCACAACAGGGAGCGCGGCTATGGCCGAACAGCGCAACTATCGTCCTGACCAAATGTGGTTTGAAAAGCTCGCCGGTCAGGCACGCGAGCTAATCGAGCACTCGCTCAAACTCCTCAATGATCCAGTGCCGGATACGTTTGCGGGCCGAAAATCCCATGAGCCCTTTCCCCAAGAGGAAAGCAGATACGGGATCAACGATAGAAAATCGGACGTATCCTAAGACAGGGCCGGAACTTAGGCGCTGTAGTACAGCTTGCCGATGATCGATCCACTGTTCGCGCGCTCCCAGCTTGCTATCGCCGAAAGTCAAGCGTTGCGCATACAACGAAAAACGCTCGCCGATCAGCGGGACGCGCAGCTGGCAGATCTGCGGAAATCCATCCAGGACAGCGCCAGCGCGCGCGCAGAAATCAAGGCACATCGAGAAAATGGGGAGTAAGGCCGCTTCAGTTGTCGACCTTGCTCCTCTAAAGAGACGGCCCCAGCGAGGGGACTGGCTAGGGCCACTACTGATGCCCAGATGCAGTCGGGGGGCAGTGGCGGCATCTGAGCGTCCGATAAACAAGACTCGGCCACGTTCGTTCCTACGCCGTATAGAAAAGGCCCCAGCACCTTGGGTACCGCGAAAGCTGAACTTTCGTGACGATGCTGCAGCCAAGCAAAGACCTCTTCGCAGAGACAGCGGGGATCCTGCTTGCGAGGTCTAGAAACTTGTAGAATCATTCTGAGGCCAAATCCCGACGCGGGACTGGCAAGTGGCCCCGACATCGGCCTCCGCAGGCCCCCAAGGTTGTCGGGGCCACTCCTATTTCGGACGGCCTGTCTTATGCGCGCAAAGAGGCCCCAGCGAGGGATACAAGCTGGGGCCAAGGAAACCACTCAAACCAAGCGGTCGCGAAACGCCGCGGTTGCAACTTTGTTCCCGAACGGTCCCAGCGAGTAATCGCTTCCGCCGTTCTTCGGCTTTAGGGGGTGGTTCGTTTGTTCCAACGCTCGGCCGCCTGCCTAACGGTCGGCGCATTGGGACCGAAAGCTGAACATTCCTTGCAGACTACAAATTTTGGGTCAATGTCGCTGTGGATCCAAACTTCCGAACCGCCGCAGAAGGGACAGGGCCGCAGCGGTTGTACAGAAATGGGGAATCCGCGCAGCGGATCGATAGCAGGGCTGTCGCTAGTCTTCCTGGGCATTTTAACACGAGCGTTTAGGATGATAGTTCTGGGCCGATGTCGACGACCTCGACGAAATGATGACCGACGTCGCTATTGAAGCCGATGAAGTCCCACTTCACGCCGTCGCCTTGGCAAGTAGCGCAACGCGCCGGCTGCCACTCGGGATGCTTCGTGCTTGAGCGCACAAGGACCCAATAGAAGCCACCTGGAGTCAAATGCGTGACGTCCGTCATCGAATCATTTGCAGCAGCGCAGTGAGGCGCGCGCCGATGCGAGTTGCCATGATTACCTGCACGCCAAAACCCACAGTTGGCCGCCTGGTTCCCGTTTCACGTTGCCCTATTTATTCCCGGCGGCACGCTTCCTTAGCATGGCTAGACGTAGGTTTACGGCCGACTCCGAACGCCCGAGCTTCTGACCAATCTCGCGCTGCGTCAGATCGGTTTCTCGCGCCAACTGCAATAACCTCAGCTCGTCCTCGTGCGACCATACCGGCATGGCTTCTCCGAATCATTTCCTCATCAGATGCCAAAGATGATTGCAGATTCGATTTTGGCCGTCTGTCCAATTTTATGCTCGTATCTCCGATGATCCTGGTCCTCGTTGATAGGAACGGGCTTGGCACCGAGTCGGCTCACCGCCCAGCTTGTTCAGGCGCCCCCCGACTGCCAGAGGAAAAACCCGTATCGCTCGGGTTGGCGGCCCCCTGGTTGGGGCCGTTTTCAGTTCGCCGCGGAAGCCAGGTGGTGCTTGTCTAAAGTTGATCGTCACGATTCACATAGTTCAATGCCGACGCTCCATCCTTCGAGCTAATCGACGAAGCTCGTATTTCGCAGATGGTGGTTGCAGATGGAATTTATTGGACGCCCGATGCGGGGACGTTTCCTCGTTCGGCAGGGTGGCAACGGCTGGATGGTCTACGATAGCGAACTCAAAGGGCCGGCTCAGATAGAAAAGAACGGCGCGTTCGCCGAGAAGCTGACAAAAGAGCAGGCTGAGATTTTGGCGAAGCTGTTTACAACTCGCGAAAACCGTCCCCTGACAAAAAAGGCCCCAGCTTAGACTGCTGAGGCCGGCAAGTAGTCCCACGTGGCTACTCAACGTCGTTGGACTGCTGCTTGTTCCCCGAAGCGAAACGGCCCCAGCGAGGTGCCGGCCGGGACCGCTCCAAACTGATCGAGAATATGCCCCGGGTCTTCGGGAGCAAGAGCCGGGGTCCTGAAGGCGCTGGCGAAGTCTTGCGGCGTTACGAGGCAGGCCGCGAAAAAGCTGGCGCGCAAGCTGCACGGCAGGCTGTCCGGTCGCTGCCTTGCGAAGCGCCTTTATGGCGAGCGCAGCATGGTCGGCGGCTTCGTCGTTTCCGGCCTTTTTAATGGGCTCCAGCGTAGGTAGTCTCACTTGATTTCTGGAGGGCTTGGTTTCGGCAAACCATATTTCGCCGCACGCATCTCTG